>JAZRBW010000138.1:0-5946 GCA_045635305.1 Faecousia sp. | reverse complement strand
TCGCCAACGGAGATGGTCTTCATCAGAGGAGCAGTGGCAGAGTTCAGAGTAGCCAGAGCCTCAGCGGAGAAATGGGGGCACTTGTCCAGGGACACAGCACCCTGAGCCACCTTCATGCAGAATGCCATACAGGTGGGGTTGCCGCACTCCTTACAGTTGGTCTTAGGAGACAGCTTAAAAATATCGAGACCTTTCAAAGCCATTGTATGTATCCTCCTTCTGATTAGATCAGTTCAGCGATGAACTTCTTGATGGTAGCCACAGAAGCGGGGTGACGCAGAACAACAGCATCAGCGCCGCCGGTCAGGTTGGCAGCAGCGGTGGCGACTTCCATGGAAATGGCGCGCTCGTCGCGGCAGCCCCATGCGGGCTCGTCTTCCTCAGTAGCGGAGGCTTCCTTGACGCCCCAGGTGTCGTTGCAAACGGCAGCCAGGATGGGCATCTGCAGGTCGGTGTCACCCTGAGCCAGGGCAGCCAGACGGATGCGATCGAAGGTGGAGGCGGCATACTCGTAGCCGTAGCCGACAGCGGCAGTGCCGATGTCCATCACGATGGCAGCGGGATCCACGTTCAGACCCTTCATCATGATGTTCAGCTGCTTAGCCAGGTTGATGTCGTCAGCGGTCTCAGCGCCGACCTTCTGGCCGTTGGCCAGCGCGACGGAAGCGCCGACAGTCTTGTAGTTTTCGTTCTTTGCGGACATGACCAGCACGTTCTTGCCAGCCAGAGCCTCAGCCAGAGCGGCCAGCAGCTCGCTGTCCTTCTCCAGGTTCTTGCAGCCCATCACGACGAGGGGCAGGTTAACAGCCTCGGCAACAGCCTTGGCATCGGCAACACACTCAGCGGTGGAGCGGTTCTTGCCGTTGGGATCAGCGCTCTGGAAGTTCAGCATCAGGAAGTCAGCGCCTTCGATGGTTGCAGCCTTCTTGGCATAGTCAACCATGGTAGTGCAGCCTGCGTAGAACTCCTTCAGGCTCTCGTGGGTCCAGTCGTTGGCCAGGTCGGAGACCTCAACGCCAACCTTGGGTGCGTTTTCGATGGGTGCATCGAAGGTGTAGAAGGGCAGCACATTCTGACCGCCGATGACGATAGCGTTGTCACCGGTGCCCAGAGTCACGGCATTGATCTTGCCGCTGAAGGGTGCCGTCTTGGGTGCGAAAGACATAATTGATTTTCCCCCTTGGTTTGGATTTTTTGATATTTATACATCGTCCTTTGCGGGAAATGCGGTATGCCGACAAACCGCAGGCACCACTCTGCCTCATGACCGCAGAGCGTACCGCTGATCAGGCGGCCTGGGGTGGTTGCCGGAACGGCCTTCCCCGGTCAGGATCTTGTATCTGAATTTATGGCTTCTCCTTGAGGAGAAGCTGTCACCACAGGTGACTGATGAGGTGTCATTCAAATTGCGCCAACACCTCATCCGGCCTCGCTTACGCTCGGCCACCTCCCCCTCAAGGGGAAGGCATTGTTACAGACCGATGGTCTGCATGATGCCCTTAAGGGCAACTTTCATCGGATCGCTGTCCGGCAGCTTGGCAGAAGGCTCGCCCTCGCAGTCGCAGCGGTAAACAGCATCGTCCTGAGGCAGCACGCCAAACAGGGTAAGGCCGTGCTTTTCGATCTCCTCCCGGATGCCGTCAGCCAGCTCACCGCCGGGTGCCCGGTTGACGATCAGGCCCATCTTGGCAGGCTTGAGTTCCATCTCATTGATCATTTCCGCCACTCTTGCCACAGCCTGAATGCCACGGCGGGAGCAGTCAGAGATCAGCAGCATGGTATCCACATGGGGCAGCGTACCGCGGGCCACGTGCTCCAGACCGGCTTCGTTGTCCATGACGATATAGGAATAATTCTTGGCATACTTGTCCACCTGGGTCTTCAGAACGCCATTGACATAGCAGTAGCAGCCTTTGCCCTGGGTGCGGCCCATGACCAGCATATCGAAATCGTCCTCTTCGATGAGGGCAGAGTTGAACTTCACTTCGGCATACTCGGCCTTGGTCATGCCCTTGGGGATGGTGCCCTTCATTTCCGCCTGGGCCATTTCCTCGCGGATGGCACCCAGAGAAGTTTCCACTTCCACGCCCAGCACTTCGTTCAAATTGGAGTTGGCGTCAGCGTCCACCACCAGAACGGGGCCCTTATTCTTTTTGCACAGATAGTCGATCAACATACCGCAGGTGGTGGTCTTACCCACACCGCCCTTGCCGGCAACTGCAATGGTATGAGGCATAGTGTTTCTCCTTGTTGCTAGGGATTTTGTCAAATGGGCGCACTCGTCCCATATTGATACTTATATATCGTATCACAAGCGTCCAAGAAATTCAATAACAATTTATACAAAAAGCCCCCTTTTCCCAAATTTTGTCACTTTGTACAGATACATTGCAGCTATTTGTCCGTGTGCAGCAGACATTCCCACCCTGTTGCCTGTCCCATGGATTCCTTTTCTTGCAAATTGTGTCCGGATGTGGTATATTATGGAATATCCCAGATGAAAGGACGGATCGGATTATGTATCAAAATCAGCCACAGGCTGCCCAAGTCAGCCCCGGCGCGTTATCCGCGGCCAGCCGTGCCACCAGCCAATTCACCAGATCCCCTCTGGTGCTGATGGCTGTCATCGCCTACACCTGCTACAGTGCCATCACCACGATCCAAATGCTCCCCACACTGAAACATATACGTGTTTGTTTCAGCATCTTCGAGATCTCCTTCTTTCTTGGTCTTGCTGCACTGACGCTGTTTTTCTTCTTCATTGCGTCGATCATCATCACCGCCGGCCTTTGGATCATGTATAGCCACGAGGGAAAACAGGGTGCCAATATCGTCAACGCGGGTATCAACACCTATCTGGGACTCTATATCACTTTGATCGCATCGGTGGCCCTGGCCCTGGTCTTTGTCGGTGGTGTTGTGGGTTTGAGTATGATCTTGAGCGAATTGCTCATACCGATGGGCTATATTGTTTTCAGCTTGGTTACTGTTGCCTGGCTGCGCAAGCTTGTCAACGCCGTGAACACCTCCGCCCTCCTGAAAATCGCCCACAACGAAGGTGTTTCCACCGTGGGCAAGTTGGTCATGATCTACCTAGCCCTTACTTTGCTGGCTTATCTGAATGTGATCGACACAGTGGGAAGCCTTGGTGCATTTTCTGTGCTGTCTGACCTGCAGCTCACTTCCGTGTCGGAACTGGCCAGCATTTGCCACATGGCCGCGCTGCTGCTGTTCGGCATTTCCGCCTTTGTATTTAACAACGCCATGCTCCGGGCAAGATTTGAAGATAAAAGGCGGCAGGCAGAGCAACCCTCTGCGCCGGAAGTTGTTCATATGTGGCAGTGCTCCTGCGGCCATGTCAATCCCGACTATACCACCACCTGCATATGCGGTGCTTCCAAGCACCAGGCCGTCATCGATCGAGCCGCTGCTGAAACACAGACCGCCCCCGCAGCAGACCATATTTTCTGCTCCGAGTGCGGCGGAAAATGCCCTGCCCAGGCAAGATTCTGCATCAACTGCGGCGCCAAAATCTTGTAATCCAATCACACCGTAAGAACCAGGGCATCTGCTCCCTTTTTCTGTCCTAAAAGCAAAAACACCTTGCAGGATTCGACCCAATCTGCTATACTTGATGCAGATTCCACGGCATAATACAAAAAAGAATGGAGAGATGTCTATGAATTACAGCAATCCCACTGTTCCCACCGCCGCACCGAATGCGCCTTCCGCCACAGCAAAGGCCATCCGCCAATTTACCAAATCCCCGTTGATCCTGTGCGCAATCATCGCCTACACTCTCTATGCCGGCATTTCCGCCATCCAGGTGATTCCCTCACTGGATTATCTGGAGTACTGCTTTGATTTGTTCGAGGTATCCGCTTTCATGGGCATTGCAATGATCGCCGCCCTGTTTATGTTCATTGGACCGATCATCATCACCGTCGGTCTCTGGCAAATGTATAGCTCCGAAGGAAGACAGGGCGCAGAAACCACGAAAGCAGGTATCAACACATATGTTGGAATGTTCAGCTGTGTTCTGGGCGGCGTTCTGCTGACTATTTTGACGATCGACGGTGCCATGGATTATTTTGGCGAAATTCTGGAAGTGCTGTTCATGCCTTTGGCCTACGTTGTTTTCAATTTGGTTGCCGTTTCCTCCCTGCGCAAGTTTGTGGACGCTGTGGATACGACTGCTATCTCCAAGAAAGCACATACCGACGGTGTTACCGCATCCGGCGTTCTGGTCTGCATCTACCTTGTCCTCACACTGGTTGCTTATATGGACATTCAGGAGAGTCTGGAAGATCTGGGCATTTCCCTTTCCTTGCTGACCTCTGAGGATTCCATGAGCGACATTGCCAACATTGCGCACATTGCTGCATTGGTCATGTTCGCCATTGCCGCCTTTGTGTTCTGCGATGCCATGAACCGCGCCAAGGCCACCGACGACGCACAGCGCGCCAGTATGCCGGCTGAGCCCACTCCCGCACTCACCTGGAAATGCACCTGCGGCCATGTCAATCCCGGTTATGCCGAAACCTGTATGTGCGGCACAACCAAGCAAGCCGCTGCCTTCCAGCAAATGCAAACTGCTGCTCAGCCCCCGGTACAGCCCCCGGTGCAGACAGCCGAACAGGCAACCCCTGCCGCGGATCATATTTTCTGCTCCGAGTGCGGTGCGAAATGCCCTGCCCAGGCGAAGTTCTGCAAGAACTGCGGTGCCAAGATACTGTAATCCGAAAATCGCATAAGAAGCAGGCCATCCCAAACCGGGATGGCCTGCTTTGCCTGTATTCAAATTGGCGTAAACACAAATTTCTGGATCAGCCCGTCGCAGGTGGCATGGACGGTAACAGCGCCGTCCTCCCCCGTTTCCGCGGCCACATCCACCGCCTTTCCTTTGAGGAACGCGCACACATAGGCCACCGGATCGTCGGTTTGCACCTCGTCGAAGAAAATGTCCCGCATCTGATTGTTGGGACAGAGGTTTTTGATCTCTCTTACCATTTCATATTCCACGGTGTTCCCTCCTGATTTGATAGTGCTTTCGCTGTTCGTCTGCATATAAAAGCTGAAAGCCCACCTTTTCCAGCACATGCTGGCTTCTGGTATTTGTCAAAACAGAATCCGCATACAGCACCGGAATATCCAGTTCGTTAAATACATATTGGATCGCCAGCCGCTCCGCCTGGGTGCCGAAGCCCCGATCTTTATACCGGCTGTTTTTCATGGTAATGCCCAGCCAGGCCGATTTGCCCTCCACAATATTGTAGAGCTTCAATTCCCCCACCATTTCACCGCCAAGCATAATAGCAAATGGCAGGCGTTTCAGGTCAATTTGCCTTTGGATATAGGCATCCACCTTCGCCTCGTCGTAAACATAGGGGGCAAACTCGTTTTTGTCCAGATATAAGTCCGGGTCGTTTTCATATTCCTTGAAGAAGGCGTGATACATCCGGGGTGTCATGGGCTGGAGGATAAGTTCATTTTTCATTTGCATCACCACGCAAGTTTAGAGTCGCGGGAACAGAAAACTGTTCGACATATTGGAATTTGGCAGTATTACAACTGCTTTATCTCATTAGCAATCACCGCCGCAGTTTTTGCGTTGGTATCAATTTTAATGGTATTGAGTGCTTGGTACATCGGTATTCTTGCTATGCTTCTCTCGATTACATCTTCAGAACGAATACCTCTTTCTACATCCATTGATAATCTTTCACACAGAGTCTTTTCATCCACTACAAGCGAGACGCATTTCACATCACAGTTCTGTGTATCAAGCTTCTTAAGTATGGAATCGATAATACTCTGCTCGTGCATCACCCAACAAAAAATGATATTCTCGTATACAGAACATTTTAGAAAATTATTGAGTAAGTAACAAATATTATTTATCACCATTGCTTTTGTTTCATCGGTTACTTGAAACGGACTTGCATC
>JAZRBW010000137.1:0-16624 GCA_045635305.1 Faecousia sp. | reverse complement strand
GCTAAGGTCGTGACCCTGTCCGGTCCCGACGGCTACATCTACGATCCCGAAGGCGTTTCCTCCTCTCAGGAGAAGGTTGACTTCATGCTGCAGATGCAGGCAAGCCGCCGCAACAAGGTTCAGGACTATGCTGACAAGTTCGGCGTTCAGTTCTTCCCCGGTGAGAAGCCCTGGGGCGTCAAGGCTGATGTTATCATGCCTTCCGCTATGCAGAACGACGTCCGCATGGACTCCGCTGAGAAGATCGTTGCCAACGGCATCAAGTACTACATCGAAGTTGCTAACATGCCCACCACCAACGATGCTCTGGCTTACATGATGGCTCAGCCCAACATGATCGTTGCTCCCTCCAAGGCTGTTAACGCCGGTGGCGTTGCTGTTTCCGGTCTGGAAATGAGCCAGAACTCCGAGCGTCTGGTTTGGTCCGCTGAGGAAGTGGACGAGAAGCTGAAGACCATCATGAAGACCATCCACGCCATGTCCGTGGAGGCTGCTGAGGAGTACGGCCTGGGCTACAACCTGGTTGCCGGTGCTAACATCGCAGGCTTCAAGAAGGTTGCTACCGCTATGATGGAGCAGGGCTGCTTCTAATCCTTACATACCAATTACGCAAAGCCGGTCCTTCGGGACCGGCTTTTTCTGTATTGGCTGTTTGACATTTCCATTTCTGTGTGCTATAATCTGCTAGTATTCCACACAGGAGGAAAGAAAATGAGATTTTTAACGATTGAACGAAAAAAGAGCTTCGCAGGCTGCATGGCTACCTTAAAGGTGTACATAGAGGATCCGAAGGCCGACGATTTGACCATTAACGGCTGCAAATGCCGCAAGCTGGGCACTTTGAAAAACGGACAAACAGCAAGATTTCACATTTCCAAGGCCAGTGCCAAGGTGTTTGTGATCGCTGACAAACTCAGTAAAGATTACTGCAACGATTTTTACCAGCTGCCCGCCAGTGAGGACAGCGTTGCCATTGCCGGTAAATGCCACTTTAACCCCTTTGCCGGAAATCCCTTCCGCTTTGACGAGTCCTCCAATCCGGAGGTGATCAAGAACCGGAAAAAGGGTATGATCATTGCGTCCATCATTATGGCTGTCGCCATTGTTGCCGGTATCGCCATCGGATTTGCCGTCTTTGGCAACAGGGGAGATGTGCCTGCTGTGGATCATGTTTTTACCGTGGAGGGTATGCAGATCACCCTGCACGATCAATTCGAGGAATTTGAGGCCAATGGTTTTCATGCTGCCTACGAATGTGAAGATTTGGCCATATTGGTACTGAAGGAAAAGTTTAGTCTTATGGAAGGCTTTGCCGACTACACATTGGAGGACTACGGCAAGCTGGTGCGGGACAACAACAAAAATGTGAACCCCAGCGAACTGAAGACAGAGCAGAATTTCCTCTACTTTGAGTATGACAAGGTGAACACGGGAACGGATGATGATTTCCACTATATCGTCACCATGTACAAGGGCAACGACGCGTTCTGGATGATTCAGTACGTGATCCCTGCTGAGAAGGCAGAGCAGACCCGTGCGGATGTATTTGCCTGGGCCGCTTCTGTTATCTTTACTGAATAATGAACGCAGCCGCCTCGGTTTTGAGGCGGCTGTGTTGCGCATATAGAGTCTGTGTAGGGGCCAATGCCTACATTGGCCCTGGGCGGATGTAGGCATCCGCCCCTACGGGGAAGAATTACTTCAATCCCATTTCTTCACGAACCTGGCGGAAGCACTCCACGGCGAAGTCCAGATCTTCCTTGGTGTGACCGGCGGAGATCTGGGTGCGGATACGGTCCTTGCCCTTGGGCACGACAGGGTAGCAGAAGGCAACCACATACACGCCCTTTTCCAGCATACGGCGGGCGAACTCGTGAGCCACCTTGGGATCGTACAGCATCACGGGCACGATGGGATGCTCACCGGGCAGCATATCGAAGCCCAGAGCCTCCATCTTTTCCCGGAAGTAGCGGCCATTTTCGTGGACCTTGTCACGCAGAGCGGTGGATTCTTCCAGCAACTCGATGGTGCGAATGGTAGCAGCGCAGATGGCGGGCGCTACGGTGTTGGAGAACAGGTAGGGGCGGCTGCGCTGACGCAGCAGGTCTACGATGGGCTGACGGGCAGCGGTGTAGCCGCCGGAAGCGCCGCCCATGGCCTTGCCGAAGGTGCCGGTGATAATGTCCACACGGCCCATGACACCGCAATGCTCGTGGGTGCCCTTGCCGTGCTCGCCCATGAAGCCCACAGCATGGCTGTCGTCTACCATCACCAGGGCGTCGAACTCGTCAGCCAGATCGCAGATGGCGGTCAGGTTGGCAATGTAGCCGTCCATGGAGAACACGCCGTCGGTGGCGATGACGATCTTCTTGCAGCCGTTAGCGCGGGCATCCTCCAGACAAGCCCGGAGCTCGTCCATGTTGGAGTTCTTGTAGCGATAGCGCTTGGCCTTGCAGAGTCTCACACCGTCGATGATGGAAGCGTGATTCAGCTCGTCGGAAATGACGGCATCCTCGGCGCTCAGCAGGGTCTCAAACAGGCCACCGTTGGCATCGAAGCAGGAGGAGTACAGGATGCAGTCATCCATGCCCAGGAAGGAAGCCAGCTTCTGTTCCAGAGTCTTATGAATGGCTTGCGTGCCGCAGATGAAGCGGACGGAGCTGAGGCCGAAACCCCAGTTGTCGTAGCTGGCCTTGGCAGCTTCGATCAGTTCGGGGTGGTTGGAAAGACCCAGGTAGTTGTTGGCGCACATATTTACAACGCCAATTGCCTTGGTGGTGTCGATACGGCTGCGCTGGGGGGTGGTGATAATGCGCTCATCGCGCCAGGTGCCGGCCTCACGGATGGCATCCAGCTCGGCAGTAATAGCATTCAATGCGGATTTCATAATCTTAACCTTCTTTCTTGGTGGTCCAATCCAGAACTACCTTGCCGGAGTTACCGCTCTTCATAGCGTCGAAGCCCTTCTGGAAGTCGGTGTAGTGGTAACGATGGGTGATGATGGGGCTCATATCCAAGCCGCCCTGTACCATGTAGCTCATCTGGTGCCAGGTGTCCATCTTGCGACCGTAGATGCCCTGCAGGGTCAGACCCTTGCCGATGATATAGTTCATGTCCACGGAGATGGGCTTGTTACCCAGACCCAGCAGGCTGATCTTACCGCCGGTACGCATAACGCTCAGCATCTGGTTGAATGCATGGCCGTTGCCGGACATTTCCAGACCGACGTCAAAGCCTTCCACGATGTTCAGTTGCTTCATGACTTCGGTCAGATCTTCCTTGGCGGTGTTGACGGCAGCATCAACGCCCATCTTGCGGGCCAGATCCAGACGGTATTCGTTCAGGTCGGTGATCACAACGCGGCGAGCGCCTGCGTACTTGCAGATACCGGCAGCCATGATGCCGATGGGGCCTGCACCGGTAATCAGCACGTCTTCGCCAACCAGGCTCCACATCAGAGCGGTGTGGGTAGCGTTGCCGAATGCATCGAAGAATGCGACCACATCCTCATCCAGCTTGGGATCGATGGGAATAACATTACTTGCGGGAATGCACAGATATTCAGCAAAGGCACCGTTACGGTCTACGCCAACGCCAAATGTATCCTTGCACCACTGAATGTCGCCGTTACGGCAGTTGCGGCAATGACCGCAGGTGATATGGCCCTCACCGCTGACACGCTGGCCAACATACAGGCTGGTAACACCCTCGCCCAACTGAGCGATTTCGCCAACATATTCGTGGCCGATGGTCATGCCGGGCTTTACGTGTTGAGCAGCCCAATCATTCCAATCATAGATATGGACGTCGGAGCCGCAAATAGCGGTCTTATGGATTTTGATCAAAACTTCGCCGGGGCCAACTTCAGGGACAGGAACCTGTGCCAGAGCAACGCCTTCGCCGGCATGGGGTTTAATAAGGGCATCCATCATTTTCTGTGCCATGGGTTACACTCCTTATATATAAAAGTTTTCCACCTAACATTATAACCTTAGTTGCGCAATTTCGCAACAGATTTCTTTTGTCATATATGTAGAAAAAGGGCATCTGCTTTTGGCAGATGCCCTAAAAGGTGTACTTAGATTTCCACATCCAGCTTGGCGACTACGCTCTCGCAGCGTGCGCACAGGCCTTCTGCATGGTTGGACTCGGTGTGCATCCAGCAGCGGGGGCACTTAACACCCTTCGCTTCGGATACACCAATGGTGATACCGGGGAAGTTGACACCGGTGCCAACCTCCGCGCCTTCTTCAGCGGGAGCCCAGACGCAGGAGGAAACGATGCAGATTTCAGCCATATTCAGATCGTCGGTGGCGTTCTTCACGGCTTCATCACCGTAAACGGTCACATGGGCTTCCAGAGCCTTGCCGATACGCTTGTCGGCGCGAGCCTTTTCCAGCACGCCGTTCACATCCTGACGCAGCTTCATGACGATGCTCCACTTTTCCATGACAGCTTCGTCCAGCATATAGCCGTCGAAGGTGTCGGGCATCTGGTTGAGCAGGATGTTGCGGGCATCGTCGCTTGCCAGATGGGGCATTGCCTGCCAGATTTCGTCACAGGTAAAGGCCAGGATGGGGGAGAAGACCTTTGCCATGGCGTCCACGATCAGGAACAGAGCGGTCTGGGCGCTGCGGCGGCGCAGTCCGGTGGCCTCCTCGCAGTACAGACGGTCTTTCAGAATGTCCAGATAGAAGGAAGACAGCTCCACCACGCAGAAATCGTTGATGGCGTGGGTGACCATGTGGAACTCATAATTGTTATAAGCCTTCTTGCAGAACTTTACAAGCTTGTCAAGCTTGGTCAGCGCCCACTTATCCAGCTCCTCCAGATTCTCGGCAGCCACCATATCCGTGTTGGGATCGAAGTCACCCAGGTTGGCCAGACAGTAACGGGCGGTATTGCGGAACTTCAAATAGTTCTGAGCGATCTGCTTGAAGATCTCCTTGGAGCAGCGCACGTCAGCGTGGTAGTCGGAGGAAGCAGCCCACAGACGGACGATGTCAGCGCCGAAGTCCTTGATGAGGTCAGCGGGATCCACGCCGTTGCCCAGACTCTTGTGCATGGCGCGGCCCTGACCGTCAACCACCCAGCCGTGGGTCAGTACCTGCTTAAAGGGAGCGCCCTTGTCCAGTGCGCCGACGGAGGTCAGGAGGCTGGACTGGAACCAACCACGGTACTGGTCAGCGCCTTCCAGATATACATCGGCAGGCCACAGCTCAGGCGTGCGGTACATCAGGGAAGAATAGTGGGTAGAGCCGGAGTCGAACCAGCAGTCCAGGGTATCGGTTTCCTTCTCGAAGACCTTGCCGCCGCAGTGGGGGCAGGTGAAGCCGTCGGGCACCAGTTCCATAGCTTCCTTCTCGAACCAGATGTTGGAGCCGTGCTCATCGAACAGAGCGCTGATCTTGGCGATGGACTCGGGGGTGGAAACAGGCTTGCCGCAGTCCTGGCAGTAGAACACGGGGATGGGCAGACCCCAGCGGCGCTGACGGCTGATGCACCAGTCGGCACGCTCACGGATCATGCTGATCATGCGCTCTTCGCCCCATGCAGGGAACCACTGCACATCCTCGATGGCCTTGATGGCCTGATCCTTGAAGCTTTCCACAGAGCAGAACCACTGGGGGGTAGCGCGGAAGATGACAGGCTTCTTGCAACGGTCATGGTGGGGATAGGAGTGGACCACATCTTCGGAGGCGAACAGGGAGCCGTTTTCGATCATGTCAGCCAGGATGATGGGATTGGATTCTTCGGTCTTCAGGCCTGCGTACTTGCCGGCGTAGTCAGTGTGGCGGCCATAGTCGTCCACGGGAACAACCAGCTCCATACCGTAGCGCATACAGGTGTTGTAGTCATCAGCACCGAAGCCGGGGGCTGTGTGGACACAGCCGGTACCGGAGTCCATGGTGACATACTCCGCCCAAACCAGACGGGAAGTCTTGTCCAGGAAGGGATGCTTGGCCAGCATATTCTCGAAGAAAGCGCCGGGGTAGGTGGCCAGCACTTCGTAGTTTTCGAAGCCGCCGATCTTCATGACCTTTTCCATCAGTGCTTCCGCCACGATGTAGGTCTCGCTGTTTTCAGCCTTCACCAGCACGTAAGAATCACGGGGATGCAGGCAGATAGCCAGGTTGCCGGGCAGGGTCCAGATGGTGGTGGTCCAAATGACGAAGAAGGTCTTGCTCAGGTCAAAACCGGCCAGCTTACCCAGATCGTCATGGATGGGGAACTTGACGTAAGCGGTGGTACAGGGATCGTCGTTGTAAACGATGTCTGCCTCGGCAACAGCGGTGACGCAGAAGGGACACCAGGTGACAGGCTTCAGACCCTTGTAGATATAGCCCTTGTCGAACATCCGGCCAAAGACCTTCACTTCCTGGGCCTCAAAATGCTTGTCCATGGTGCGGTAGGGATGCTCCCAATCGCCCACGACGCCCAGGCGCTTGAAGCCGCCCATCTGCTTCTGGATGAAGTCCTCAGCAAATTCTTCGCAAGCCTTGCGGAATTCGGGTACGGACATATCCTTGTTCAGCTTCTTCTTGGAAGTTTCGATGGCGCGCTCGATGGGCAGACCGTGGTTGTCCCAGCCGGGCACATAGGGGGTGTAGTGACCCATCATAGCCTGGCTGCGGACGATGAAGTCCTTCAGAGTTTTGTTCAGGGCGTGGCCCATGTGGATATAGCCATTGGAGAAGGGAGGGCCGTCATGCAGAACGAAGGGGGGCAGATCCTTGTTTTTTTCCAGCATGGCGTTGTACAGGTCCTGTGCTTCCCAGGCAGCCAGCATACCGGGCTCACGGGCAGGCAGACCGGCCTTCATGGGGAAGTCGGTCTTAGGGGTGATGATTGTGTTTTTGTATTCCATTGGATGGTTACCTCCATTTAATATTCGAAATTGCGCAATAAAAAACGCCTTTGTCCCTGTTGTAAGAGACAAAGGCGCAATATACCTCTGTGGTACCACTCTCATTCCGTTTTTTCAAACGGCACTCAAACTCGCGTTATCGGGCGAAACCCGGCGCAATCTACTCCTTCCGTTTCGGTGCGCGGCTCCGAGGGGATACCATTTCCTGTGTGCTGCTGCCTCGCACCAACCGGCAGCTCTCTGAAAACAAAGTAAGGGAAACGACGTGTCCTCGTCATAGCCTGTTCTGTATCATATTTGTCTGTAGGGGCCGATGCCCACATCGGCCCCTACGGCACTTACTTGGTGGGATCGTAATTGGGGCCAAACTTCAAACCGGTGAACTTGGTGGTAGCTTCCTGTGTCGGATGCTTAGGCTCAGCGGTGGGGGCGGCATCCTCGGTGTCACCGATCATGGCAGCCAGATTCTGGGCGATCTCGTCGGCAACGACCTTTGTTTCGTCAGGTTGTGCTTCCTCCGCAGCAGGCTCCTGTTCGGGAGTGCTCTGAGGTGCCATAGGGGCGTTCGGCCGATTGTTGACCTTGATATATTCCAGCGCATCCAGACAGGCGGTCAGCTGGCGCTGCAGCTGCTCAATCTGGGCAGCGGCGGTGCGGCGGGCTTCCTCTACGCGTTCTTCCTCGATGGCCATCTGTGCCTTGGCAGCCCGGGTGTTCTCCGCGGCGGCCAGGTTGGCCTCGCTGAGCATCAGTGCGCACTTGCTTTCGGCTTCTCTGACCATCAGATCACAGGTGTTCTGGGCGTTGGCGATGGCTTCCTTCATGGAAGCTTCGTTCTTACGGTATTCCTCCAGCTTAGCCACCAGAATGCGCATTTTGCTTTTCAGCAGGGCGTTTTCCTTGTACAGGGTGATGTAATCTTCGGGCAGCGGCCCCAGGAATTCGACCACAGACTGCATATCATAGCCGCCGAAAGTGGCGCGGCTAAAGGATACCTGTTCAATTTGTTGGGGTGTAAACATAGGCGCTCCTCTCTGTATTGGATCGGTATGAATCAATCCAGGTTGCTTTCGGACTCAGTCTGCAGCGTTTCCAGGTCACCCATCACATCCATGCTGTGGGGGCAGAACAGGTAGGTGGCCAGGGCGATCTTCTTGACCTTGCCTTCCAGGGCGTAGGCGCAGCCGGACAGGAAGTCCACCACACGGCGTGCCATGGCAGGGTCTACATTTTCCATGTTGACGATGACGGCCTTTCTGTCCCGCAGATCGTCAGCAGCCTTGGTAGCCTCGTTGAAGCTGGTGGGACGGAACAAAACCACGGAGGGCTTGTTGGAGTTCATGCTCAGCACCTTGCCGCTGAAGCTGCCGGATTCGCTGCGCTCGTTGGAAGCGGCGACGGCCTCGTTGCGGTTGTCCCGACGGGCAGGGCGGGGGGCGACGGGTGCTTCTTCCTCAAAACCGTCAATATCCTCGTCGTAATCATCATAATCGTCATCAGCGATAGGCTGGGCGAACTTCTTTACATTATCCCAAAAAGTCATATGGTGTTCCTCCTCAATATGGTTGATCCAGCGTGTTACTGCTGGGAATAATTTCTTGCACCGAAGATGGCGGTGCCTACTCGGATCATGGTACTGCCATGGGCAATGGCATCGGCATAGTCGTCCGACATACCCATAGACAAAATTTCCATACATACATTATCGTATTTTTTTGCCGTTATGTCAACAGAAAGGTTGCACATTTCTTCAAAAAATTTATCGTTATCGCCCGGATTTTGGCAGACGGGAGGGATAGCCATCAGCCCCTTGACCCGCAGGTTGGCAGAAGCAGCAACCTTTTGCAGCATCTGGTATACATCTGCTGCCTGCAGACCGGATTTGCTGGCTTCTTCGCCAATGTTGATCTCCAGCAGGATGTCCTGCACAATGCCCTGCTTGGCGGCTTCTTTTTCGATGGCTTCCAGCAGCCGCAGGGAATCTACACTCTGGATCAGGCTGACTTTACCCACTACCTGCTTGACCTTGTTGGTCTGCAAATGACCGATGAAGTGCAGGTCGGCGCCCTCGTAAGCGTTGTCGGCCAGCTTGGCGGTCAGCTCCTGAACACGGTTTTCACCGCAGCAGCGCACGCCGGCGGCAATGGCCTGACGCACCCGGTCAGCATCATTCATTTTGGTGGCGGCGCAGAGGGTGATCTCTTTGGGATCACGGCCTGCCGCCAGGGCAGCTTTTTCAATATCGGATAGAATCTTGGCAACATTTTCTGCAATGGACATAATGTATCCTCTTTCTGTCAGTAGTAAGGAAAATTGTTGTTTACAGTATTTAGTAGGGAACGCTGTCCTCAGCGTGACCACCGCGAAGCGGAACAAAATAGAATAAGCTTAACGATTTAGGGGGCATCGAACCCCCTAAATCGTTTCGGAACGCTGAGGACAGCGTTCCCTACGGAGCTTCGCTAAACAACAATTTATCACAGCAAAAGCACAGGCGACGGAGGAATTTCTCCGTCGCCTGTTGCGTTACAGCGTAGCTGCTTTCAGCGGCCGCATGGGAGCAAGGGTAGAAATGGCGTGCTTGTAGATCATTTGCTGCTTGCCATCGCTTAAGAGCACCACCACAAAATTGTCAAATCCCGTGATGACCCCGCGGAGCTGAAAGCCGTTCATCAGGAACAGCGTTACCGGTATCCGATCCCGCCGAACCTCCTGCAAAATGGCTTCCTGGAGATTATTTGTTTCTGCCATATATGTATACCTTCTTTCTTTGGGATACACATATGGTAGCATGTTTTACTTGTCGAAATTACGCAGGATCCGTCGGGCGTTTTCCATTATTTCCTCCGGGGAGGTTTCCGGTGTCCTGACGATCCAGTTCATGTGTTCGTTGCGGCGAAACCAGGTCAACTGCCGCTTGGCATAGCGCCGGGAACTTTGCTGTACCTGCTGCACCGCTGATGCTATGGAGCAGCGGCCGGCCATGGCATCTACAAATTCCTTGTAGCCAATGGCCTGCATAGCGGTGGCTTTTTCGGGAATGCCGGAAGAAAGCAAAGCCTTGATTTCGTCCAAAAGACCAAGCTGCAGCATGAGCACTACCCGGCGGTCAATGCGATCATACAGATCACTGCGGCTTTCAAAATCCAGCCCGATCCACACCGGCTGATACCGTGGCGGAACAGCTTGGGTGCGCAGATTGTGCTCAGTGATGGTTTCTCCTGTTTCAAGGTATACCTCCAACGCCCGGATGATCCGTCGGGGATTGCCTTGGGAACGTTCCGCTGCCTCCGGATCCACGGCGCGCAGCTGGGTCAGCAGGCTTTCCAAGCCCTCTGATTCCAACTGATTTTCCAGTCGCTGACGGTGGCCGGTGGCGGGGATGGGGGCAAAGTCGTTGCCTCTGATCAGGGAATCCACATACAGTCCGGTACCGCCGGCAATGACAGCAGTCTTGCCGCGGGCCAGAATGTCATCGACAATGGGGGTAGCCATTTCTGTGTAACGGCTGACGGAGAAATCCTCTGTAGGCTCGCAAATATCGATCATGTGGTGCGGAATACCCTGCATTTCTTCCTTGGTGGGCTTGGCGGTGCCGATGTCCATGCGGCGGTAAATCTGCATGGAGTCGCAGGATACCACCTCGCCGTTATATGCCTTGGCCAGTTCTACAGCCAGGGCTGTTTTGCCGGAGGCGGTGGGCCCCACGACGCAGATGATCTTGTCCATAAGGCCATTCGCCTCCTTTGGTTTATTCGTCCCGGTGGATGGATTTTTCTGTATCAAACCCTTCCGGGTAGCGGGATTTCAGCTTTTCAATATTGCCTTCAAAAACCGCGTCCAGATCCGTGTCCAGCGCATAGGCGGCTTCTGCCAGATACCAGGCAATGTCACCCAGTTCTTTTATCAGCTTCTCTTTGTCCAGATCGTGCCCCTGATGCAGATGCTTTTTCACAATGTCAATGGCTTCACCGCTTTCACCGCACAGACCCATCACGGCATTGATCAGCACATCCTGCTTGCTGAGGGCAGGATTCAGGGTGGTAAGCGCCAATTTTTGATATTCTTTACCGGTCATCACTGCAGCTCACCCTCACAGTTGGGGCAGCGGTAGGGCAATTTGTTGCCATCCAAAAACTTATGACCGCAGTGGGGGCAGCGGATCAGGGTATATCGGCAAATGGTGCCGGCAACCACAATGGAGATACCGATCCACAGGTACAAAGGTCCCAATACTCTGGAAAGCAGCGCTACGACAGCACCGATCCATACCATAGTGATATACAGCTGCATTTGCGTTTTCAATGATAGCTTTTTCATAATCAAAATCTCCTTATGCTCGTTTGAACTGCTTTTCCAGTTGTTTTTTGCTTAAGGTAATGCAAATGGGCCTGCCATGGGGGCAGTATTTCAAATTTTCATCGGCCATTACCTGCTTGACCAGTGCAAGCAGTTCTGCTTCGTCGTTCTTCCAGCCGGCTTTGATGGCAGCTTTGCAGGCCACGGTGTGCAGGATCTCATCACGAACGGTGTCCTTGCGTTCCCGGCGGCCGGACAGCAGATCGGCTGCCATGGCTTCTGCCGTTTCGGCGGCTTGCTCCGGACTGAGATCCATGGGGATCTGCCGCAGCAGCAGGGTGTTTTCACCGAATTCCTCCAACTCGAAACCCAACTCCGTCAGCGTTTCCCGGTTGGCCAGCAGCTCCGCCGCGGCAGCAGGGGAGAGCCGAACCGGGATGGGGGTCAGCAGGACCTGAGAAGAAATGGCCTCCTGGTTGGCTTTCAGTTTTTCAAAGAGGATACGCTCGTGGGCGGCGTGCTTGTCGATGAGGAAGGCTTCCTCGGCCTGTTCCACGATGATATAGCTCTGATACAGTTCACCCACCAGCCGCCAGGGAATCTCCTCCGGCATGGGCAGCTCCACCTGCTGCATTTCCTCGGCAGGAGAGGGCGTAGGGGCCGATGCCTTCATCGGCCCTGTCGGTACAGGGAGCGGTTGAGCAGGGGCGATGTGGGCATCGCCCCCTACGGAAGGCAATATCACCGTTTCCCGAAGAGGCATATTGGCGGGGCGCTCAATTTTGGCAGCGGCGGCGATGGCGGCTTCCTTTTTGGGCTGGGGCGCATCGGCCATTACGCTGGAAAAGGCTTTGTATTCTTCTGCCGTCATGGTGCGGAAGAAGCTGTCTTTTTTCGCAGGAGCCGATACCTTCATCGTCTCACTGGGCTGCGTGTATGCCGGGGTCACGGGCTGGGGCTTGAACTGAACCTGGGGTCGATCGGACTGCTGATTCAGCGCACCCAGTACGCCGTAATGAATACAGTCGAACACCGCCTTTTCCGACAGGAATTTTACTTCCGTTTTGGCAGGATGTACATTCACATCCACCGCATTGGCGGGAAGCTCCAGATGCAGCACACAGGCGGGGAATTTGCCCACCATGATCTGATTGCGGTAGGCCTCCTCCAAGGCAGCCATCATGGTCTTGGAGCGCACAGGCCGCCCGTTGACAAAAAAGGTCTGCAGCGCGCGGCTGGGCCGGGCATCGGTGGGCTTGCTGACAAAGCCGGTGACGCGGTAAGCATCCCAACGGCTGTCTACCGCAACCATTTTGCCGGCATCTCTGCCGTACACGCAGTAGGTCGCCGCTTCCAGACCGCCGGTGCCGGGGGTGGCAAGGGTCTGCTTGCCGTCACGGATGAAGGTAATGGAAACCTCTGGGTGAGCCAGAGCCTGCAGCTGCACAGCGGCAGCTACCCGGCTGCCTTCGTAGGAGTCGGGTTTCATGAATTTCATTCGCGCCGGGGTGTTGTAAAACAGATCCCGCACGATGATGGTTGTGCCAACAGGACAGCCGATCTCGGATTCCTCCGTGATGGTACCGGCCTCCAACTGCAGGCTGATTCCGCTGAAAGCATCCGCAGTCCGGGTCATCATATCGATGCGGCTGACGGAAGCGATGGCAGCCAGCGCTTCACCGCGGAAACCGAAAGTGTTGATGGCGGCCAGATCCTCAGCGGTGCGCAGTTTGGAGGTGGCGTGCCGCAAAAAGGCGGTGCGGGCATCCTCCGGCGCCATACCGCAGCCGTTGTCGGTCAGCCGCAGATAGGTCATGCCACCGTCCTTAATTTCCACAGTGATTTTGGTGGCACCAGCATCCACCGCGTTTTCCAGCAGTTCCTTAACAACGGATGCAGGGCGCTCCACCACCTCACCGGCAGCAATCAAGTTGGCAATATGGGGAGATAACTGAATAATCTTTGACATAAATATCACCTTACCATTCCCGGAAAGCCAGCATACCGATTCCGTTATTGATGGCGTGCATCACCATGGGGGCGAAGATGCTGCCGCTTTTTCGGTAAGCCCAGGCCAGGGTCAGTCCTGCCGGCAGATATTGAATAAAGGCCAGTATCAGGTGCAAAGGGGAATAAATCCCCACATAACCCAGAATATGTACAACGGAGAAAACAGCGGCAGACAGGATATAGGCTGCCGCATGGCTTTTGGGATACAGACAACCGAATACCAGACCCCGGTGTAAAGCTTCCTCTGCCACCGGAACAAGGAATACGGTGCCGATAAACATCACGGTATAATTGCTGCCGGCCATGAGGCCGATGGTGCCGTCGTTGAGATTGGTATAGTCCGGGAAGCATGTATCCAATACCCAGGCCAAACCCCAGTTGCACAGCCAGTAGAGAAAAAAGCCTGCGATCACGGCAATGAGAAAATCCACGATATGTTGGCCTGCATACACCAAACTGCGCCGGAAAAATTGACCGAATATCCAAAGGATTGCCAGAAAATTGATGGCGTAGTACAGGAAGTTGAGCCAAATGCTGCTCAGTGATGTGGACAGATAGCTGTTCATGCTGTTGAGAATCCAGGGCAGAAAGCTGTAGCAGACCAGAAGATAGAGGATGGCCCAAACCTGTTCCCGATCCGTCAGGTGTACGGACAGTCGTTTCGTCTTTTTTGCCATTATTGCAGCATCCTTTTCAGCTTGTAGAGTTCGTTCATGGCTTCAATGGGGGTCAGCGTTTCCACAGTGATGGCTTCCAGCGCAGCGCAGACCTGCTGGCTTCTCAGATCCAGCATACTGATCTGATCATCCGTTTCCTGAGGCGCAGCCACAATTTGTTTGGGCTGCTTGCTTTCCAGCTCTGTCAAAATCTCTCTGGCCCGGGCAATGACCGCATTGGGCAGTCCTGCCAGCTTGGCAACCTCCACGCCGTAGCTGTCATCGGTTGCGCCTGGAACGATCTTGCGCAGGAAGATCATCTGATCGCCCCGTTTTTTGACGGCGATATTGTAATTTTTTACATTGGGCAGCTCTGCCTCAATGGTGGAAAGCTCGTGATAATGGGTGGCGAACAGGGTTTTTGCCCCCAGACGCTTGGGACTGGCGGCATATTCCAGTACGGCTCTGGCGATGGCCATGCCGTCGTAGGTGGAGGTGCCGCGGCCGATCTCGTCGAGAATCAGCAGACTCCGGGCGGTGGCGTGCTTCAAAATGGAGGCCACCTCCGTCATTTCCACCATGAAGGTGGACTGACCGGAGGCCAGGTCATCACTGGCACCGATGCGGGTGAATACCCGGTCCACCAGACCAATGCGGGCACTGCGGGCAGGCACAAAAGAGCCCATCTGTGCCATCAGCACGATCAGCGCCACCTGGCGCATATAGGTGGATTTACCAGCCATATTGGGGCCTGTGATGATGCTCACCTGGTTGTCGGCGGCACCCAAACGGGTGTCGTTGGGCACAAACAGGCTGTCCTTAAGCATCACTTCCACCACAGGGTGACGGCCATCGGTGATGGAGATTTCCCCATCCAAGCCGATTTCCGGACGGCAGTAGCCCCGCTGAACGGCCACAGCAGCCAGAGAGCACAGGGCGTCGGCTGCGGCGACGGCAGCGGCGGTGGTCTGCACCCGGGCGGTCTGCTCAGCCAATGCTTCCCGAAGCGCAACAAACAACTGGTATTCCAGAGCCGTCAGCCGATCCTTGGCGGTCAGCACCTGTTCTTCCAGCTCTTTTAATTGGGGGGTGATGTAACGCTCGCAGTTTGCCAGGGTCTGCTTGCGGATGTAATGCATGGGTACCTGCTCCGTAAAGGACTTGGATACCTCGATATAGTAGCCGAACACCCGGTTGTAGCTGACCTTCAGGGTCCGGATGCCGGTTTTTTCCTTTTCTTCTGCTTCAATGGCGGCAATGGTGCCGGCACCGCCGTCCATGATGTCCCGCAGCCGGTCGGCTTCCGCGTTGGCACCTTTACGGATCAGACCGCCTTCCCGGATGGTCAGCGGGGGCTTATCTTCCAGGGTGTTTTCGATGCGATCGGCCCACTCTGTCAGCGGATCGATAGCATCTGCCAAACGGCGCAGCAGGGCGGATTCGGTCTGTTCCAGCTGTGCTTTCACATCGGGAAGGGCACGCAGGCCGCTGGCAAGGCCCAAAAGATCCCTTGCGTTGACAGTACCGCCGGATACCCGGGCCATCACGCGCTCCAGATCTGTTACACCCTTCAGTGCCAGCTCCAGCTCGCCGCGGATAATGGGGCAGGTCACCAGTTCTTCCACAGCGCTGTGGCGGGGGCCGATCTGCACAGGGTCAAGCAAAGGCTTTTCCATCCAACTGCGCAGCATTCTCGCGCCCATGGCGGTGTGAGTCTTGTCCAGTACCCACAAAAGGCTGCCCTTCTTTTCCTTGGAGCGCATGGTTTCCGTCAGCTCCAGATTGCGGCGGGCATCCAGATCCAGTTCCATGAAGCGGCCGGTGGTGTAGTATTGCAGGTTCCGCACATGGGCCAGGTCGTTCTTTTGCAGCTTCAGCAGTGTCCGCAGCAGACCGCCGGCAGCAATGATGGCACAGGGCAGACCGGAAAGCCCCAGAGCTGCCATGGGGGCGTGGAAGTGATCCTCCAGTGCTGCCTCGGCTTTGCCCAGGTCAAATACATCCTCGCTGCCTTCGTCCACACAGCAGCGCAGACGCTGGAACAGGGCGGTGCCCAAAGCGGCATCATCGGCATGAAAACGGATGACCTCAGCAGGGGAGAAGCGACCCAATTCGGAAGCGGCAGCGGCGGCGCTGTCGCACACGGTTGCATAAAACTCGCCGGTGGAAATATCGCAGAAGGCAAGACCGTACTTGGTGCCCTCGCCATACAGGGCGGCGAAGTAATTGTTGCGGCTTTCCTCCAGCATACAGCTTTCGGTTACGGTGCCGGGGGTAACGATACGGGTCACTTCCCGCTCCACCAGTCCCTTGGTCAGCGCCGGGTCGGTCATCTGCTCGCAGATGGCTACCTTGTAGCCTTTCTGTACCAGACGGGCGATGTAAGCATCTACGCTGTGATAGGGCACACCGCACATGGGAGTCTGCGCTTCCTCCGGCTTACCCCGGTCACGGGTAGTCAGCGTCAGATCCAGCTCCTTGGCGGCCACACGGGCATCGTCATTGAACATTTCATAAAAATCGCCCAGCCGGAAGAACAGAATGCAGTCGGTATGATCTGCCTTGATGGCGTGGTACTGCCGCTGCATGGGCGTTAATTCATTGTTGGGTTTTGCCATTGGCGTAACCTCTTTCTGTAATTTGATGAAAAGATAAATTGTTGTTTAGCGAAGTAATCGTACCGAATATGTCATTCTGAGCGGAGCGGCCCAAAGGGCCGCGTAGTCGAAGAATCCGTATTCTTCGACTACGGGGAACGGATCCTTCGACTCGCTTTGCTCGCTCAGGATGA
>JAZRBW010000136.1:0-6839 GCA_045635305.1 Faecousia sp. | reverse complement strand
CGGTGTGGATGCACCGGCCGTGATTCCAACATCAGTTACACCGCCGAAAAAAGCAGCATCCAATTCGGTGGCATTATCCACCAGGGCTACTTTATCGCAGTGTTCACGGCAAATCATCGCAAGGCGGCCTGTGTTGGAACTGTTCGGATCTCCTACAACGACCATGGCTTGACATTTCTTACTTAAAGACGCGGCTTCCCCTTGTCGAAATTCTGTCGCTCTGCATATCGTATCATAGATTTTCAAATTAGTAAACTGTTTTTTTGCAATTTCACAGCATTTTTTCCACAAACTTTCGGTGGAAGTGGTCTGACAGACCATGCAAAGAGGTCTGTCCGCAGAAATTTCCCCACTTTTCGCCCAATTTTCCAAATCCTGCGGGGTCTCGAAGATGCGGCAGTCGCCGCACCAACCGGCAATTCCCTCAATTTCCGCGTGGTGTGGCGTTCCAATGATGATCGGCAATACCCCTTCCCCGTCGGCTTTGCTGACGATTTCATGAATCCGCTTGACGAAAGGACAGGTAGCATCCACCACATTGACGCCCTTTGCTTCCAGTGTTTCCAACACGCACCGTGCAACACCGTGGGAACGAATGATGACCGTCATGCCGGGCTGGGCGTCCTCCGGGGCACGCAGCACCCGTACGCCTAAGTTTTCAAAGCGCTGCACCACATGGCGGTTGTGGATAATAGGCCCCAGAGTAGCCACATTTCCTTGTCCCCCTGCCGCCTTTTCCACTGTTTCCACCGCCCGGCTGACACCAAAGCAGAAGCCTGCGCTTTTGGCTACGGTGATGCTCATACGCCCACCTTTTCAGCGACAATGGCGCGGATGGCAGCCACAACGCCCTCAATATCCAGCGCGGAAGTATCCACAAGGATCGCATCCTTGGCCTGCTTCAGCGGTGCGATGGCCCGGGTAGAATCCTGGTGATCCCGCTGCTTGATTTCAGACAGAACCTTGTCGTAACTGTCCTTGCCGCCCTTGGCCTGCAATTCCAGATGGCGGCGCTGGGCACGAACTTCAGCAGATGCAGTCAGGAAAATTTTCACATTAGCACGGGGCAGCACCACGGTGCCGATGTCCCGGCCGTCCATGATCACATTGTGCTTCTTCGCCACATCCCGCTGCATATCCAGCAGCATGGAGCGAACCACCGCATGGGCAGAGATGAGGCTGGCCTTCTGGGAAATATCGGGGGTGCGAATGTCAGCGGTCACATCCATGCCATTCATGATCATGTGCTGCAGGCCCTCTTCATCATATTCAATTTCCACATTCAGCTCGTCAATGTAGCGGCTGACGCCGTCCACATCCTTGGGGCTCACACCCAGCAGATCCATAAAATAAGCAACGGTGCGGTAAATGGCACCGGTATCCACATAGTAATAGCCCAGTTCTTTCGCCAGTCGCTTGGCAATGGTGGATTTGCCTGCACCGGCAGGACCGTCGATCGCAATAGAAATGGTTTTTGCCATAATAATCACGCTTCCTTTTCTGTTAACTGTTGCGCATTTTTGCCAGGGCCGCGGCTTCTTTTGCCACCACTTCCGCGGCAGTCATGCCAAGCCTGACACCGGTTTCCTCCGGGCTCAGGGGCAGACCGCCCTCCAGACCGAAGCGCAGGGTAATGATTCTGGATTCCTCCTCCGTCAGATCGGAAAGCATCTCGTTGATGCGCTGGCGGGACTGGAACAGGGCCGTGTCCTCCACGTGCTGCGCCTCCTCCGGGTCGTCCTCGGCAACCGGTTCGGTCTCCTGCTTGGCACGGCTGAGGAAACGGGCATTTTCCAGCATTTTTGCCACTGCCTCCGCTTCAGCCACGCCCATGTGTAAGGCTTCTGCGATTTCCTCCAGAGTAGGGTTGCGACCCAGATCGGCAAGCAGACGCTCATCAATGGATCGGTAATCCTCCATGGCCTGCTTCATGCGCTGACCCAAACCGGCTTCCCTTGCCTGCAGCAAAACTGCCCGGGCAAGATACTGACGGATCCACCAGCGGGCATGATCTGTAAAATCGCCGCTGCGGAAGCTGAGGATACCCTGCCACAGACCCAGACTGCCTTCCTGAATCAGATCCAGCAGCAGCACGCCATGGCCGGTCAATTCCCTGGCCATTTCGATGACCAAAGGCAACATACAGTTGGTCAAGCCCGACAGCACCGGATCATAACCACCCGCAAAGCGCTCCGCCATCCGCTGGGGATCGCCGGTACAAGGCAGACCCGCCACCTCGTCCAAATACAGCCGCAGAGGATCGTTTTCCTCCAGCTGGCCGCGAATATCGCCGGTACGGGGTAGTCTTTCCTCCATCTGCAGCCGCAGGGCGGCTTCCCCTGTGGCCAACGGCTTGGGAAGACGGGAAATATCCAAGGCAATGCCACGCAGTTCCAACTGTAGCAGGGCTTCCTCCACCGATTCCTCGGTTTCGCCCTCCAACAGCGTTATGAGCTGTGTGGCACAAAGGCTGCCGCCGTCGGCAAGCTGGCTCAGCGCCGCTTCCCAAGGGGCTGCATCAAACGAAAATTCCAGATCCATCATTCCAGAAAATCCTCCAATCCCATATCGGCCCCAAGCTGTTTCAGCTTGTCCATGGCCTGTTTTTCGATCTGCCGGGTGCGCTCTTTGGAGATGCCCAGCAAACCGCCGATTTCTTCTAACGAATGGCACTTGCCGTCCTCCATGCCAAAATGCAGCCGCAAAATCTGCCGCTGACGGTCATCGAGCATGGCCAGAAGCCTGTCCATGGTGCGGCGCAGTTCCTGGCGCACCAGTTCCTCCTGGGGCTGAGGTGCCTGCAGATCTTCCAGCAGGGTGGAGATAGCGCTGTCCTCCCCTGCCGGTGCATCCAGCGAGCAAACCTCCGGTATCAGCTGCAGCAGCTTTTCCACCTTGTCCTCACGAATGCCACAGCGTGCGGCAATGGCCGCCACCATAGGCATTTCCCCGGTTTCCTGCAGCAGAGCGGCCCGGGCAGCGGTAACCTTGCGGATGTGCTCGGCGGTGTAGGCCGGCACGCGGATCAGTTCCCCGTCTTCCTGCAGGCATCGGATAACGCCCTGGCGAATCCACTTGGTGGCATATGTAGAGAACCGATATTCCAACCTATGGTCAAATTTCCTGGCCGCAACCAGCAAACCGATACTGCCTTCCTGGATCAAATCCAAAAGCGGCACGCCGCGGCCAGCGTATTCCCTGGCCACAGACACCACCAGCCGCAGATTGGCACTGACCATCTGGCGGATGGCTTCCCCATCCCCTTGGGCGCAACGCCGGGCCAATTCCTGCTCCTGCTGTGCCGTCAGTCGGGGTACGCTGCGAATGTCATCCAAATACTGGCGCACATCCTCTTCAGTTGTCAGGTTGGGTTTGTTTGCCAGTAAAGAAGTCATTATCTCATTCCTTTTCTTTCCTTGAGCCGCTGCTGCATGGCAAGCAAATCGTCATCCGTGCTGGCATGGTCACGCTGATGCTCTTCGCAAATGGTGCGAATGCAGTCAGCCAACGCGATTTCGTTAATGGGCCCGGTATGCCGCTGGGCAAGGCCCGCAATATGGGCCATCTCCTCGGCGGTAAAGTCCGTCAGCACCGCAGGATTGACTTCCAAAGCCTGCTGATAGCGGCCGTAGAGCTGGGCAAACGCCCTTCCCAGAACCGGTGCGGAGAAGGTTTCTTCCTTCAAGGCGCCTGTTTTATCAAACAGGGCGGGCTCTTTGATCACCATGGCCAGCACCGTTTCTTCTGCCATGGCAGATTTCATATTTTTGTAGGAGAAGGCCCGGGTCTTGGGCTGCAGATTCTGAACAGGTGCCAGATCCTTCTTTTCCTGCCGCTTCTTCTCGCGGGCGATACGCTGCTTAAATGCCTTGTTTATCTCCAGCTTCATGGCGTCAAAACTGATCTTGCCCATTTCTGCCGCGCGGTGACCGTAGATTTCCCGCTGGACGGCACTTCCCAGACTGCAGATCAGCTGCGCCGCTTCCTGGATAAACTTGACCCGTTGTTCATCGATGCGCAGATCGTATTTCTTTTTGATGGCATCCAGCTGGTATTCTACCCGGCCGGAGGACTCCTCCAGCAGCAGCTTGAACCGATCCGCACCGAATTTATGCAGGAATTCATCCGGGTCTTTGGCATCCTTCATGCGAAGGACTTTGATGGTCAGCCCCGCCTTTTCCAGCATGGGGATGGCCCGCTGGGCGGCACGCTGACCGGCTTCGTCGCCGTCGTAAATGAGAACCACATTCTCTGTATATTTGCTGAGCAGCAGGGCGTGCTCCTCTGTCAAAGATGTACCCAGAGAGGCCACAGCGCAGTCAAACCCGTACTGATGCAGGGCAATGGCATCCATGTAGCCCTCCACCAGGATCAGATAGCCCAGCTTGCTCTTTTTGGCCAGGTTCAGGCCAAAAAGGTTCTTTCGTTTGTTAAAAATCAGTGTTTCCGGGGAATTGAGGTATTTGGCCGCTTTGTCATCCTTCTTCATAATGCGGCCGCCAAAGCCGATCACATTGCCCCGCACATCGATAATGGGGAACATGAGCCGGTCCCGGAAACGGTCGAAAAGATTGCCGTTCTTTTGAGAAACTGTCACCAGGCCGGAATCCTTCAGCTCCTGATCTGTGTAGCCCTTGCCGCGCAGATGCTTGACCATGGCGTCCCAGCTATCGGGAGCGTAGCCGATACCGAAATTGATCAGCGTAGCCTTGGGCATACCGCGGCCCATGGCATATTCCAGAGCCGCCTTGCCCACTGGGGCATAGAGCTGGCTGTGGAAGAACCGGGCAGCTTCCTTGTGAAGTGCCCACAATCTTTCCTGGGCCCGGTAACGGGACTGGTACTGCTCGTCCTCCGGCACTTCCATACCGGCACGCTTGGCAAGGCTGCGGACGGCATCGGGATAACTCAGTCCCTCGATCTCCATTATAAAATTCACCGCGCCGCCGCCCTTGTGGCAGCCGAAGCAGTAGTAAATCCCCTTACTGGGATTGACCGAGAAGGAGGCAGTTTTTTCCCCATGGAAGGGGCACAGGCCAAACAGGTTGGCGCCGCTGCGCTTTAAGGACACATACTGCCCTACCACATCTTCAATTGGATTGCGAGCGATCAGCTCGTCAATAAATGCCGCGGGAAATGCCATAGCACTGTCTCCTTTCGTCAAATATCAAATCATTCTGCTTATTTCAAGCGGGGGCCTTTGTACTCGGTCTGTTCCTGCACGTCCTTCTTTTTATCCAGATACAGAGCCATCAGCCAGGTACACAGCAAAATCAGCAGCACCGCCACATTGGGCTGCACCAATTCCTCTTCCGAAGCCATCATGTAGGGAACCGCTGCCAGAGAACCGGCAACCAGGCTGCACCAGGCAACGGGCTTGTACAGCTTATGCTTTTTGAAGCACAGCGCCACCACCGCCAGCACCATGGTGATCATGGTAACCATACCGGCAAGCACCAGGCAGGACGTTGCCGTACCTTCCACCGGCGGTGTAAAGAAGTTCCAGCTTCCCTCCGGCATCTTGGCAGGATCCTTAGTATAGTACTGCACGCTGCCGGGCATAAAGGTAAGGATCATGGCAGACATCAGCAGAGCAGGCAGCAGCCACTTTGTAATGTTCATTTTTTTCATATTTCGTCACCTCAAATTGGTATTATATCACATTATCCCCGAACATGCCAGCCCATAGGAATAAATATTTCCGTATATTTATCGACGGCATAGTTGTCAGTCATGCCGGCAATATAGTCACAAACGGTACGCTCCAACCCATCAAAGCTCATTTGCGGCTGGAAATCCTCCGGCAAGCTTTCCGGGTGCGCCACATAGTATTCAAATAACTTGGTCAGCATGGCCTTAGCCTTGCTTTCCTCCCCTTTCGCCACCGGGTTACGGTAGACCCGGTCGAACATAAAGGCTCGCAGATCCTTCAGCGCCTGGTCAATCTTGGGAGAAAGCACAATTTCGCCTGCTTCCCGGGAGGTCAGGATCATATCGCATACAAAAGCGTCGATGCGTCTGGAATGGGTATGCCCCAGAACATCGGTGATGCTGTCAGGAATGTCATCCTCTGTCAGAATACCGGCGCGAATGGCATCGTCAATATCATGATTGACATAGGCGATCCGATCGGAATGGCGGACGATCCGCCCCTCCAGAGTTTCGGGAATCTGAGAGCCGGTATGCCCCACAATACCCATGCGCACCTCATACGTAAGATTCAGTCCCCTGCCGTCGTTTTCCAGCATATCCACCACTCGCAGGCTCTGCTCATTGTGTCGGAAACCACCGCTCATCAGCGCATTCAGCGCATCCTCACCGGCATGGCCGAAGGGCGTATGTCCCAAATCGTGACCCATGGCAATGGCCTCGGACAGGTCTTCATTCAGTCCCAGCGCCCGGGTAATGGTACGGGCGATGCGGGTAACCTCCAGCGTGTGAGTCAGACGGGTACGGTAATGGTCGCCCTCCGGATTCAAAAACACCTGGGTTTTGTGCATCAAACGGCGAAACGCCTTGGAGTGGACGATTTTGTCAGTATCCCGCTGATAGCAGGTCCGCACATCCTGCTCCCGGTCACGCTCGCCCCGGGGACGGCCTTGGGTCTGATCCGCAAAGCTGGCTAAGGGATGGAGATTTTTGTGTTCTCTGCGCTCCAGTTCTTCTCGTACGGTCATAATAACCACTCCTTGTTGTTAGTAAGGTAAATTGTTGTTTACCAGATTTAGGTCATTGCGAACCAGTGCGCACACTGGTGTGGCAATCCCCCGGAATATGGGGAAAGTGCTCCGAAATCCTGTGCCTAAAACCTTTGGGGATTGCCACGTCGCGTGAATCAA
>JAZRBW010000135.1:0-23738 GCA_045635305.1 Faecousia sp. | reverse complement strand
AAGGCTGGATGTGGTACAGGCTCCAGACGTAGTAATTGGTAGCGTTTTAGCAAGTCTAAGCCCTTACCTTGCGGAAGCTTACTGCCCGCATTCCACACCCGTCAGCTTTGCTGACACCCTCTCCCCGGGAGAGGGTAGGGCGCTCCCGCGCCATTACAACGGCGCGATAAATCCCAATTCATCGCAAAAAAACGAACCGCGTAAGCGAAAAAAGGCGCAAATTCCCCCCAGGTAAATCCTGAGGGGAATTCGTTTTAAGGCCTTTCACTCGCTTTGCGCGGTCCGGCAGATTCCAATCAGGGGATCGGTGAATATGCAATTAACGCTCCGTCAGCTTTTGATTGACGTAGTCAAAGCCCAGACGGGCAATGGTATCGGCAAAACGCTCGCCTGCGATGCCCTCATCCCGGTACAGCAGGATGGTTCGTTCCACCACATCCAGCACTTCCTCCTCGGAGGTGAACAGCTTGGTCAGGGGGATACCGTGGCTCATTTTCTTGCCCCAGCGGCCGCCAATGTAGACTTTGAAGCCGTATTTGTATTCGCCGAATGCGCCAAAGGGACACTTTCCGTCGCAGCGGCCGCAGTTGTTGCACACGGCAGGATCCAGTTGGATCTTGCCGTCAGCGACCTTAGGGGCTTTGACGGGGCAGTTTTCTGCTACCTGGCATTTTTTGCAGCCACGGCACTTATCCAAATCGATGACAGGCACCTTTTGACCCACGATGCCCACATCGTTCAGGCTGGGCTTGGCGCAGTTGTTGGGGCAACCGCCCACGCAGATTTTGAATTTGTGGGGCAGCGTCACGCTGCGATAGCCAACATAGAACTTCTCGTGGATCTTTTCACTGAGCCCGTAAGTGTCGGCAAGACCGTACTGGCAGGTTGTGCCCTTGCAGGAAACCACAGGGCGAACCAGCGCACCGGTGCCGCCGGTGCTGAGACCGTGCTCGCTTAGGAAATCGATCAGCGGCTGGATGTTTTCGTACTTGACGCCCTGGATTTCCAACGTCAGACGGGTAGTCATGGCTACTTCTCCGGAGCCAAACCGATCAGCGGCATCCGCCACAGCCCGGTGCTCCTTGGTGGTGATTTTACCGTTGCGGGTAATCACACGGACATTGAACACATCGGGGTAACGCTTATCCCTGAGACAGCCCAAGCCCTTGACACGCTTGATTTCTTCGGGTGTCAAAATGCAGTTAACGACTCCATTCATATGGACGACTCCTTCTTTGTGCTTTTGTTGATCCTATTCGCTGCAGATAGCCGATCAGCGCGCCGCTCTTTTTGAACTGTACACCCATAACATCGGTGTAGAAAATTGTTTTTTCACCGTCTGTAGCATTGCCTGTAAGCAGGCTTCCGACACCGGCCTTGGTGGTAATCACGCATTTTCAATACTTGTAACTATTATAGAAAGGAGCAGACATATTGTCAAGGGTATTTGCCAACGGACACCCCACGGGTGACTCCGAGGGGTGTCCGCGATTTTCATCATGTGTAAGGGCTTATTATTTGCGAATAGATTGAATCAGTCTGCGGAAATCCTTCCGGGCCCATACCACGGGCACGGGGTACAGGGGGTTGGCTTCCTTCTTGGCCCAGGTGATCATCTGGTCGATGTCCTTGTCCTGCACTACATCGAACTTGTCGGGCAGACCCATCTTCTGGTTGGTTTCTTCAATCCAGCGGATGAAAGCGTTGGCCTTTTCAGCATCGTTGGCACCGCCGATGCCGCACACATCCGCAAGGTCAGCCAGCCGCTTGTGGGCGGAAGCACCGAACTCCCGCATCACATGGGGCAGCAACACCGCCATGGCAAGGCCATGGGCAACGCCGTACAGGCCGCCCAGGGTGTGGCCGATGGCGTGAACATAGCCTACGCAGCCACGGGTGAAGGCACGGCCGGCGTAGAAAGCGCCCCGCTGCATATTCTGTCGGGCTTCCAGATTCTTGCCGTCCTCAAAAGCCACCAGGATATTGTCGTGGATCAGCTTCACGGCTTCCTTGGCAAGCTTGTTTTCCAGCTTGGTGTTGTAGGTCTTGTTGGTGTAGGCTTCCACAGCGTGAGCCAGAGCATCCATGCCGGTGGTGGCGGTGGTGTAGGGAGGCAGACCAACGGTCAGCTCCGGATCCAGCACAGCGTACTTGGGGATCAGGAAGGGGTCATTGATGGCGGCCTTGCGGTGGGTTGCGGAGTCGGTGATGACGGCGGCCACAGTGGTTTCCGAGCCTGCGCCGGCGGTGGTGGGGATGGCCACGAAAGGCGGAATGGGCCAGTGGACCTTCAGCAGGCCCTGCAGTTGGGATACTTTCTTGCGGGGGTGGACTGCCTTGGCTGCAATGCCCTTGGCACAGTCGATGCGGCTGCCACCGCCAATAGCCACGATGGACTTGCACTTATTCTCTTTATAGGTCTTGTAACCTGCTTCCACATCGTCGGAGGTGGGGTCGGTGGTGTCGTAAGTCTGCACCGTGTAGCGGATGCCGTTTGCTTCAAAGCCGTCCAGCATGGGCTGCACCTGTCCGCGGCGAACCATGCCGGAGCCGGTGACCACCAGCACATCATTGATGCCCTTTTGCTTCAAAAATGCGCCCAGTTCTTTGATCTTGCCGGGTCCCTCCAGGTACTTGGGCATACGGTAGCCCATAAAGTAATTGCCGATTTTCAGAACGCTTTGAAAGGTACGGCACCATAATACTTCCAGTTTATAAGGCATTTCCATAGTTGATCCTCCTTTTATCCGCCGGCGACGGGAGGCAGAAGCTGCACCACATCGCCATCTTTTAATACACTTCGTTTGTTGGCAGGCTTTCCATTGATGAAGATGACGCAGCCCCTTAGGGCTTTAGCAGAGATGCCTTGGGCGGCAAGGTCATCCAATACTTCCTTCATACCGGCCGCTTCCAATCTGCGCTCCTTGATGCCGGAGTCGATGCGAAGCAGGCCGTATAATCTCACGGTAATCATTTGATCTTCAGCCGCCGCAGGGTGGCCTCGGTGGGAATGCCGTCCTGATTCCAGCCCCGGGCCGCATAGTAGGTCTTTTTCATCCTCTCCAGCGGGATTTTTGTGGTGGGATCCTTGGGGTCTTGGGGCACATCCGTCAGCCGCTTGGGCAGCTTGTCATTGGCTGCGCTGATGCCGAACTTGCAGTTGATGTACCGCTCCAGGGTGTAGCCCCGTTCACCGATGGCAATGTATTTGCCGAAGTCCATGTACATACCGGTGGCCAGGCGAATCATCTTGGTGTGATGGAACACCGGCAGATGGAGCACCGCCACTCTGGGGCACTTGTTGATCAGCCGCACCGCGCCGCCGATATGGGTCGCTACCGCATTGATCGTCTTGGTTACCACACCGTTGGGCTTGGTCAGCAGGAAGCCGGGGAAGAAGGCATAGGATGTGAACAGACACTGACCGGATGCGGAAATGGTTTCCATTAGATTCTGGAACAGCATGGTAAAGTCTGCTTTTGCCTTGGGGGTTTGGGTATCCACATGGAGGCCCAGACCTTCCAAAATCACCAGGTAACCGCCGTTCAGGTGGCAGCCGCCACGGTTGGAAACGGCGTAGCCAAGACCCTGACCCACAGCCCGGCGGGGCTCATATGCCGCCAGCTCCAGACCCTTGGTGTGCATGGCAAACTCCTTGCCGCCATATTTTTCGGACAACCGCTTGCTGCCCTCTGCCAGCTCATCGCCGATGCCACGGCGGTGGGCGATGTCTTCAAATACAGCGGACAGATCTTCTACAGAGCCGAATTTCAGACCGCTGTCCCACAGACCGTTTTCGTTTGCTTCCATGGCCCAGGCGATGGTATTGGCAGTGGAGATGGTGTCCATGCCCAGCTCGTCCAGCTGGTAGTTCCAATCCAAAATCTTCTGCAGGTCGTTATTGCAGATGTTGCCGCCCAGCAAGCCCAGAGTTTCCAGCTCCGGACCCTTGACCTGTTTGCCTTCTACGGTGACGGTGCGGGCGCAGCGGATGGGACAGGTCAGACAGCCCTTGTTGGTAATGTTGAATTCCTCCGCAAGACGCTCGCCGCTGACCATTTCGAAATCGTCAAACTGGCCTGCGGAATAGTTTTTGGTGGACAGCAGACCGCACATCTGCATGGAACTTACCAGACCTGCGGTGCCCAGCTTGGGCAGCTGATTGCCGGTGAGAGGATGGCTCTGCAAATAAGCGATCCACTTTTTGATCCAGGCGGTGGTCTTTTCCTTGTCATGGATGGGAACGGTCTTAGTTCCGGTGACTGTTACGGCCTTCAGACCCTTCCAGCCCAGCACAGCGCCCAGGCCGGTGCGACCTGCGGCCCGCTCATCGGAGATGATACCGGCGTATTTCACAAGATTCTCACCGGCGGGGCCGATGCAAATTTTGCCGAAATTCTTCTTGTCCACAAGCTGAGCCAGTTTTTCCTGACAAGTGCCCACCTTTGTTCCCCACAGATCATCAGCATCATGGAAAATGAACTGATCTTCGTTGATCTCCAGCCACTTGCGGCCGTTGCACTTGCCCTTCAGAATGATGGCGTCATAGCCCGCCTTCTTCAGATGGAAGCCGAAGCTGCCGCCGCAATTGGAGGAGGCCAGGATGCCCGTCTGGGGGGACAGAGCAGAAATGTCGAACCGGGCGGAGCTGGGTGCTCCGGTACCTGTCAGCGGGCCAGTGGCGATGACCACCCAGTTTTCTTCGGAGAAGGCGGTTTCCTTGCCGGTCAGATGGTCGCACAGGATCCGGGCAGCCATGATTTTGCCGCCCAGATACAGCTCACGCTGTTCGTCGCTCCATGGGTATTCCGTCACGGTTTCGGTGCTTAAGTCCACCAGCATGACCTTTCCCATGTAGCCTGCGTATTTGGATGTCATAGGCATTCCCTCCTTAACATACTTAAAATGATGGATAAAAACAAAGGGTGACATACGGAAAGCGCAAAGAATGCCCGTTGCGGGGATCAATGCGGCAATACCGAAATGTCACCTCTCTTTCAAGATGGATCTAAACCATTGCAATGGTTTCAAATTCCTGATTCAGCAGGTCAAAATAGTAAACTCTGCCCGTTTCCACCGGGCGGCCCGTCAGCAGCTTGACGCACAGGGCGGTTTGCATGGATGCACACAGTGCGGGGGTGAAACTCAAAACACTCTTGTCCTTCAAAACGATGTTTTCCGGATACAGAGTTTCCAGCAAATGATCACCGGGCATGGAGATGGCAGCCTGGGCTACCCAGCCCTGTATGGCACCGTAAATATAGGGGATGCCTGCTTCCTCGCAGGCGTGGGCCAGGATCTTGCGGGACGGAATATTATCCAGTGCATCCAACACAATATCACAGCCGGACAGCAGCTTTTTGGCGTTGCCTTCATTTAGAAATGTCCAAATGCCCTCTGCTTTCACATCCGGATTGACCCGGGCAATGTGCTCTGCTGCCGTGTGGGCTTTGCTCCTTCCCAGCACCGACATCTGCGACAGCAGTTGTCGGTTCAGGTTGGATGTTTCGAATGCATCACCATCCACAGCACGGATCGCGCCGATGCCGATTCTGGCAAGCTGGTCGATGATATGTCCTCCCAAACCGCCGCAACCGATGACTGCCACCTTTTTCGTTCGCAAAATGGCACATTCTGCTTCCGTCAGCGCGGGGAGGTTACGTTCATAGCGGGACTCCATGGCTCAGCCGCCTCCTACAGCGGGGAACAGAGATACGATGTCCTCGTCTTTCACTTCCGTTTCGGGCTTTTGGTGGAAACCGTTGATCAGCAGGATGTTTACTTCCTTGCGGTCAATATTCAGCACATCCATAATGTCCTGTACGTTTTTCACAGAGTCCGGTTCCATGAAATAAATCTTCTGTCTGCCTTGACGCAGACCGGCAAACAAACGCACTTCAACCATAGGGGATCCTCCTTTGGTAAAACAACAGGGAGGGGTCGGAACCCCTCCCTCTGTTATTATATGCTCATTTGGGCGGGTTCGTCAAGTAGGAATTACTTGCCGACGCACTCGTCCAGACCCAGTCTCTTCAGAGTCTCGTCAGTGGGGAATGCATTTTCCCAGCCACGGACTGCGTAGTACTCGGGCAGAGTGATGTCCAGCTTGGAGGTCATGCCCTTGGAGGGGCCGGCGGGGACGGGCTCAGTCAGCAGACGCTTGGGCAGACGGTCGTCCTCAGGCTTCATGCCGGCAGCCTTGTTGAACATTCTCTCGATGTTGTAGATGCGCTCGCCCAGCTCCAGATCCTGCTCGGGGGTATACTCGGTACCGCAGGCAGCATTCAGCAGCTTGGTGTACTCAGGAGCGCCCAGAGCGAATGAGGTGAACAGGCACAGACCCATGGAATCGATGACAGCAGTCAGATCCTGGAAGGTCTTGGACCAGAAAGCCTTTTCGTTGGTAACGGTGCGGTCCAGCTGGACGGGCAGGCCAACGACTTCGGGAGCGATGGTGTAGCCACGGACGTGGCAGCCGCCACGGTTGGAGGTGGCGTAAGTAATGCCGATACCCTGAACGCCACGGGCGTCGTAAGCGGGCATCTCCTGCTTCTTAACGGACATGGAGACCTCGGGCATGCCGTAGTGCTCGCACAGACGGGCGGAGCCGGAGCTCATCAGCCAGTCCAGTTCGGTTTCGGGATTGCCCATGCGCTTGGTCCACTCCACCAGAGCGTGGGTGTTGCCCCACTCCAGAGGTGCGCCGGCGCAGTCTTCTTCCTTGGTGGCGCCACGCTGATACAGTTCCATAGCGGCAGGGATGGTGCAGGGAACGGAGATGGCGTCCAGACCGTACTCGTTGCACCACATATTGCACTCATTGACGATGGCCAGATCGTTGTTGCCGCAGTCAGCGCCGTAAGCCCACAGAGGCTCGTATTCGGGACCGCCAACGACCTTGTCCTGAACCTTGACCACACGGCCACAGGCGATGGGGCAACGATGGCAGGCGCCGGCCTTCACAAGGTACTTCTCAGCCAGAGCTTCGCCGGAAACATCCTCAGCCTTGTCGTAGTAAGATTCCTGCCAGTTCTTGGTGGGCAGAGCGCCAACGCCGTTGATGACGTTGACCAGAGAAGCGGTGCCCAGAGCGCGCAGGCCGCCGCCGGTCAGACCGTTCTCACGGATGTTGACCATGACGTCCTTGTTGGCTTCCTTCAGAGCTTCGGCAGAGGCCAGGACCTCGTCAGCGTTCTTCTTGGTGGGCTTGACAACGATGGCCTTCAGCTTCTTGGAGCCCATGACAGCACCGACACCGGAGCGGCCGGCAGCGCGATCCTTGTCGTTCATGATGGCAGCCAGCAGCACCTTCTTCTCACCGGCGATGCCGATGGACAGAACGGAAGATTCCTTGCCATGCTTTTCCTTCAGGGTGTCGTCCAGCGCTTCGGAGAACATACCCAGATATTCGGAAGCGGGCAGCAGCTCGATCTTGTCATCCTCAATGTTGATGTAGGTCCACTCGGGAGCTTCGCCTTCGACGATCAGAGCATCCCAGCCGGCGTACTTCAGCTTGGCACCCCAGATGCCGCCGGAGTTGGAGCAGGCGATCATGCCGGTCAGAGGGGACTTGGTGACGACCATGTAGCGGCCGGAGGAGGGAGCGCCAGCACCGGTCAGGGGGCCGGTCACATAAACCAGCTTGTTGTCGGGACCCAGGGGATCAACGGTTGCACAGCCTTCGTCGTAGACGATCTTGGTACCCAGACCACGGCCGCCGATGAACTTCTTAGCCAGATCGGTGTCCAGCTTTTCCACGGTGACGGTACCGGTGGTCAGGTTGATGCGGGCAATTTTTTCATAGTATGCGTATGCCATTGCAATACCTCCAAAAAAATAATTAACTTACTTCCTATGAATTTACATAGTTGGATACTTTAATTATAATGGAATTTAGTGTTCTGGCAAGAGCTGCGGAACATTCCTGTGCGAAATGGGATGAAACTGGGTCAAATCGCACGAAGCGTTTCCAATACTTTCGGGGTGCACTGTGCGAAATAATACGAAATGATATGAAATTATTTATAAGAAACAAGCCAATAGGGCTTGTATACTTCCACAAAAGAATGTATAATAAGCAGTAGAATTTTGGTGCAGAACCACAAAAAGGAGGGAGCGCCGTGGCACAGAATAAATCCTTATCGACCCAGGAAGTGGCCGCCATTTTGCATGTGAGCAAGTCCACAATTTACGATCTGATCAGAAGAGGAGAAATTCACTCCTATAAAATCGGCCGAAAGGTGCGCTTTACTCAGGATGATGTGGATGCTTACATTGCCCGTTCCCGGCATGAGCATTCCACCCGGCCTGTGAAAAATATCGATACCCACTCCACACTGCTGACACCTGCCAAAGAGGAGCAACCGGAGCTGATCATCTCCGGCCAGGATGTGGTACTGGATATTCTGGCCAATTACCTGCAGCAGGAGGGCGTCAATGCTGCCCGTACTTATTTGAGCAGCTTTGAGGGACTTCTTTCTTTGTATCAGGACAATGTACAGGTGGTGGCCTGCCACCTGTTTGACGGATTTGACTATAATACCTCCTATGTCCGCAACCTGATGCCCGGTGTGCCTGCGGTGCTGGTCAATATCAGCTATCGCACCCAGGGCTTCTATGTGCGCAAGGGCAATCCGAAGAATATCCGTGGCTGGTCGGATCTGGGCCGTTCCGATCTGTCCATCCTCAACCGCCGGGTGGGCTCCAGCGCCCGGATTCTGCTGGATACCCAGCTGAAACGGCTGGGCATTGCCGCGTCCAAAGTCAAAGGCTATGACAAGATCATGAAATCCCATCTGACCATGGCTGCCGCCATTGCGGCAGGGGAGGCGGATCTGGCCATCGGCACGGAGCGGATATCCCGGCAGATCGACAATCTGGACTTCATTCCCTTACTGGAAGAACGGTTCGACTTCGTCATCAAAAAGGAAATGATGGAAACAGAGGCGATACAGAAGCTGATGAAGATATTGCGGGATCCTGCGTTCCGGGCAGAAATTGCCCATTTCTCAGGCAACGATTACAGGGATCTTGGAAAGGTAATCACGGAGGTTTGAGATGTTACATGTAAAAACGCCGGAAGAGGTTCTGGCTTTGATCGAATCGGAATTTGCCGCCGTGGCAGGTAAGGAAACCGTTTCCCTGTCCGCTGCCATGGGCCGTGTTTTGGCAGAGGATATTGCTGCCGCGGAATATGTGCCGGATTTTGACCGTTCCACTGTGGATGGCTACGCCGTCCGGGCGAGAGATACCTTCGGCTGCACCGATGCCATTCCCGCCATTCTGCCTCTACAGGGCGAAGTGCTGATGGGACAGGGCGCGGCATTCGCGCTGGAGGCCGAGCAATGTGTGGCGGTGCCCACCGGCGGCGCTGTTCCTGAGGGTGCCGACAGCGTGGTGATGGTGGAGTATACCGAAGATTACGGCGACGGTACCATTGGTGTTTCCAAATCCGTGGCCCCCGGCCAGAATATGATTTTCCGTGGTGACGATGTGTATCCCGGCAAGGTGATTCTGACCCAAGGCAGAGTCCTGTCCTCCCAGGATATCGGCGCCCTGGCCGCCATCGGCAGGGTGGAAGTGCCTGCCGTGAAACGATTGACGGTGGGTGTCATCTCCACCGGCGATGAACTGGTGCCGCCGGAAGTCACCCCCGGCCCAGGACAGGTGCGGGATGTCAACAGCCCTATGCTGGAGGCTATGCTGGGGGCGTTTGGCGTAAATGTTATCAATTACGGCATCGTCATTGATGATGAAGGACTGCTTTCGGAAAAGGTTACCAAGGCCGTTTCCGAATGCGATGCTGTTCTGCTGTCCGGTGGCAGCAGCGTGGGCGTGAAGGATGCTGCCTGCCGCATTATCGAATCCATGGGAACGCTTTTGCTCCATGGTATCGCCATCAAGCCCGGCAAGCCCACCATTTTGGGTAAGGCTGGGGTGAAACCTCTGGTTGGCCTGCCCGGGCATCCTGTGGCGGCCTACTTTATTACCAAACTGTTTGTCCTGCCCCTGCTGTCCCGACTGATGGGCAGAAAGCAGGAAGCGTATACCACCACCGCCAAAATCACTGAAAGCGTCAGCGCCAACCATGGAAGAGCCCAGTATCACTGCTGCCGCCTGGAACGCAGGGAGGGCCAGCTTTACGCCTACCCCATCCGGGGCAAATCCGGTCTCATTACCACTCTGGCCGGTGCCGACGGCTATTTCTGCATCGACCGAGACTGCGAAGGCCTTCCGAAATTCGCCGAAATTCAAGTGACTGTAACCCAAGGAGATTAACAATATGGGCTTTGAATATTTGACTAACATTCCCCTTGCCAAGGCAAGAGAGGACTATCTGAAACTGTTGGAGAGCTATGGCTTTGGCGCGCAAACCGAGGTCATTCCCGTTTGGAATGCCTGCGGACGGGTCACCGCCCATGGGGTCTACGCCCATATCTGCGCTCCCCACTATGCTGCCAGCGCTATGGACGGTGTAGCTGTCAGTGCGAAAGATACTTTCGGCGCGACGGAAACTACCCCCATTACCCTGAAGCCCGGCCAGTTCATCGTGCTGGATACCGGCGACCCCATTCCGGAAGGCTGCGATGCGGTCATCATGGTGGAGGACATCGTCAAGAATGAGGATGGCACCATTACCATCCATGCCGCTGCAGCTCCCTGGCAGCACATTCGCCAGATCGGTGAGGACATCTGCGCAGGCGAAATGATCCTGCCCTCTCATATGACCGTTTCTCCTGCTGCCATCGGCTCTATGATCGCCGGCGGCGTGCTGGAGGTGGAAGTGATCCGTAAGCCCCTGGTGGGCATCATCCCCACCGGCGACGAGATCATCCCGCCCTGCACCGACCCCAAACCCGGCGACATTCTGGAGTTCAACGGCTCCATTTTCTCCGCCATGGTTCGTCAATGGGGCGCGGAAGCCAGGGTTTATCCCATTGTTCCCGATAAATTCGACCAAATCAAGGAAATGGTGGCCAAGGCCGCTTCCGAATGTGATATGGTTATCCTAAATGCAGGATCTTCCGCCGGTCGTGAAGACTTCTCCGCCCGGGTCATCCGGGAATTGGGCGAAGTGCTGTATCACGGCATCGCTATGAAGCCCGGTAAACCTGCCATTCTGGGCTGTCAGGGAAGCAAACCCATTTTGGGCGTTCCCGGTTATCCCGTTTCCGGTATCATCGTTATTGAGCAGCTATTAAAGCCTCTCATCGACCACTGGCTGAAGGCTCCTGCCGTCAAGGCAGAGTATGTAAAGGCCGTTCTGACCCGGCCTGTGGTATCGGGTCTGAAGTATGAGGAATTTGTCCGTGTTCGTATGGGCTATGTGGGCGAAAAGCTGATGGCGTCCCCCCTTAGCCGTGGCAGCGGCGTGGTGTCCTCCTTCATGAAAGCCGACGGCATTCTGGAAGTTCCCCAGGGTTTGGAGGGCTATGAGGCCGGCGCCGAAGTGGAAGTGCGGCTGCTGTGCCCTGTGGAGAAGCTGAAAAATACCCTGGTGGTCATTGGCAGTCATGATCCGCTGCTGGACGAGCTGGGCGATATGCTCCATGTGGAAAACAGCGAAGTCTACATGAGTTCCTCCCATGTTGGCTCTATGGGCGGCATCATGGCCATCCGCCGTGGGGAAGCCCATGCCGCCGGCTGCCATCTGCTGAACACCGACAACGGCGAGTATAATATCGCCTTCATCAAGAAGTATTTCCCCAAGGGCGGCGTGAAACTGGTGCGTTGCGTGGGCCGCCAGCAGGGCCTGATGGTTACAAAGGGTAATCCCCTGAACATTCAGAATTTCTCCGATATTGCTAAGGAAGGTCTTCGTTATGTCAACCGACAGAAGGGCTCCGGCACCCGGATTCTGACAGACTACCTGTGCAAGCAGAACGGCTTGGATACTGCCGCCATTTACGGCTACGACCGGGAAGAACTGACTCACACCTCTGTGGCTGCCCAGATCGTCAGCGGCAGCGCGGACGCCGGCATGGGTATCTACTCTGCCGCCAAGCTGTATGACCTGGACTTCATTCCTATCTGTATCGAGGAATATGACCTGATTATTCCCGACCACGCCTGGAATACGCCCCAGGTAGCCCAACTGCTGGCTACCATGCAGAGCCCTCAGTTCAAGGAGAAGATCCTTGCCATGGGCGGCTATACGGTAGAAAATCCAGGCGAAATGATCGAAGTAACATGAAGCAGTTTGATGCGGTCGTCATCGGTGGCGGCATCCTAGGCTGCTTTACCGCCCGGAATTTACGACGGTGGAACATTTCTGTGGCGCTGTTGGAGCAGGCCGAGGATGTTTGTACCGGCATCACCCGGGCCAATTCCGCTATTTGCTATGCCGGCTATGACAATAAACCCGGCAGTTTGAAAGCTGCCATGACCGTCCGGGGCAACGAAAATATGGAAAGCCTTTGCCGGGAACTGGAAGTGCCCTTCTCCCGGTGCGGTTCACTGTTGGTGACCTATGACGAGGAGTCGGTTTCCGGGCTGCGCAAAAAGCTGAAAAACGGTGCGGAAAACGGCGTGCCCGGTCTGCGGCTTCTGGCCGGTGCGGAAGCGGAATCCATGGAACCCATGCTGAAAAAAGGCGTGGTGGCGGCGCTGTATGCTCCCACCACGGGAACGGTGAATCCCTGGCAGTTGGGCATTGCCGCCTATGAAAATGCTCTGCAAAACGGCGCACAGGTCATGCTGAATACCCGGGTTTTGGGGATTCGACAAGGTGGCAACGGATTTGTGGTGGAAACAGATAAAGAAACGATTCTTTGCAAAACGGTTTTCAACTGCGCCGGCCTGTCTGCGGATCAGGTGCAGGAACTGGCGTTCCCACCCTCTGTGTGCCTGCAGCTGGACGGCGCGGAATATCTGGTGCTGGATTCCCTGGCGAAAAAACCAGATCGGGTGATCTTCCAGCAGTCCCACAGCTGCGGAAAGGGCATCACCGCAATCCCTTGTGTGGAGGGGAACCTCCTTATCAGTGGTGTGCGCAAGCCGCTGGATATTCCCTTTGCCACCACGCGGGAAGGTCTGAAAGAACTGCATCATGCGGTAACAGAGTTGCTGCCGGAGGTGGACTTGACGAAAGTCATTCGCTCGTTTGGCGCGGTTCGTCCCAATCCTTATATGGAAAGTGGCGAGAACCTCCACGATTTCTGCATCGAAAACCCGGCACCGGGATTTTACAGTCTCATCGGCATTAAGACCCCAGGTCTGACCTGTGCCAATGAGCTGGGCCTCCATTTGGCCCAAAAAGCGGCAAGTTATTCGGATGCGGAAGAGAACGGCAATTTTGATCCCCATCGCAAAGGAATTTGCCAGCAAAATAACGAGATCATCTGCCAGTGCGAGCAAATCACCAGGGCAGAAATTATGGAAGCCATCCGCCGTGGCGCGACCACGGTTGACGGTGTCAAACGCCGTGTGGGTTCAGGTATGGGGCGTTGCCAGGGCAGTCGTTGCACCCGTGAAATTGAAAAGCTGCTGGAGGGATACGGTCATGGAACAGTATGATATCCTGATCATCGGTGGCGGTGCCGCCGGTATTTCCGCAGCCAAGGCGGCCAAAGATGCCAAGGTGCTGCTGGTTGACCGGAAACCCAGCTTAGGCGGCGTGCTGCCGCAATGCGCCCACTATGGCTTCGGTAAGAATTTGAATGGCCCGGAATATACGGCCCAGCTGCTGCGGGATTTTCCGCAAAATATCACTTTGGCCTTGAATACCACGGTGCTGTCCCTTTCTTTGGATAAAACAGCGTTGCTCTCCGGCAAGGAGTTTGGCCGCAGACAGGTGCGTTTTTCCCAACTGATCCTTGCCACCGGCTGCAGAGAGACCCCCATGGGTGCGCTGCCTATCGCAGGCACTCGCCCCAAGGGCGTGTACACAGCAGGGCAGATGCAGGAATTGATGAACCTCCATGGATACATCCCGGAAGGTCCGGCGGTGATCCTCGGCAGCGGCGACCTGGGCCTGATCATGGCAAAACAACTGGCTGAGGTCGGCCTTGCCGTGACGCTGGTGGAGAAGAAAGATCAGTGCGGCGGCATGGCTAGAAACCAACGGTGTCTTATCGAATATCCCATCCGTCTTCTCTGCGGCGATACGGTGGCAGAGGTTCACGGGCATCCCTACTTGACCGGCTGCACCACGGAGCAGGGGATACACCTCCCTTGCAAAACTTTGCTGATCGCCGCGGGTCTGCGCCCGGAACGGGAACTGATTTTTGGGCTGGAACAGGAAAATTGGCTTCATATCTGCGGTAACTGCCATACGGTGCATCCTATGGTAGAAGCCGTCGTGAGCGAAGGAAAACAGGCAGGACAGTCTGCCTATGAGAACATACGAGGTAGCTTATGATCGACCAACTTGGACGCGATATTACATACCTGCGCATTTCCGTTACGGATAAATGCAATCTGCGCTGCCGGTACTGTATGCCGGAAGACGGCGTGTGCAAAAAAGACCATGCCGATATGCTGACGGAGGATGAGATCATCACCGCTGTGGAGGCTGCGGCGGCCTTGGGCATCACCAAGATCCGCATTACCGGCGGTGAGCCCTTGGTGAAGAAGAACATCGTGTCCATCTGCCGCCGGGCTGCGGCGGTGGAGGGCATCAAGGAAGTTTGTCTGACCACCAACGGCATCCTGCTTCCGCAGCTTGCCGGGCCTCTGAAGGAAGCCGGTGTGAAGCGGCTGAATCTGAGCCTTGACACCCTGGACCCGGAAAAGTATGCGTATATCACGCGGATCGGCCGGATGGACGCCTTCCAAGCCGGCTTGGATGCCGCTTTTGCCGCCGGATTTGAGAAGGTCAAGATCAATGCTGTGCTGATTGGCGGATTCAATGACAATGAGATCGCGGCCATGGCGGAACTGACAAAGCAGTATCCAATCGATGTGCGTTTTATCGAACTGATGCCCATGTATGACAGCGGCGACTTTGGTTTGGATGCCTATCTGCCTTATTCGAAGGTGTTGGAGAAATTGCCGGAGGCTGTTCCTGTAGCGGCTGATGGCGGCGTTGCCAAACTCTATCGTCTGCCGGGAGCCAAGGGCAATATCGGCCTAATCAGCCCTGTCAGCGCCCATTTCTGCGGCGATTGCAACCGCCTGCGTTTAACATCAGACGGAAAATTGAAGCCCTGCCTTCATGCACCGGATGAATATTCCGTCAAGGGGCTGGACTTTTGTGGCATGAAGGCCGTGATGGAGCAGGCTATCTGGAACAAGCCTGCGTGGCATGGTGATCTGGATGCGGTGCATCGCTCGCAGGCGGGCAGAAACATGAATCAAATCGGAGGTTAAGTTATGAGCGACTTTACCCATTTCAATGAACAGGGCAGAGCCAAAATGGTAGATGTGGGCGAAAAGCCCATTTCCCAGCGGGTGGCCGTGGCAGCGGGTCGGGTTCTGGTCAATGAGAACACCTTTTCGCTTATTCAATCCGGCGGCATGAAGAAGGGCGATGTGCTGACCGTTGCCCAAATCGCAGGTGTCATGGGCGCCAAGCGAACCCCAGACATCATCCCCATGTGCCATCCCATTTTGATGGATGGCATCAATCTGGAGCTTTCTTTGGATGAAAACAGCAAGTCTGTGGAGATCAAAGCCACCGTTTCCTGCGACGGCAGAACCGGCGTGGAAATGGAGGCACTGACCGCCGTATCCACCGCCGCTTTGACGGTTTACGATATGTGCAAGGCAGTGCAGAAGGATATGGTCATTACCGATATCCGCCTGCTGAGCAAAGCCGGCGGCGTCCACGGTGATTACAAACGGGAGGAATAAATATGTATACAGCAGCAGTGATTACCATCAGCGATAAGGGCTACCGCGGTGAGCGGGTGGATACCAGCGGCCCCAACCTGGTGCAGATCCTGAAAGAAAAAGAGTTTGATGTAACCTATACCTCCATCATTCCCGATGACCGGGAAATGATTAAGGCAGAGCTGATTAAGTGCACTGACGAGCTGGGCATCGCTCTGGTACTTACCACTGGTGGCACCGGCTTTTCTCCCCGGGACATCACTCCGGAAGCTGCCATGGAAGTGATCGAACGGCCCACTCCCGGTATCCCGGAGGCCATGCGGGCAGAAAGTATGCGCATCACCCCCAAGGGCTGCCTGAGCCGCAGCGTGGCGGGCATCCGTAAGCGCACCCTGATCATCACCCTGCCCGGCAGCAAGAAGGCTTCTGCTGAGAATATTTTGGCAGTGATCGATCCCGTGGCCCACGGCCTGGATATGCTCTATAGTGAGGGCAGCGCTGACTGCGCGAAGTAAAAAAACGGCCATCCCTTTTTGGGATGGCCTTCCTGTTTAGTTCAGTTCCGTTTCTACAACGCATTCATTCTTGACACGGCCCACCAGATACTGCAGGGCATCCACCACTCTGGGGCGGATATCGCCGCCGATGAGCACATACATAATGTCATCGCCCATGGTTAGCTGACCTTCGTTGAGCCATACTTTGATATAATAAATGCCCTCCATTTTGTAGGTGTCGGCAATCACGGCATCCACCTTTTCCTGATCGTAGGAGAACACCATACCGGTGACTTCCTTGGTATCCTCAGCGCCATAGCGCACCTTGGCCTTGGCGGTCTGCCGGACGGTGCCGTTGTGGGTCAGGTACATACCGATCTTCGGCGCGGATTCGTGGGCTTTGGCTTCTTTCAGCCATGCGTCGATAGAGGGGGGTGTTTTCTTCATGCGCTTAGCCTCCTGTGGAAAGGAATTGGATAAAATAGCGGTGATAGATGTTTTCTACGTCGGGATCCTCGCCCTCCATGCGCACCTGAATGCGCTTGGCGGCCCACACACCCATGCCCTTGGGCTTCAGCTCCGTCAGACGAATGCGGCAGGAACCGAAAACAAATAGGTTAGGACTTTCTTCAGTTACGTCAGCCTGCTCCCGGAAAAAGGCTCTGGCTCGTTGGATGGAGATGCTCCAAATTTCTTCTTTCATCATGGTCAATCACCTCATGCCTATCATACAGCAAATTGCAGCAAAAAGAAAGATGAAAAACTATTGAAATTGCATTATTTTTGTGATATACTGGCAGTGTGAAATGACGGCCTGCAAATCAGCAGGGCATCCGAACATAGCGTTTTGAAAAGCGGTGGACGAGCCTCTTTCCGAAAGCAGTTGTGGTACGCAATTTTTGCGCCCTTTTTGCTTTGGTTGGGGTCGTCTTTTTTATTTTATTTTTTGGAGGAAAAAACATGAAAAAGATCGTTGCACTGCTGTTGGTGCTGGTCATGGTGCTGCCCCTGGTGGCCTGTGGCAATACCAACGATGAAAGCCAACCCGCCGGCCCCGTGGTGAACACTGTCATCCTGAAGGAAGCCGATGACAAGATGCTCAATACCTACTCCGCCATTGCCGTCAATTCCGATGCGCCCTTTGTGGATGCTGATGGCAACGCTGTTTCTGATGTCTATGTCAACACCGCCGGTGCCGATGCACTGATCCAGTGGCTGCTGACCGACGAGGCCCTGAAGATGGCTGGCGATTACGGTTTCGCTGAGTATGGCGAGTACCTGTTCTATGTGCTGGACAGCGCTCCCAAGTACACCGGTGAAATCGCTGCTGCTACCGACGAGACCAAGACCATCCGCCTGTCCACCACCACTTCCGTCAACGACTCCGGCCTGCTGGGTTACCTGCTGCCTGCTTTTGAGCAGAAGTACGGCTACAAGGTGGAGGTCGCTTCCGCCGGTACCGGCAAGGCCATTGCCGCCGCCAAGGCCGGTCACGCCGACCTGATTCTGGTCCACTCCAAGAGCCAGGAAGAGGCCTTCGTCAATGATGGCTTCGCCCGTGTGGTCACCGGCTTCACTGCTGAGCGTGTCAGCTTCATCTACAACTACTTCGTGCTGTGCGGTCCTTCCGCTGACCCCGCCGGTGTCAAGAATGCAGCCTCTGTTCTGGATGCCTTCAAGGCCATTGCTGACGGCAAGCACAAGTTCATTTCCCGCGGTGACGGCTCCGGTACCCACACCAAGGAACTGGCTCTGTGGCCCGCTGACCTGGGCATCACCAAGGAAGCAACGTCCTTCGCTGCTTATACCGAGTGGTATGTGTCCGCCAATACCGGCATGGGCGCCTGCCTGGTGATGGCCGAGGAGATGGGTGCGTATATCCTGACGGATAAGGCAACCTTCCTGACCTTTGTTGCCAACGGCGGCAAAATGGGTTGATTTTCCAACTGAAATAGGATAGAATAATCCCGTGGGGCAACCCACGGGATTTTGCATGAAAGGAGCGCCGTCAATGAAAACATCCATACTCAAGGCGATTGAACTGATCCTGTCCATGGATGCGGAGTTGCTGAATATTCTCAGTGTCACGGCAAAAATGAGTCTGAGCAGTTCCGTGCTGGCGCTGCTGATCGGTTTGCCCATCGGTATTTGGCTGGGAGCCTGTAAATTTCCCGGAAGAAATGTGCTGTTGGTTGCGAACAGAACCCTGATGGGTATGCCGCCTGTGGTCTGCGGCCTGGTGTTTTATATGCTGTTTTCCGGCGTGGGTCCCTTCCGGCATCTGCGGCTGCTGTTTACGGTGGATATTATGATCCTGGCCCAGGTGGTGCTGATCACCCCCATCGTGGTGGGCACAATGGAAAGCTATATCGCCGGCATTGCTCCCTCTGTGCGGGAAACCGCCAAGGGTTTGGGCTTGGGTGGCTTCAAAACCTTCGGCCTTTTGTGCAATGAATGTGTGTATCAGATCATTTCGGCCTATCTGTTGGCCTTTTCCCGGTCCATCGCGGAGGTAGGAGCGGTGTCCATGGTGGGCGGTGCCATCGCCTGGAAAACCAATGTCATGACCACTGCCATTATGCAGTACACCAACCGTGGCAGCTTTACCCTGGGTGTTGCTCTGGGCATCATTCTGCTGACCATTTCGCTGATCGTCAATATCCTCATTTCCCTGCTGCAAAGGAGGTTAAGCCGATGAAGATCGATGCTTTCTCCAAAACCTATGAAAAAAGAACGGTGCTGGATTTCCCTGGCGTGGAACTGACGCCCGGAAAGATCACCGCTGTGATCGGCGCCAACGGCAGCGGAAAATCCACCTTTGCCAAGACCCTTACCGGCATTGAAGTGGCGGATCACAAGAAAAAGCCTCTGCCCGGTGTGGAGGTGGGCTATATGCTGCAGAAAAACTATGCCTATCGCATGAGCACCAAGGCCAATATTCTGCTGAATGGCAAGGACCGGGCCCGGGCTGCCAGGCTGATGGATGCGCTGCAGCTGCGCCATTTGGAAAATAAGCGGGCAGATAAGCTGTCTGGCGGTGAAACGGCTCGTATGGCCCTGGCTAGGCTCATGATGCGCCGCTACGAGCTGGTCATTTTGGATGAACCCACTGCTGCTATGGATATGGAGACCACCCTGCTTTCCGAAAAACTCATCCTGGAATATGTCCGGGAAACCGGCTGCACCTTGATCCTGGTGACCCACAGTCTTCAGCAGGCCCGGCGGATTGCCGATGAAGTGCTGTATTTCCACAAGGGCAAGCTGCTGGAATCCGGCCCGAAGGAAACCGTGCTCTACGAACCCAGCATGGCGGAAACAAGGCAATTTTTGGAATTCTACGGTATTTGATGGAGGTGCAGTATGCTTCGAAAACTGTATATCGAACCTACCACCAAATGCAATCTCAACTGTAAAATGTGTTTCCGGCACACCTGGTTTGACGAGCCCATGTGCGACCTGAGCCTGGAGAATTTCCGCACCGTGCTGGAAACCATGCCCAAAAGTGTGGAGACTATCTTCTTCGGCGGCATGGGCGAGCCACTGTTCCATAAGGACATTCTGGAAATGATCCGCCTGGCTGCCGAAACCGGGGTGGATGTGGAACTGCTGACCAATGGCACGCTGCTGACGGAAACTATGATCCACGGTATCCTGGATGCGGGCCTTACCCGGCTGTGGATCTCCATTGACGATTTGGAAACCGACTCTTCCATTCATGCGGGCGCAGACCACGGAGAACTGGATCATTCCGGTCATGACCATTCCGGGAGAGTCCTCAGTAATATCCGGATGCTGAACAAGATCCGACAAAAGCGGCTCAGCAGCATTTCCCTGGGTATCACCTTTGTGGCCATGAAGAGCAACGCCCACCAGTTGGGCAAGCTGCCCTTCTTTATCGCCCAGCATTTGGTGGATGAAGTGAATGTGTCCAATATTTCTCCCACCGATGAGGCATCCCAAAATGAAATGCTCTATACCGGCCTTGTGAATATGTACACTGGTCCCGGCAAGGGCAGCATTCTGCCCACAGTGCGGCTGCCTTATTTTGACATGAACGTACCGGAAGCCGCCGAAGGCATCCGCGGCCTCATGCGCAAGCAGAATTTCCACCTGTATTTCAATGACCAGCCGGCCATTCGCAAAGCGGGCTACTGCAAGTTTGTGCAGGAGGGCATGACCTTCGTTCGCGCCGACGGCAAGGTTTGCCCCTGTATGGCGCTGCTGCACAACGGCTATACCTATCTGAGCAATATCCGCCGCAAGATCACCCATTGTTCCTTCGGCAATATCAGGGAGCAGCCCTTGACGGATATTTGGAACGGAAAGGCGTACAAGACCTTCCGCGGAAAATTCGAGGATTTCGAATTCTCTCCCTGCATCTACTGCGGTCACTGCGAAATGTTCGCGGAAAATCAAGAGGATTGCTTCGGCAACAGCCATCCCGCCTGCGGCGGGTGCCTGTGGGCAGAGGGTGTGCTGAGCTGCCCATAAATAAAATCCCACCTGCCGTTACTAGCAGGTGGGATTTGCAATTCGGTCAAGCGATTCGCCCTTGATAGCGGCCTGTGGTGCTATCAGCAAAAGAGGGAATATGCTCATTTTCTGCAATAGACTTCAATTGCTTCACAGATAAACGCTGCTGTACCACCAGCGTGCTTATCAATATTATTTTTGAAGCGTTCATCACCGACATACATCTGGCCGAGACCTGCTAAAATCTCGTTCGTACAAAGGTAGTAATTCTCGGTAATATGGTTCTGCAGCATTTTCACTAGGTTTTGTGCCTCGGTGGACTCAGGCTTTTTGACCTTTTTCATGCAGGACGCGAACTCCGCCATGATGTGTTCCATTTCCTCGGTGAGGTCATTCCACTTCTGCTTGGAGTAATTCTTAGTCCGTTCTGCGTGTTCCTTGTATGCGTCCGTTTTTTCCCATTTTTCTTGAGCCTCCACCTTATGTTTTTCAAATTCGCTGTTATCAAATGCGCTCATAACATTTGCTCCTTTCATTGCCTCATCAATGGAAGCAATTAATCGCTCTAACCGCTCTTTTTTGAGTGTGAGTAGTATCTTTTGCTCCTCCAATGATTTCCTTGTGTCATAATTGGGGGATGATAAAATCTCTCCAATGCTCTTTAAGGAGAAGTCAAGTTCACGGTAAAAAAGAATCTCTTGCATACGAAGAAGCGATTTGTCGTCATAAAAACGATAGCCCGTAAACTTGTCAACCGAGGCTGGCGTCAACAATCCGATTTCATCGTAATAATGCAGCGTGCGCACACTTACACCCGTAAATTCAGCAAATTCCTTAATCAGCATTTTCATTTTTTATCACCTCACAATACGGAGTATACACTATGACGGAGCGTGAGAGTCAATAGTGATTTTGAAAAAATTTGTTAATTAGATTATAACACTTTTGCCCTAAATGTTCAATGCAAAGAAAAATCCCCACCGATTTCTCGGCGGGGATTTTGTTATGCGCTATAAATCTGAGTGTTCAGATTAGCCCTTGATGGCAGCCTGGGCGGCTATCAGCAAAAGAGGGAAATTATGAATTGAAACAGAAATGAATTTAATTATTTATGATGTATTCTTTCAATATGTCCATTTGATTTAAAACGGCAGTAACGTCTAAGTCGTTTTCAAGATTGAACCCGCAATCTTTAAAAAGCGACATGGAGGTTTCTAACCCATCAAGGTTGTCTTTTAGTTTTTTAATATGTAGCAAAACATCACAAGCTTTTTTAATTCTCCAAACTACAAATTCAAGTTGCAGTGCACTATCAACATTAGAATTGCTCTTGATTTCTTTAAGGATGCCATCTTTTATAAGTATATATTCCGTTTGAGTTACTTTGTTCCAAGATGTAATATCAGTAATACCTCTATTTCTACACCAAAGTAATGTATTGTCATCTAACGGAATATGACACTCCTTAAAATCTAATTTGATAGGATTTTCCAATTTATCGTTTATGCAATACATATATTTAAAACTCATATTGATAAATTTTTGCCATACACCATATCTCATTCCGAAATCGGTATTAGAGCACATATTATCATGCCAAGCGTCAAAATTGTTACCCCAGGCTGAAGAATTTATATTGTCAAATAAGCGCTCCTTAATTTTTTCGGCATTTGCAAGAATAGTAGAATCACTTGGTGAGTTTTTCTTCCTAACATAAATTATAGCATCAGGCCAAGCTTTATTCAAACAATATTTGATTAAGTCTTTATCACTATAAGATTTTTCACTTAATTTCTTTTTCCATTCCTTGCTAAATGTTAATTCAACAAATTGATTTTTAAGCGTTCGTTCTTGCAGTGGGTTCATACTTAACCTCCTAGATGATTTATTTGATGTATTATAACATACAATTGTAAAAAATGCAAACAACGACAAAAATCCCTCTGCCGATTTCTCGGCAGAGGGATTTTTTTGCTTTATAAACCTAATTACTTAGATTCTTTGATTGCAGCCTGGGCGGCAGCCAGACGGGCGATCGGCACACGGAAGGGGGAGCAGGACACGTAGTCCAGGCCCAGCTTGTGGCAGAACTCGACGGAAACGGGGTCGCCGCCGTGCTCACCGCAGATGCCGTAGTGCAGCTCGCGGCCGGTGCCCTTAGCCTTGGTGATGCACATCTGCATCAGCTGGCCAACACCGTTCTGGTCCAGCTTGGCGAAGGGATCGTTCTCGTAGATCTTGGCCTCGTAGTAGGCGCTCAGGAACTTGCCTGCGTCGTCACGGCTGAAGCCGAAGGTCATCTGCGTCAGGTCGTTGGTGCCGAAGCAGAAGAAGTCAGCTTCCTTAGCCACTTCGTCAGCGGTCAGGCAGGCGCGGGGGATCTCGATCATGGTGCCGACCTCGTACTTCAGATCCATGCCGGCAGCGGCGATCTCAGCATCAGCGGTCTTGACAACCACGTTCTTGACATACTTCAGTTCCTTCACGTCGCCAACCAGGGGGATCATGATCTCGGGAACCAGGTTCCACTCGGGATGACGGCCCTTAACAGCCAGTGCGGCACGGATGACGGCCTTGGTCTGCATAGCAGCGATCTCGGGGTAGGTGACGGACAGACGGCAGCCACGGTGACCCATCATGGGGTTGAACTCATGCAGGGAGTCGATGATGGCCTTGATCTGCTCGACGGTCTTGCCCTGGGCGTTAGCCAGCAGAGCGATGTCCTCCTCGGTGGTGGGAACGAACTCATGCAGCGGGGGATCCAGGAAACGGATGCACACGCGGTACTCTTCCATAGCCTCGTACAGACCCTCGAAGCCAGCCTGCTGCAGGGGCAGGATCTTCTCCAGAGCGGCCTCGCGCTCTTCCACGGTGTCAGCGCAGATCATCTCACGGAAGGGAGCGATACGGCCTTCCTCGAAGAACATATGCTCGGTACGGCACAGGCCGATGCCTTCGGCACCCAGCTGACGGGCCTTGATGGCGTCACGGGGGGAG
>JAZRBW010000134.1:0-2054 GCA_045635305.1 Faecousia sp. | reverse complement strand
TGTTCGTTAGCCATGGTTATTACCTCCTTGTTAGAGTAGAAAAGTCAAGTTTTTAGAACGGAAGTTGAGCATCGTCATCGTCCAGCATCGCAAAGTCGGATGCGGGTGCGGATGCAGGTGCGCTGTAGCCGCCGTAGCTGGGAGCAGGAGCGCCATAGGTGTTGCCACCGAAGGAGCCACCGTCGCCCTCACGCTTGCTGTCGCCGAAGGAGACATTGTCTGCTACGACCTCAGCGGTGCGGCGCTTGTTGCCGTCCTTGTCTGTCCAGCTGCGGATCTGCAGCCGGCCGGCTACCACCGCCATGCGGCCCTTGGTGAAATACTTGGAGACAAATTCTCCGGTCTGACGCCAAGCGACACAGTCGATGAAATCGGTTTCCCGTTCGCCCTGCTCATTCTTGCCGAAGTCGCGATCGACTGCCAGCGTAAAAGAAGTAACGGCGACGCCGCTGCCGGTACGGCGCAGCTCGGGATCACGGGTCAAACGACCCATAATGGTAATGTGGTTGAGCATGGTGTTTCCTCCTTACTCTTCCACTGCGGTGGTCAGGCAGCGCAGGACGCCTTCGGTGATCTTCATCACACGCTCCAGCTCTGCAGGGAATTCGGGCTTGGTCTCGATGTTCATCAGAACGTAGTAACCCTCGTTCAGATCATTGATGGGGTATGCCAGACGACGCTTGCCCCACTCATCGATGTTAGCCAGAGTACCCTCCGCTTCCACCATTGCCTTGAACTTTTCCACCAGTGCGGCGATGCCCTCCTCGCCCTGAGCGGGATCGATGATGTAGAGCACCTCGTACTTGCCAGTGATCTTAGCCATGTTGTTTGCACCTCCTTTTGGACTTTTGGCCCCCGGTCGCGCCGGGAGCAAGGATTGTCCGCATACGCAGACTGAACAATTATAATGCACGAACCTTTATTTGTCAAGGACTTTTTGTAACTTTTTTGTGAAAAAACCGGGATAGCCAAGGCTGTCCCGGTGGGATATTCTACGAAAACACCCAAAATGCAGCAAGTTAGCAAGCCTGGGTTTTGCCGGTCTGCTCTATGAGCAGGCGGGCAAGACGGCCAATGAAACGGCCATTGGACTGACGGGGCACACTGCCGTCGGGGCCGGGGGTGAAATATTGTGCCCAGATCTTATCCGTACGCTTCTTCCACGCACCGTCAATGGCGCTGCGGATGGAACGCTCCACCTGCCGGGATTCTTTCCCGTGGAGCTCTGCCACGGCAACATACAGCTCCTTGGTGATGCCCTGGTTGGTGTCGTGAGAGTACAGAGGGATGGCGGACAGCAAATACCGAAAACCGTCCAGATGCGCACCCAGACCCAGATGCAGCAGTACGTTGGCAATCAGATCTTCCGGATCGTGGTAGGTGGGCGGTAAGGGTGCCAGTTCCGCAGCAAAATCTGCTACCCGGCACATAATGGCCTGAGCGCTGCAGGGCTTACGCATCATATAGGCTACGCCCAGCCGTTCCAATGTGGCTTGTATGTAGGCGTTATAGTGGGAGGAAGCGACCAATACGGTGGGCTGGATACCCCCATCTTTTGCCAGCTGCAGCAGGGTCAGCCCATCCAGCCCGGACAGCATCAGATCCGTTACCAAAATATCGGGCCGGAAGCTGTGCAAAAGCTCCAGTGCCTGGTCGCCGCTGCGGCAGGTGCGAATGATATAGCTTTTTCCCAGAGCGTCAGCCAATGTCTGCCGGAATTCGTCGCATTCATCGGCGATGAGCAGTTTGAGAAGTTCCATAGATACCGCCTCCTTCCTGCTATTTAAGATACCAGAAAAATAAGGAATTTGCAATGGGCTTTCGCCCAATTCTTTTCGACAATTTCCGACAATCGGAACCATAAATTGGGATTTATCGCTCCATTATGCGCCGAAGGCGCCTACCTTCTCCCGGGGAGAAGGTGCCCCCGCAGGGGGCGGATGTGGAACGCGGGAGGTAACCTACGATGCGGTATGGGTATCAGACATTCTGCTGTGTTACGCTATTCTAGGTCTGAAAATACCTCAAAATAATAACATTTCTGCCCGAATTCC
>JAZRBW010000133.1:0-8732 GCA_045635305.1 Faecousia sp. | reverse complement strand
TAAATTGTTGTTTACACTAAGATATTCGGTCATTGCGAACCAGTGACAGATGTCACTGGTGTGGCAATCCCCTAAGTATTTTAGGTGCTTTTCGTTGCATTTCCCGTCTAACTGGGGGATTCCAACGCCAGTGTGCGCACTGGCTCGGAATGACCTAAATCTGGTAAACAACAATTTATATTACTACACACCCGGGAAATTTGCAAGGAGGGTTTACGGTTTCGGAAATATATGATACAATATTGGAAATGTGCCCTTTGGAGGGATGTTATGCTGAACAAGAATCAAATTTACGAGGCGGTCATTACCGACTACACCAGCGAGGGCCAGGGCGTTGCCCACATCGAAGGCTGTGCCGTGTTCATCCCCAACGCCATTGCCGGGGAAAAGGTCACCGTCCGCATTGAAAAGGCGGCAAAAAACTGGGCCGCCGGCAAAATGGTGGAAATCCTGGAGCGTTCCGAGCACCGCATCAACCGGGCCTGCCCCGTGGCGAAGCTCTGCGGCGGCTGCGATTTTCACCACATGGACTATGCAGAAGAAAGCCGCCTGAAAGCCGAACGGGTCAAAAACTGCCTCAACCGCATGGGCGGCGAGAATCTGGAGAAGGTGGAGATTCTTTCCGCCCCGGAGCAGACCTGCTATCGCAACAAGGCCCAATATCCCGTTTCCAGCAAAAAAGGCCGTGCCTTTGCCGGATTCTTTAAGGCCGGCACCCACCAGGTCATCGAAAATGATCGCTGTCTGATCCTGCCGGAGGAAATGGATGCCGTCAAGGACGCCGTCATCGCCTGGATGAACGAAAATAAGGTTACCGCCTATGACGAAGTGGTGCATACCGGCCTGGTGCGTCATATTTATGTGCGCCGGGGCCCGGTGTCGAAGCAGGTGCTGGTGTGCCTGGCTGTCAACGGCCGCAAAATTCCCAGGGAAAACACCCTTGTCGACAAGCTGAAGAAGATCCCCGGCTTTACCACGTTGGTGCTGTCCGTCAACACCAAAAAGGGTAACACCGTCCTGGGCGACGAATTTATCACGCTCTACGGCCCGGGTTACATCGAGGATACCCTCTGCGGCCTGCATTTCAGGCTGAGTCCCCGGTCTTTCTACCAGGTCAACCATGCCCAGGCTCAGCGGCTGTACGACGCTGCCATCGCCCAGGCGGAGATCACCAAAAACGACACGGTTCTCGACCTGTATTGCGGCGTGGGCACCATCACGTTGGCCATGGCCAGAGCCGCAGGCAAGGTCATCGGCGTGGAGGTGGTGCCCCAGGCGGTGGAAGACGCCAGGGACAACGCCAAGCGCAACGGCATCGAAAACGCGGAATTTTTCTGCGGTGACGCGGGCCAGGCGGCTTTGGAACTGGAAAAGGCGGGCATCCAAGCCGATGTGGTGGTGGTAGACCCGCCCAGAAAGGGCCTGAATGCCGACACCATCGAGGCCCTTGCCCGGTTTGCTCCCCGGCGCATCGTCTATGTGTCCTGCGACCCGGCAACGCTGGCCCGGGATGTGGCGCTTCTCAAAGAACGGGGCTACACCGTCAAAAATGCCCTGGCCGCGGATTTGTTCCCCCGCTGCAGCCATGTGGAATCCATCGTGTGCTTAACCCGGGAACAAGTCAGCCACAGCATGAAGCTCCATCCGTCGCCCTTTGAAAAGATCAAAAGCGGAGAAAAAACCATCGAGCTGCGACTGTACGACGAAAAGCGCCGGCAAATCAAGGTTGGGGACACCATCGTCTTTACCAACACCAAAACCGGTGAAACCATAAACGCAACCGTTTCGAAGCTGCATCGCTTTGCCGGCTTCGAAGAACTGTATCGTGTCCTTCCGCTGCTCAAATGCGGCTACACCCCGGAGGATATCAACACCGCCCACCCATCGGATATGGAAGCCTATTATTCTGCCGAAGAACAGACAAACTATGGCGTGGTGGGCATTGAAATTGCTGTTATATAAATGAATCGAGGTAACATTATGCGCAAAAGTGTTGGTTGGATCACCAAAACCGCCGTATTGCTGGCGCTGCTGATCTGTCTGCAGTGGGCAGGCTCGCTGATCCCGGAACAGATGACCAAGCAAATGGTCACCGGCAGTCTGGTAAACTGCGTGCTGGCGGTGACTGTGCTGATGGTTGGCCTCAGCAGCGGCCTGACCGTTGCTGTCATTTCTCCCATTTTCGCCTTTACACTGGGCATTGCTCCCAATTTCGTGACGGTTCTGCCCATTATGATCGGCAACAGCTGCTTTGTTTGGCTGCTGCATCTGCTGCTGGGTAAGTCCATGAAGCCCCTGTGGTTGCAGCCGGTGGCGCTGATTGCGGCGGCTGTTTCCAAATTCATGGTGCTGTATCTGCTGGTGGTGCAGGTGATCTGCGGCGTGGCTGCGGATGCCCTGCTGGGTCAGAAGATCGGATCTACTGTGGTGCTGGCACCGCCCATGCTGAAAATGCTGCCCACCATGTTCACCTGGCCCCAGCTGTTTACCGCCCTCATTGGCGGCGGCCTGGCGCTGGCTGTTGTGCCCGTGCTGCGCAAGGCGCTGAAAAAATAAGGAGAAAAGCCATGACAGAAAAAGAAAAAGCCCTGGCAGGCTTGGAATTCATGCGGGGCAGCCAGGAGCTGAAAGCCAAACGGGACGCGGCGGAGCTGCTGTGCTTCCGCCTGAATCAAACCTCTCCGGAGGATGGGGAAAAACGGCAGGAAATTCTGCGGCAACTGCTCCCGAATGCCGGGGAAAACTGCTTCATCAAGCCGCCCTTTTTCTGTGATTACGGCGAATATATTACTCTGGGCCGCAATTTCTTCGCCAATTACAACTGCAAGCTGATCGATGGCGGCCGAATCATCTTCGGTGACAATGTGCTGGTGGGCCCGGATTGTACCTTCGTTACCCCAACGCACCCGATCGATCCCCAGCGCCGCCGGGCAGACTATCAGCAGTACAAGCCTATCACTGTGGGCAATAATGTGTGGTTTGGGGCGGGCGTGCTGGTGTGTCCCGGTGTGACCATCGGTGACGACTGTGTTATTGGTGCCGGCAGCGTGGTGACCAGGGACATTCCCGCAGGCTCTGTGGCGGTGGGAAATCCCTGCAAGGTCATCCGAAAGGTGGACGCGGATGAAGCAGAGGGTCTATGATTTTCTGACCGCCATCCCCAGCGGCAAGGTGGTCACCTATGGACAGATCGCGGAAAGCCTGGGCAACAAAAAGCTTTCCCGCGCAGTGGGCAATATCCTCCACGGAAATCCCGATCCGGATCGTTATCCCTGCTATAAGGTGGTTAATTTCCGGGGAAAACTGGCCGAAAATTTCGGCTTTGGCGGTCTGGACGGGCAAAAAAGCCGCCTGGAAGCCGATGGTATCCAGGTGGTAGACGGCAAGGTGGATTTATCCAAATACCAATGGAGACCCTGATAAATTGGGATTTATCGCTCCGATAGAACGGTCATCGCGAACCAGCGCGCACGCTGGTGTGGCGATCCCCAAAGGTTTTAGATAGTACTTTTCAATACGATTCCCCCCTAACCGGGGGATTGCCACGTCGCCTTCGGCTCCTCGCAATGACCGAATAGGGGAACGATAAACGAAAATTTGAAACGCAAAAAGCGGCGCTCCGGTGGAGCGTCGCTTTCGTCATATGGAAGGGATCAATTGCCTTTGCAACCGCTGCAAGACCCGGCATGGGGGCAGCCGATGCACTTTTTGCCCCTTTTTTTGGCGGTGCGGATGTAGAAAGCCGCACTGCCAACGACGGCGACCACGATGAAGATGAGGATGTAGTCAACAGGATTCATCCGCTCACCTCTTTCCGCCACGGATGCACAGCCAGACAAGCACAGCGGCAAAAGCGATCACAAAGATCAGGCCGCCCACAAAGCCGGCACCCAGAGAGCCGGTCACTATCAGCGTGCCGATCTGGTAGACCAGGAAGCCGATGGTAAAGCCGGTGGCAAGCTGCAGGGCGATGCCGCCCCAGAACCACTTTTTCTGCTTGATCTCCGCGTTCATGGCGCCCAAAGCCGCAAAGCAGGGAGGCGTGAACAGGTTGAACATCAGATAAGCCAGGGCAGCCACCTTGGTCATGCCCACCATAGCATCCACCACTTCGTTGCCGCTGGAGATCTGCAGATCGTCATTCACGGCAAAGCCGTAGCATACCGCCAGGGTGCCCACCACATTTTCCTTGGCGATGAAGCCGGTGACAGCGGCGGCAGCCAACTGCCAGGCATGGTAGCCTACGATGGGAATCAAGGCGTAACCGATGGGGTTAGCAATGGTGGCGAGAATAGAGGTGTTCTCCATGCCCTCTTCCACCAGCTGGAAATTCCAGTTGAAGCTTTGCATGATAAACACCAGAGCATTGCACACCAGGATGATGGTACCGGCCTTGACGATGTAGGCCCAGCCCCGGCTCAGCATATCCATGCAGGCCCGCTTCATAGAGGGGACTTTATATTCGGGCAGCTCGATGATGAAGAAGGATTTGCGGCGGTTATATCCGGCGATCTTATTCACCAGCAGTGCGCCCAGCAAAATCAGCGCGATGCCCACGAAGTACATCAGCGTGCCCACCCAGCTTGCGTCCTCAAAGAAGGCACCGGCGAACAGGGCGATGACCGGCAGCTTTGCGCCGCAGGGCATCCAGGGGGTCAGCATGGCAGTGGCGTTGCGCTCCCGCTCGTTGCGGATGGTGCGGGCGGCCATAACGCCGGGAATGGCGCAGCCGGTACCTACGATGAAGGGGATAACAGACCTGCCACTGAGACCCACCTTCTTGAAGATGGGATCCAGCACCACGGTGGCCCGGGCCATGTAGCCGCAGTCTTCCAGCAGCGAGATGAGAAAATACATCACCATCACCAAAGGCAGGAAACCAACCACGGCAGATACACCGCCGATGATGCCTTCTACCAGCAGGGCGGCCAGGAAGGGGTTGGCGCCATCCAAAAGGCCGGCGACCCATTCTTTGAACAAATCGATCAAGGTGACCAAACCGGGGATCGTGGTGCCATTGGCAAATTCGTAGCCCTCAGCGATCCAAACGCCCAGCCAGGCCTGGCTGATCTGGAACACCAGGAACATAATGGCGGCAAAGATCAGCAGACCACCCAGAGGATGGGTCAGCACCGCGTCGATCTTGTCCTGGGAATTTTTATCTTTGGTAAAGATTTTTCGCTTTTCCACCTGAGCCACGATGCTGTTGACAAAGGCGAATCGCTTGCGGTCCTCTGCTTCCACCGCCTGTTTGTCCGTCAGATCGATGGCATTCTGGCGATAGGGAGCGGTCTGGATTTCGCTCTGTCGGGCGGCGGCAGCAGCTACCAGTTCTTTTAGACCGTCACCGGTGGTGGAAGTAGTCTCCACAACGGGGCAGCCCAGCTTTTCGCTCAGCAGCCTGGTGTTGATTTTTGTCTGCTTGCGCTTGTTGATGTCCTGCTTGTTCAGCGCCACCACCATGGGGATGCCCAGCTCCAGCAGTTGGGTGGTGAAAAACAGGCTGCGGCTGAGGTTGGTGGCGTCCACAATATTGATGATCACATCGGGATCTTCGTTCTTGACATAGGCGCTGGTGATGCTCTCTTCGGAAGTGAAGGGGCTCATGGAATAAGCACCGGGCAGGTCCACAGCGATCAACTGGGCTTCCGCGGCATAAATTTTCCGGATGGGAGCCTGATTTGCGTCCACGGTGACGCCGGCCCAGTTGCCCACCTTTTCATTGCGGCCCGTCAGAGCGTTGTACATGGTGGTCTTGCCGGAGTTAGGGTTGCCTGCAAAAGCAATTCTCATAAAGGGGATTCCTCCTGTTCTGTGGTTAGCGTATGCTAACCAATGTGCTGTAAGCAGCAGTTAGCATACACTAACTGCGCTTATATAATATATGCTCCCAATTGGTTTGTCAATACACATTTTCAAAAAAATCCCATTTTTTCTTTCTGTCGGCGCGACAAATTGGGATTTAGCGCACTGTTGCGGCCGTAGGCCGCATACCTTCCCCCGGGGAGAAGGTGCCGGAGGGAGCGAAGCGACCGGAGGCGGATGTGGAATGCGGGCAGTAAGCTTCCGCGAGGTATTGGCTAAGACTTGCTGAAATGTTACCCATTCCTAAGCCTGGAACCTGTACCGCATCCAACCTTTCCGCCCGCATTCCACATCAGTCACAAAAATGGGTTCCGAAGTGCCCATTTTTGTGCCAGCTTCTCCCCGGGAGAAGCTAAGGCGGCTTCGCCGCTGTCGCCCCGGAGGGGCGACAAATACCGTTTCCAACAGAGCGATAAACGAAAATTTGCAACCACGATTTCTATCTGCATAATTTTGGGAAAGGTTGCAAACAATACCTGCGAAATCCAATTTCAGGAGGTTTTATCCATGTTTTCCAAACGACTTTTTGCCCTTGTTGTGGCAGTCGGCTGTTGCGTTTGTCTTGCCGGTCCTGCGCTGGCATCCGACGGCGGTACCGAAGCCATTGCTGTGAATCCCACGATGGACTGCGACAGCGTCTACTGCTTTGAAGGCTCGGAATTCGGTGAGAATCTGACCGGCGTGTGTATTCTGAAGCTTCCCGACAGCGAAACCGGTACTGTTCTGCTGGGCACGCGGGTGGTGCGCCAGGGCGACATTCTTCCTGCCGACCAGCTTTCTCAGTTGACGTTCCAACCGCTGCGTACCGAAACCGACACCAAAGCCACCGTGACCTATCTGCCCATTTACGAAAACCGGGTGGAAAGGGAAACCACCGTGACCATTTCCATCCGGGGCAAGGTGGATCAGGCGCCGGTGGCGGAGGATGCGGTGCTGGAAACCTACAAAAATCTGGCCAATCAGAGCAAGCTGAAGGTCACTGACCCGGAGGGCAGCGCCCTGACCTACAGCCTGATCCGCGGGCCCAAGCGGGGCGAGGTCAGCATTGCTGCTGACGGCACCTTCACCTACACCCCCAAGAAAAACAAGGTGGGCACCGATTCCTTCATCTACACCGCCACCGATGCCGCCGGCAATGTGTCCCGGGAAGCTACGGTGACGGTGCGGATCCTCAAGCCCACGGAAAAGACCTTTTACACCGACACCGTGGGCCGCGATTGCCGCTTTGAAGCGGAATGGATGAAAAATACCGGCCTGTTTGTGGGCGAAACCATTGGCGAGCAGTGCTGCTTCCAGCCGGAAAAATGTGTCAGCCGGGGGGAATTTGTCACCATGCTGGTGCAGACGCTGGGGCTGCGGGTGGATAAAAATGTGACCACCACCGGTTTTGCCGATGACTGCCCCACCTGGCTGAAGCCTTATCTTGCGGCGGCGCAGCGCTCCGGGCTCATGGCCGGTTGGCCCAACGGCAGCGAATTTGGGGCAAATGAACCCATTACCGGTGCCCAGGCGGCGTTGCTGATCCAAAATGCCCTGGATCTGCCCACCTCTGTCATGGCAGGTGACCAGGCTGTTACGGACTGGGCGGTGGCTGTGATGGCGGAAAATGGGGTCCACCTGACCGCGGAAGCCAATCTGACCCGGGCGGATGTGGCGCTGGCGCTGTACCGGGTCAGCAAGCTGGCCCCCAATGCCCCCGGGATGCAGGTTTTAGCAAAGCAGTAACCTGGGATTTATCGCTGTGTTGAACCACGCAATGACACTTTGGTCGGTAGGTTTTCGCAAATCAACAGACCGATAAACGAAAATTTGCAAAGCAGCAGCCCGGCGCGATGCGCCGGGCTGTACCTGTTTAGCTGATTTTTGTCACGATTTTGGGAACTTTGGAGAGGAAAACAGCCACTACAGCGGTGCAGATCATTTCCGGGATCATGTACATACCGTTGTACACCAGGCTGTAGACAAAGCCCAGCATTTCGGGGCCCAGGTTTTCCACCAGATTTGCGCCCCAGGCAGGGAAGCCGTCCTGGGTGAAGAACCACTCTGCCCAACCGGAGAACAGGATATAGCCGGAAAGGGTGTGGGCGGCGTACCGGGCGCCCAGCGCTACCAGACTGCCGCACATCAGTGCCACACCGCCGTTTGCGATCCTGTTGCGGAAAATACCGCCCAGACCCAGCACGGTGAAGGCCACCAGATAATCCATCACGCACATGATCAGGGCGTTAACGATCATGGTTTCATCGCCAAAATAGCCGGGCTGGAAGGCTGCGGCCACGGTTTTCGCGCCCAGCAGCATTTCGATGACGGCATAGGCAACACCGGCCCACAGACCCCATTTGACGCCGTGGCGGTAGGAAATCAGCACCACCGGCAGCATACTGACGATGGTCAGTTGACCGCCGAAGGCCATTTCCGGAATGAACATTTTGCTCACCAGCTCCAGTACGATGGCAACGGCCAGGAGCATGGCGCTTTCGGTAAGACGCCTGGTTTTTGTTTGCATAGGGAATACCTCCAAAAATAAAATCATCGCATTGCAAACCCGTCCAGGTGCAATGCGACACGCAAGGTATCCCATATGTGCATCTTTCCCTCCGACGGTACTAGCCGTATCAGGTTCACGGGTCAGGGCTGCAGCCCAATCTCAGCCGGTCATCCGGCACCCCGAAGATTGATTTGTTTTGCGACAGCATTATTATATACGACACAGAACCAAATGTCAAGCAAATTGGGATTTATCGCTCCATTATGCGCCGAAGGCGCCTACCTTCTCCCGGGGAGAAGGTGCCCCCGCAGGGGGCGGATGTGGAACGCGGGAGGTAACCTACGATGCGGTATGGGTATCAGACATTCTGCTGTGTTAC
>JAZRBW010000132.1:0-2159 GCA_045635305.1 Faecousia sp. | reverse complement strand
CCTTGATTCGGTCACTGGTGTGGCAATCCCCTAAGTATTTTAGGTACTTTTCGTCACATTATCCGTCTAACCGGGGGATTCCCACGCCAGTGTGCGCACTGGCTCGGAATGACCTAAATCTGGTAAACAACAATTTATCTTTCTTGTATTGCGTCTGTTTGCGTGTTATACTAAAATTACCAAACTTTGGAGGTTTTTATGAAAACCTTATTACACATTTGCTGTGCCCCCTGCGCCAATATGCCCATCGAAGTTTTGCGGGGCGATGGGCTGGAAGTTACCGGCTACTGGTACAATCCCAACATCCATCCCTTCACCGAGTACCGCTCCCGCCGCAACTGCCTGCGGGAGTATGCAGGCAAAATCGAACTGCCCATGATCGAGCGGGACGATTACGGCCTGCGGCCTTTCGTCCGGGAGGTGGCGGAGGATATTGGCGGCCGCTGTATCAAATGCTATGAAATGCGGCTGTTCGACACCGCCCGCCAGGCGGCTGAGAGCGGCTTCGACAGCTTTACATCCAGCCTTTTCATCAGCCCATACCAAAATCACGAGCTGATGCGCGCTGTTGCCGAGCGGGCGGCCCACGAATACGGCGTGGAATTCCTCTACCGGGACTTCCGACCCTATTTCGCCGCCGGTCAGGAACGGGCGCGGCAGATGGAAATGTATATCCAGAAATTCTGCGGCTGCGTTTTTTCCGAACAGGAACGCTATTTGAAGCCCAAGAAGATCATTCCATAAACAAAATGCTGTCATCGCGAACCAGCGCGCACGCTGGTGTGGCGATCCCCAAAGGGTTTTGCATCACTGACGGGGGGATTGCCACGTCGCCGCCTGTTGGGCGGCTCCTCGCAATGACAGTGCTTTCTACAGGAGGAATTATGTCTAATTTTGAATTTGCAGTCCCTACCCTCTTTGGTTTGGAGGGCATCGCCGGTGACGAACTGCGGCGACTGAACATCGAAAATGTCCGGGTGGAAAACGGCCGTGTGCTGTTTTCTGGTGACGAAACTGCCCTTGCCAGAGCCAACCTCAATCTGCGCACCGGTGAGCGTGTGCTGCTGATTCTGGCGGATTTTGAGGCCAAAACCTTTGAACAGCTGTTCCAGGGTGTATACAATGCCCCTCTGGAGCAGTTTATCCCCCGCGACGGCCAGTTCCCTGTAAAGGGTCACTGCCTGGGTTCTCAGCTCATGAGCGTTCCGGATTGCCAGGCCATCGTGAAAAAAGCCGCCAGCAAGCGGCTGGGTGAGAAGTACGGCATTTCCTGGCTTCCTGAAGATGGCGTGAAGTATCAGCTGCAGTTTGCCATTATGAATGACCGGGTCACCTTGTATCTGGATACCTCCGGTGTGGGCCTGCACAAGCGTGGCTACCGGGCCATTGGCAACGATGCTCCCCTGCGGGAGACCCTGGCTGCCGCCATGGTGATGCTGACAAAATACCGTGGCCGGGAATTTGTATGGGACCCCTTCTGCGGCAGCGGCACCATCCCCATTGAGGCCGCCTTGATTGCCAAGAACCGGGCCCCCGGTCTGCGCCGCCGCTTCGCAGCGGAAAGCTTTGAATGGATGAATGAGAAAATCTGGCAGGATGCCCGCGGCGAAGCCATGGATAAGGAGTTCAAGGGCAAGTATCAGATCCTGGGCTCCGACAATGACCCCAAGTGCGTTTCTCTTGCCATGGCCAATGCCCGCAAGGCCGGCGTGGGCGACATCATCGAATTTAAAGATGGCGACGCCACCAAGCTGGATCTTCCCGCCCAGTCCGGCATCCTGATCTGCAACCCGCCCTACGGCCAGCGCATGGGTGAGCAGAAGGATGCCCAGCGGCTGTATCAGGCCTTTGGCCGCCATGTGAAGTTTGCCGACGGCTGGAAGAAGTATGTTATAACCTCCGAACCGGAGTTTGAGCATTATTTCGGCAAGCGCGCTGACAAAAAGCGTAAGCTCTATAACGGCATGATCAAGTGCGACCTGTATATGTACACGGAGAATAAACGGAAGTAATTTCGTAAGATAAATTGTTGTTTAGCTTAATAGCGGCGCAGCCGCTTTAGCTTCTCCCGGGGAGAAGCTGGCAGGCCGTTAGGCCTGACTGATGTGGAATGCGGGCGGAAAGGTTGGACGCGGTACGGGTTTCAGACCTAGAAATGG
>JAZRBW010000131.1:0-6134 GCA_045635305.1 Faecousia sp. | reverse complement strand
CCTTCCCCCAGGGGAAGGCTTTGGAACGCTAAATCCCAATTTATCCTGCAAATTTGAGCGTGAAAAAGGCCGCCTTTGGCGGCCTTTTTTCACGATTAGTGGCTGTGGCCACCTTCGGCCACGGACAGGATCTCGCCGGTGACGGCATGGATCTGATAGGTATAGGACTTGCCCTTCACCGTGATAAACACATTGAAGCAGACCTGGCCATCAGCAGTTTCCGAAATATGGGAGTGGATATCGCTGACCTCCCGCTGCTCAACGCCCATATGCTCCATAACGATCTGCTTGGCATCCTCATCGGTCAGCGGATCATCGCTGCTGCAGGCGGCCAGAGCGCCCATCAGCATCACTACCAGTAACAGCATTGCAAAAATACGCTTTTTCATAATCATTCTCCTTATCAGTTTAGTAACGACGTATATCCGTTTTCTGATTTGACCTGGTCCACAGTGTTGCATACCGCTTCCCAGTTCGTTTCATTACTGTCGTTAATATATTCCGTCAGCGCCAGCAGCAGCCGGTTGCCGGTGGTGGTGGTTTCTTTCCACTGCAGCACAGCAGCTTCCGTTTGCATATAGGATCGCAGTTTCTTTTCCAGCTGGTTGCCATACCAGGCGCTATCCACGAAGACCGTCAGCTTTTCCAGTCGATCCACCGGTGCCGGTGTATCCTCCCCGGCGGTTACCATCCACTTCAAGAAATGAAGGGTGGCACGGATATTGTCCTCCGAGGCGCCGGCATTGACACTCCACACCGTGCTGCACACATATTGCATCGCACCGGCAGCATAATGGGGCAGGATATCCAGATTTCTCACATGCAGCTCACTACCGGTAATGGACGCCAGGGTATCATACTCCCAGCTGCCGCCCAGACAGAATGCGGATTTTCCATCCAGGAAAAGGGTCATGGTGTTGCCGCTTTTGTTGCCATTGGCCAGATACAGGTCGATAAAAGCCCGAGCGCTGTCCAGATCCCCGCCCATCAGCAGATGCCAGGCATCCTGCATTGTAAAGCTGGCTGTGGGGAAGGCTTTTACAGAGTTGTTTTTCAAAATCTGAACCGCTGTGGTCAGAGAGGGCAGGTCAAAAATATCATTGCGGGACAGGGCGCCTTTGCTGGCCAGCAATTCTGCATTCATCAGCAGTCCGTAACCATCCACCGCCATGGGAATGCCCAGCAGTTTACCGTCCAGGCGCATACCCAGGCCATCATTGCACAGCATTTCCGCCAAGCCGGTATTACCCAGATCCAGCAAACTGTCCTTCCAGGATTTCAGCTGACTCTGGCTGTGGATGCACAGCACCGTGGGTGGTTCATCGCTTTCCATATAGCGCTGCAGACTGGCTTGACAGCCATCTTCCTCCGGGGCCATCACCACCACTTCCACGCCGGTCAGATCCGTATAGTCTGCGGCCACCGCAGCAAAGAAGGCACGGACACTTTCGTCACAGCTGTACAATCGAACAGTACTGTTCTCCGGCGGCAATGTGACATTGGAAGGGGGTGTGGTATTTGGGTTTGTATGGCCCGTATCGGTGGGGCCGGTGCTGGCGTCCGGGCCGTTGGGCGGCAGGGGCAGCAGCAATAAGATCAGCGCCGCCAGCGCAAAACAGGCGACAGCCACAAGAATTCTTTGTTTCATAGGCGCAATTCCTTTTCGAGGGATCATTTCCATTATAATACAAAATATACCATTGCGCAAGTTTTTTTCGAAGATTATGCAAATTGCAATTTAACTTACGGTGTGGTATAGTAATATAAATTGGGATTTCGCGTTCCGATAGAACGGCCATCGCGAACCAGCGCGCACGCTGGTGTGGCGATCCCCAAAGGTTTTAGACAGTACTTTTCAATACGATCCCCCCTAACCGGGGGATTGCCACGTCGCCTTCGGCTCCTCGCAATGACCGAATAGGGGAACGATAAACGAAAATTTGAAAAATTGGTTAAAATACATTGACCTTTCTACAAATTTGCGATATAGTTATCGTGTCTAAGTTTGACGAAAAAAACTACAGAAACGGGGGAGGATAATGTCTAAGGAACTCATCAGACTCCGAGATCTTGTCATGGAGTTCGACGGGGAGCGTATTCTCGACGGAATCAATCTCTACATTAATGACCATGAATTCCTCACGCTGCTGGGTCCTTCCGGCTGCGGTAAGACCACCACATTAAGAATCATCGGCGGTTTTTTGACGCCCACTTCCGGTGAGGTTGCATTTGACGGCCAGCGCATCAACGACGTGCCGCCCTATAAGCGGCAGATCAATACGGTGTTCCAGCGCTACGCCCTGTTCCCTCATTTGAATGTATTTGATAATGTGGCCTTTGGCCTGCGACTCAAAAAACAGTCCAAGGATGAAATCCACAAGCGCGTCACCGAAATGCTGGCCATCGTGGGCCTGAAGGGCTACGAGAACCGAAAGATCCACAATCTTTCCGGCGGTCAGCAGCAGCGCGTTGCCATCGCCCGTGCGCTGGTCAACGAGCCCAAGGTGCTCTTGCTGGACGAACCTTTGGGCGCGCTTGACCTGCGCCTGAGAAAGGATATGCAGAATGAACTGAAGCGTATCCAGCAGACCACCGGTATTACCTTCATCTATGTTACCCACGATCAGGAAGAGGCGCTGTCCATGTCCGATACCGTGGTGGTCATGGATAAGGGCCGCATTCAGCAGATCGGCAAGCCTGAGGATATCTATAACGAGCCGAAGAACGCCTTCGTGGCTGACTTTATCGGCGAAAGTAACATTTTGGACGGCGTGATGCTCTCCGATTACAAGGTCAAGTTCTTTGGCCGCACCTTTAAGTGCCTGGACGCCGGCTTCGAGCCTAACGAGCCGGTGGATGTGGTCATCCGTCCCGAGGACATTGACTTTGTCCCGGTGGAGGAAGGTCACCTGACCGGTACGGTCACCAGCGTGACCTTCAAGGGTCTCAACTACGACATCATCGTGGACTTTAAGGGCTTCAAATGGCTGATCCAGACCACGGATCATCAGCCGGAAGGCGCCACCGTTGGCATTCGCCTGAACCCGGAAGATATTCACATTATGAAAAAGAGTGAATATTCCGGTATGTTTGGTGACTACAGCTCCTATTCTGCCGAATATGATGAGCTGGCGGAGGACGTGGCCGATGAAGAAGAATAAATCCATCCTTCTTTCCGTGCCCTACATTGCGTGGATGCTGGCCTTCACCCTCATCCCCCTGGGCGTGGTGGGCTACTTTGCCCTGACGGATCCGGACACCGGCGCCTTCACCTGGAGCAATATTCAGGAACTGGGCACCTTCCTGCCGGTGTTTGGCACATCTATTTTCTATTCTCTGATATCTGCGGCTATTTGCCTGCTGATCGGCTATCCGGTGGCCTACTACATCGCCCACCGGGGACCCTTTATGCAGAAAATGCTGTATATGCTGGTGATGCTGCCTATGTGCATGAGCTTTTTGCTGCGCACCCTGGCCTGGGTGGCCCTGCTACAGGATACCGGCATCATCAACAATTTTCTGGAGAGCATTGGTCTGGCCCGCATGAATCTGATCCGCAATCCTGCTGCGGTGATCTTGGGCATGGTCTACAACTATCTGCCCTATATGATCCTGCCGCTGTATTCCATCATCGTTAAGATCGACCGCCGGCTCATCGAGGCAGCGGAGGACTTGGGCTGCACCCCGGCGCAGACCTTCCTCAAGGTAACCTTGCCCCTTTCCATGTCCGGTATTATTTCCGGCGTGACCATGGTGTTCGTGCCCGCAGTGTCCACCTTCTATATTTCTTCCAAGCTGGGCGGCGCGGATACCATGCTGATCGGCGACGTGATCGAGCGTATGTTTAAGCAGGGCAACAATGCCAACCTGGGCGCAGCGCTGAGCTTGTTGCTGATGGTGCTGGTGTTTGTCTGTACCGGCATCATGAACCGGCTGTCCGGCTCGGATGGAGAGGATGTGGTGGTTGCATGAAAAAATTCAACAAATTCCTCACCATTCTTATTTTCGTGTTCCTGTATATCCCCATGATCGTTTTGATCGTGGGCTCATTCAATCAGGGCAAGAGTCTGGCCCGCTTTGACGGCTTTACCTTTAAGCAGTATGGCGAGCTGATCCGTGACCCGGATATGATCGGTCTGCTGATCAACTCCATCATCATTGCGGTGCTCTCCAGCTCCATCGCCACGGTGTTTGGCACCTTCTCCGCTGTGGGCATCCACAAGCTGCGCCCCAAGCTGCGCCGGGTGGTTATGAGCCTGACGGACATCCCCATGACCAATCCTGATATTGTTACCGGCATCAGCCTGAGCCTGCTGTTTGTGTTTGTGGGCACCAATATGCTGGGCCAGCGCAACAGCCTTACCTTCTGGACGTTGCTGATCGCCCACATCACCTTCAATCTGCCCTATGTTATTTTGAATGTGATGCCCAAGCTGAGCCAGATGGACAGATCCCTGACGGATGCGGCCATGGACTTAGGCTGCACACCTCTGCAGTCTTTCTTCAAGGTAACGCTGCATGAAATCATGCCCGGCATCGTGGCTGGCTTTATCATGGCCTTTACCATGAGTCTGGACGATTTCGTGATCAGCTATTTCGTTACCGGTATGGACTTTGTGACACTGCCTGTAGAAATCTACAGCTACACCAAAAAGCCCATCCCGCCCAAGGTCTATGCCCTGTTCACCATTTTGTTCCTGCTGATCTTTGTGCTGCTGGTGACCATGAATCTGCTGCAGATGCGTTCGGAAAAGAAAAAGAACGCCCTGTACGGCAAGCGCTGAGGAGGTATGGATATGAAAAAGATACTTTCTTTGGCGCTGTGCCTGGTGCTGGTGCTGGGTACTTTCAGCGGCTGTGGGCAGCGGAACACCCAGTCCGGCGATCAGATCACCCTGAATGTGTATAACTGGGGTCAGTATATTTCCGACGGCAGCGATGACTGTCTGGATGTGATCGCCGCTTTTGAGGCGGCTTATCCCAATATCAAGGTCAATTATTCCACCTTTGATTCCAACGAGGTCATGTATACCAAGCTGGCTGGCGGCGGTATTACGGTGGATGTGATCATCCCCTCCGATTATATGATCGCCCGTATGATCGAGGAGGATATGCTGCTCCCGCTGAACTTCGATAATATCCCCAATGTGCAATACATGGATGATGATATTATGGAAAAAGCCCGGGAGTATGATCCCCAGAACCGGTATTCCGTTCCCTATGCCTGGGGCACTGTGGGCATTGTCTACAACACCAAGTATGTGGACGAAGCGGACCTGACCGGCTGGGATCTTCTGTGGAACGCAAAATACGACGATAAGATCCTTATGTACGATAATTCCCGGGATGCTTTTGGCATTGCACAGCTGCGGCTGGGGTATAGCCTGAACACCCACGATGAGGCGGAGCTGAAGGCCTGTGCTGACCTGCTGGCCCAGCAGAAGCCCTATGTACAGCAGTATGTGATGGATCAGATCTTCGACCTGATGCAGAATGAAGAAGCCTGGATCGCGCCTTGTTATGCCGGTGACTATGTGACCATGGCAGAGGAAAATGAGGATCTGGCCTTCTTCCGCCCCCAGGAGGGCTTCAACCTGTTTATCGATGCCATGTGCATTCCCACCTGTGCCCAGCAGAAGGAAGCCGCAGAGCTGTTCATCAACTTCCTCTGCGATCCCGAGATCGCTGCGGCAAATATGGAGTGGATCTGCTACTCAACCCCCCTGAAGCGGGAGGCGGTGGAGGAATATCTGGGTGCGGAGGTTCTGGACGATCCCATTGCCTATCCCACCGCGGAAGAAAAGCAGCGGGGCTCCACCTTCAAGAGCCTGCCTGCCTCGGTTTCCCGTCTGATGGAAAGCCTTTTCCTGAAAGCAAGAATCAGTTAACAGCAAAGAGCCCGGATCCACCGCACCCGTCCTCTTTTTGCAATGTAGCCATTTCAAATTTTCGTTTATCGCACTGCCTGATAAACAACCGTAGGGGCGATTCAAGAATCGCCCGCATGATTTTGTGCAACAAAATCATATCGCCACAAGGCGATAATTCGTGTAAAATCATTGAAATACCAACAAATTGCTACACAATTTGTTGGCGGGCGATTCGTGAATCGCCCCTACGATAAAATCAATCAT
>JAZRBW010000130.1:0-5835 GCA_045635305.1 Faecousia sp. | reverse complement strand
CGCGGTCAAGGGCGCTATGGCTTCCGAAAAGCGCAGCGCCATCATCACCCGCCGTCCCTGCCTGCTCATCAAGCGCATCAAGCATGATATCCAGCTGTGCGTCACTGATGAAGAGAAGTGCATCGGCTGCAAGAAGTGCCTGAAGGTTGGCTGCCCCGCTCTGATGATCAAGGACGGCAAGTGCAAGATCGATGCCAACCAGTGTGTCGGCTGCACCGTCTGTGCCCAGGTCTGCCCCGTGAACGCTATCAGCAGAAAGGAAAAGTAAGTATGGAAAAGAAAAGTGCTCTGCTTGTCGGTGTTGGTGGCCAGGGTGCCATTCTGACCGCTAAGGTTTTGGTCAACGGTCTGATGAAGGCCGGTTTCGACGTAAAGATGTCCGAAGTCCACGGCATGAGCCAGCGTGGCGGCAGTGTTTCCACCCAGGTCCACTGGGGCGAGAAGGTCTATTCTCCCGTCATCGGTCAGGGTGCCGCTGACATTGTGGTTGCCTTCGAGAAGATGGAGGCAGTCCGCTATGCCGACTATCTGAAGCCCAACGGTGTTGCCGTTATCAACGATTATGAGATCGTTTCCTCCACTATCGCCACCGGTGCCGCGGAGTATCCCGCCGGCTGCCTGGAGGCTATGCAGGAGAATTTTGAGTGCTATACCCTCAACGCCGCCAAGATCGCTGAGGATCTGGGCAGCGCAAAGTGCATGAACATCGTGCTGTTTGGCGCTATGACCGCCGCCCTGAAGATGGATGACATCGACTGGGAAGCCGTTATCGCTGAAACCGTGCCCGCCAAGTTCAAGGAGTTGAACCTGAACGCCTACCGTGCCGGCCGCGCTGCCGCACAGGGAAACTAAGAGGTGCGCCATGATCAAGAATCTTGCTGAACTGCGGGGCATGATCGCCTCCGGCGAGCGTAAGACCTGCGCCGTTGCCTGCGCCCACGATGCCCACACCCTGGAAGCCATTATGACTATGCGCAGCGAGGGCTTGATGGACTGCCTGCTGGTGGGCCGCACCGCCGACATCAAGCGCATCGCCGCTGAGCATAACTATGCCGTTTCCGATGCCGAGATCATCGAAGCCGCTACCGATGAAGAAGCCGCTCAGGTCTGTGTGGATCTGGTCCGTGACGGAAAGGCCAGCTTCATCCTCAAGGGCATCCTGCAGACCGGCACACTGCTGAAGGCGGTCGTCAACAAGCAGACTGGTCTGAATACCGGCTCCGTCATCTCCCACTTTGCCCTGGTGGAGCTGCCCGGCTACCCGAAGCTGCTGGGCGTTTGCGACTCCGGCATGATCCCTTCTCCCGACCTGGAGACCAAGAAGGCCATTTTGAAGAACGCTCTGGGCGCTATGAGCAAGCTGGGCTATGAAAAGCCCCTGGTGTCTGCACTGTGCGCTGCCGAGGCTGTCAGCCCCAAGATCATCGAAACTGTGGACGCTGCCGCACTGAAGGAAGCATCCCTCAATGGCGAACTGGGCAACTGCTATGTGGAAGGCCCTATCTCCTTCGACCTGGCTATGAATCCCGAGTCTGCCAAGGTCAAAAAGTTCGAAAGCCCTGTGGTGGGCAATTCCGACATTCTGCTGGTTCCTTCTCTGGCCACCGGCAACATCATGGTCAAGACCATGCTGCTGTACGCCAAGGCTCAGATGGCCGGTGCCATCGTGGGTGCCAAGTGCCCCATCGCCCTGATCTCCCGCTCCGCCAGCTACGAGGAGAAGTATTATTCTCTACTGCTGTGCGCTCTGATTAGCTAATGTAATTGTGCCGCGTAGGGGCGGATGCCCACATCCGCCCCGGGCCGATGTAGGCATCGGCCCCTACGATTGGTTTTCAAAAAGGAGAATTTCATGTACTTACAGTTAATTATCAACCCCGGCTCCACCAGCACCAAGCTGGCCCTCTACCGGGGAGAGGAGAAGCTGGTTCAGGAGGACGTGACCCACGACTCTGCCGAACTGGCAAAATACAAGGACATCGTGGATCAGGTGCCCCTGCGCAGAGCCTTTATTCAGGACTTTCTGAAGCGCCACAATGTGGATGAGAAGGAACTGAACTGTGTTATGGGCCGCGGTGGCTTGCTGCCCGGTCTGAAAGCCGGCGGCTATCTGATGAATGAGGATCTTAAAGTAGCGTTGGGCGGTGACCTGAGCTCCCCCCATGCCTCCAATATCGGCGGCATTCTGGCTTATGAGATCGCCAAGCCCCTGGGCATTCCTGCCTACATCTATGATGCCGTCACTTCCGCGGAGCTGCCCCATCTGGCCCGTATTACCGGTATGCCCCAGGTTTACCGCAATTCCTTCTGTCATGCGCTGAACTCCCGTGCCCAGGCCATCCGCTATGCCGATCAAATCGGTAAGGAATACAAGGCTCTGCGGCTCATCGTTGCTCATTTGGGCGGTGGCATTTCCCTCAGCGTCCACCAGGATGGCCGCATTGTGGAAACTATCGGTGACGACGAAGGTCCCTTCTCTCCCGAGCGTGCCGGTGGCATTCCTGCCCTGGAACTGATCAAACTGTGCTTCTCCGGCAAGTATACCCAGGCCGACATGAAGAAGATGATGCGCGGCCGTGGCGGTATGATGGCGTATCTTGGCACCAGCGATGCTCGCACCATCGAGAAGATGATCGCTGACGGCGATACCAAGGCCAAGGAGATCTACGAAGCTCAGGCCTACCAGGTGGCGAAAGGCATCGGCTTGCTCAGCGCTACCATGAAGGGCAAGGTGGATGCCATCATCCTCACCGGCGGCATGGCCTACTCCAAGCTGCTTACCGGCTGGATCGAAGAATATGTCCGCTATATTGCCCCCGTTGTGGTGCTGGGCGGCGAAAACGAGATGGAAGCCCTTGCCTTCGGCGGCATTCGCCTGCTTGATGGCAAGGAAGAAGCCAATGTTTATACTTTACCGGAGGGTTATCAGGTATGATCAACGAAACTATGTATCAGCTTGGCAGCAAGCAGTCCTGCATCCGCGAACTGTTTATGTTCGGCCTGGAGCGGGCAAAAACCGTGGGCAAGGAAAATGTCTACGATTTCTCCATTGGCAATCCCTCTGTGCCCGCACCCCTGCGTGTTGTGGAGGCGTTTAAGGAAATGTCCAACCGTGGCGACACCCTGGAGATCCACAGCTACACTCCCGCTCCCGGCGATCCCTATGCCCGCAGCGCGGTGGCGGCCAACCTGGCTATGCGCACCAATACCCCCATCGGTATGGAGCATATTTTCCTGACCTGCGGTGCCGCACCCGCACTGGTCAGCGTGCTGCGTGCGCTGAGCTATCCCGGCAGTGAAGTGATCGGTATTACCCCTTACTTCCCGGAGTATCGCCCCTTCTGCGAGAATACCGGTCATAAGTTTGTGGTTTGCCCTGCCGATTATGAGGACTTCCAGATCAACTTTGTGGAGCTGGAAAAGTGCATCACCCCCAAGACCCAGGCTATTATTGTCAACTCTCCCAACAACCCCTCCGGTGCTGTCTACACCAAGGAGACGCTGGAAACCCTGGCACAGCTGCTGAACCGGAAGGACGAGGAGTATGGCCATCCCATCTATGTGATCGCCGATGAGCCCTATCGTGAGTTGACTTACGATGGCGCTTATGTCAATTACATTCCCGAAATCTACCCCAATACCGTCATCTGCTATTCTTACTCCAAGGTCTTCAGCCTGCCCGGTGAACGTATTGGTTACTTCTGCGTGCCGCCTTGCTGCGCTGATGGCAAGAATCTGTTCGCTGCTGCGGCCGGCGCTGCCCGTATCATGGGCCATGTCTGCGCTCCCAGTATGCAGCAGATGGTTGTCCGCGCCTGTGCGGAGGTCAAACCCGATCTGACGGTTTACGACAAGAACCGCAGAGTGCTGTACGAGGAACTGACCCGTTACGGCTATAACTGTGTCTACCCCAAGGGTGCTTTCTACCTGTTCGTCAAGGCTCCCTATGGTACCGCCAAGGAATTCTCCGACAAGGCCAAGCAGCATGATCTGCTGATCGTGCCCGGCGATGATTTCGGCTGCCCCGAATACTTCCGCCTTTCCACCTGCGTCAGCTACAACATGATCCTCAAGAGCTTACCCGTCTTCAAAAAGCTGATCGAAGAAAAGTAATCTCATAAAAATGACCGCCGCTGCAGATTCGCAGCGGCGGTGTTTGCATTTTCTATCCATTTTTCACAAAGATGGCAGTTGCAAATTTCTTTGAATATGGTATAATTGTATGGTATGAGTGAAACTGCGCCGTCTGGAAGGCGGCAATCTAAAAATAAGGATGGTTACCGAAATGTTTGAACCCAAGAAGATCCAAAAGGTCGTGATCGACGGCCATAGCCTTACCTTTGAAGCTTTTATTGCGGTTGCCCGCTTTGGTGCCCGTGTGGAGCTGGCCCAGAGCGCCAGGGAAGCCATGCAGCGCTCCCGTGATCTGGCTGAGAAGATATCTGCCCAGAAGCGTGTAGCCTACGGCATCACCACCGGCTTCGGCGACTTTGCAACTGTGGCGGTTCCTGATGATATGTCTGCTCAGCTCTCCACCAATCTGATCCTCAGCCATTGCACCGGCACCGGCGAACCCTATGCCGATGAGCAGGTCCGCGGTATGATGCTGCTGCGTGCCAATGCGCTGTGCGTAGGTGTCAGCGGTGTGCGTCCTGTGCTGGTGGAAATGCTGGTGGATATGCTCAATGCCGGTGTGACGCCCATCATTCCTCAGAAGGGCTCCCTGGGCGCATCCGGCGACCTGGCACCCCTGAGCCATATGGGTCTGGTGCTGCTGGGCCGTGGCATGGCCAATTACCATGGCCAGAAGATGACCGGCAAACAGGCCATGGACAAGGCCGGTATTCCCACCCTGGATACCCTGGTCAGCAAGGAAGGTCTGGGCATTACCAATGGCACCTGCGCTATGACCAGTGTGGGCGCGCTGCACCTGTATGACACCATCTGCGCTGCACAGCTGGCAGACCTGGTAGCCTCTCTTACCTTCACCGCACTGACCGGCCAGCGCAACGCCTACGACGAGCGTGTTCATACTGTCCGTGGCCACAAGGGTCAGATCCAGGTTGCCAAGAATCTGCGCCTGCTGACCGAGGGCAGCGAGATCGTGGAAAAGAGCCAGGGCCTGCGCGTGCAGGATGCTTATGCCCTGCGCTGCATTCCCCAGGTTCACGGCGCCATCCGTGATTCTCTGGAATACGTGCTGAGCAAGGTGGAGATCGAGCTGAATGCTGTTACCGACAACCCTCTGCTGTTTAACGAGGACGAGGCGGTTATTTCCGGCGGCAACTTCCACGGCGAACCCATGGCGCTGCCCTTCGATTTCCTGGGCATTGCCTGCACCGAGATCGCCAGCATTTCCGAGCGCCGTACCGAGCGTATGGTCAACGCCGCGCTCAGCAACGGCCTGACGCCCTTCCTGACCACTGTGGGCGGTGTCAACTCCGGCTTTATGATCGTGCAGTATTCTGCCGCTTCCATGGCTTCCGAAAATAAGATCCTGGCCCATCCTGCCTGTGTGGACTCCATTCCTTCTTCCGCTAACCAGGAAGACTTCGTGTCCATGGGCACCACCGCCGCCCGTAAGGCCGGCACCATTCTGCAGAACACCCTGTCCTGCCTGGCCTTCGAGCTGCTGACTGCCTGCCAGGCCATCGATATCCGCCGCAACCAGCGCAGCTATGGCTACGGCCTGTCCCCCGTGGGCGAGGCCATGTTCAACCGTGTCCGTCAGAATGTCCGCTTCATGGATGTGGACCGTGAGATCTGGCCCGACATCGAGGCTGTGGAGAAGATCGTCCGCAGCGGCGACCTGCTGGAGATCGCCCGCAAGCTGGT
>JAZRBW010000129.1:0-7316 GCA_045635305.1 Faecousia sp. | reverse complement strand
ACGCTGTCCTCAGCGTTCCGAAACGATTTAGGGGGTTCGATGCCCCCTAAATCGTTCATTTCAATCGAAATATCGTTTTGTTTGTACAAAACTGTGCCGCTTCGCGGTGGTCACGCTGAGGACAGCGTTCCCTACTAAATACTGTAAACAACAATTTATCTTCTTAATTTTGGCCGCGTCTGGAGCCGACAACATCCCGGATATTCAGCAGTTTATTGCGGATGTCCTCCAGCTCTTCCACGTTCTTGACCTCAAATCGGACGGTGAACACGGCTTTGCCGCCGGGCAGATCCTTGCCGTTGAGTTCCTTGAGTCGTACCCGGGAGGTGGACATGACGGTAGCCACATCCAGGAGCAGACCGTCTCTTGTGATGCAGTCCAGCTCCAGAGTGGTTTCGAAGGGCTGATTTTCCTCGTTAGCCCAGCGAACATGAACCCAACGGGCAGTCTGGGCTGGGTCGTGGCGATGGGCAGCGTTGGGACAGTCTGCCCGGTGGATGGAAACGCCGAAGCCCTTGGTGATGAAGCCGGCAATGGCGTCACCGGGCACAGGGGTACAGCACTTGGCGAACTTGATCATACAAGAGCCGATGTCCTCCACGATAACGCCGTTGACAGCGTGACGGTTGTTGCGCGCTGCCTCGGAATCGGGGGAGGTACGCAGCTGCTTGGGTGTAAATTCCTGTTCCTGGGTTTTCAGGGCACGCTGGATGTCATCGCGGATGCGGCCTACAGCCTTCAGGGCGGTCAGACCACCGTAGCCGATGGCTGCGTACATATCCTCCCAGCTGTCAAAGGCCAGCTTTTTCAGCAGATGGGGACTGACTTCCGGGTCGATGGTGATGGAAAGGGGCAGACCTACCCGACGCATTTCTGCTTCAAAGGAGCTGCGGCCATGGGCCACATTTTCTTCCCGCTTCTCTTTTTTGAACCACTGCTTGATCTTGGTGCGGGCCTGATTGGATTTGCAGATGTTCAGCCAGTCACGGCTGGGGCCCTTGGCGGATTTGGAGGTCAGAATTTCCACAATGTCACCGTTGCGCAAGGTGGCATCGATGTTGCTGATGCGGTTATTGACCTTGGCACCGATCATGGAGTTGCCGACGCCGGAGTGGATGGCGTAAGCAAAGTCGATGGGCGTAGAGCCGGCAGGCAGGGAAACGATACGACCCTTGGGGGTAAAGACGAACACCTCGTCGTCAAACATATCGATCTTCAGCGACTGGATATATTCGTCAGCGTCACTGTCCTGCTGGCTTTCCAACAGGCGGCGTACCCACTCAAAGTCCTTTTCTTCGCCGGCACCGGTGTTTTGCTTATACTTCCAGTGGGCGGCGATGCCGTACTCGGCAGTCTGGTGCATATCCCAGGTACGGATCTGCACCTCGAAGGGAATGCCCTGCTTGCCGATGACGGTAGTATGCAAACTCTGGTACATATTGGGCTTGGGGGTGGAAATATAGTCCTTGAACCGGCCGGGCACCAGATTGAACAGGTCATGGATATGACCCAGCACATTGTAGCAGTCGGGGATGGAATCCACGATGACCCGGAAGGCGTACAGATCATACAATTCGTCAATGTCTTTGCCTTGGGTCTGGGTCTTGCGGTAGATCGAATACACGTGCTTGATGCGGCCATACGCGGTATGGGAGATGCCCATATTGGAAAGCCGCTCGGAAATGGTCAGCCGGATGGTATTCATAAAGGCTTCGTCCTGGTCTTTGTGGGAGGCCAGGTAGTCCATGATGGCATTGTAGTCATCGGGCACCAGATACCGCAGGGAAATATCCTCTAGCTCCCATTTCATCTTTTGCATACCAAGACGGTGGGCCAGAGGTGCGTAAATATCCATGGTTTCCCGGCATTTGATGATCTGCTTTTCCGGGGTCTGGTACTGCATGGTGCGCATGTTGTGCAGTCGGTCGGCAATCTTGATCAGCACCACCCGAATGTCCTTGGACATGGCCATGAACATTTTGCGCAGATTTTCCATCTGCGCCTGTTCGGTGGTGGTGAAGTTGGCCTTGGTCAGCTTGGTGACACCTTCCACAAGCTCTGCCACAGTGTTACCGAAGAGCTTGGCGATCTCATCATGGCTGGCGTCGGTGTCCTCAATGCAGTCATGGAGCAGAGAACCCAGAACGGCATCCATATCCAGACCCATTTCTGCGATAATGGCGGCAACGGCCAGGGGGTGAATGATGTACGGGGAACCGTCCTTGCGCTTTTGGAATTTGTGTTTTTCGTTGGCATAAGATATGGCTCGCTCAATCAGCGCCATATCACAGCCGGGCATATGCTTTTTCAGTGCGTCCTGCAGGACGTCATAATGGAATTCAAAAGTTTCCATGAAATCAACTCTCTTTCGCTTGCAACAAATACTGCATGGTAGCGCTTTGCTGCAGATCCGCTTTTGCGCCTACATTGTTTATCCGGATGTGCAGGTGCTTGGTAAGCCGCTGCATTTGCAGCAGACCCACATCCGCAAAAATATCCAGACAGGTCATTAACTGGGATACGTCCAAAGACGTGCCAGATCGGCGTACGATCTTGCGGCACAGGCACAGGGGCGCTTCCTGAATGCTGTCGCCGCCGCAGCTGGCAAGATACCGCCAAACCGTAACCAGGGTTGTCCGGTCGGGCAGCAGGGCGGCAGCTTCCGCAGCGGACAGGGTGCCGGTGTGCATCCGGCGATACAGACTGGTTTCACAGCCCACCTGCGCACTGCAATGGGGCCGGATGTCCATAATGTTCATTTGTACACTGCGCTCGCCCCGGAATTCGTTAACCTGGGGCTGGAACGCTACGTCTACCACATCACCGGGCTCAATGGAGGCGCTCTGCGGTGTAGTGGAGAAGCAGATAGCACCCAGCGTATAGTGTCCCTGCCGCAGACGCAGACGCATATGGCGGCCGCCGCCGATGAGACTGATGCGGTCAACGATCATATTCTCCATGACCAGAATCGGCTTGGGGCAACCATTGCCGCAGGGTTCCAGTGAACGCAGGGCATCAATGCCGCGGATGGTCAGCAGCTCCGGGGTAACGGCGCAGTCGGCCTCCAACACGGTTCGGGGACTTTCGTCGGTGTAGTAGCTGCCGGCAATGCGGCAGATTTCCTGCCGGAAGGCAGGAATTTGGTCCCGGTGAATGGTGAAACCTGCCGCCAGCTCATGACCGCCGTAGCTTTCCAGCAGATGGGACAGGCTGGTTAAGGCGTTGAACAGGTTGAAACCACCGTAGCTGCGGGAGCTGGCTTTGCCGTGGTCACCGTCCAGACAAATCAGGAAGGTGGGGCAGCAATATTCTTCCGCAATCCGGCTGGCCACAATACCAACTACACCCTGATGCCAACTTTCGTCAGAGAGCACGATTGCCTCCGGCTGTTTGCCAACGGGCAGCATATTGACAGCCTGCTGGAAGATTTCCGATTCCACGGTCTGTCGCTGCCGGTTCAATTCGCACAGTGCCTTGGCAAGGCGGGCGCCCTCCTGGGGGTCTGTCGTCAAAAACAGTTGGATAGCCAGCTCGATCTGGCCGATGCGTCCGGCGGCGTTGGTCCGGGGGGCAAGAATAAATCCAATGGAAGATGCGCTGACCGTGGCGGGATCGCAGTTGCACTCTGCCATCAGCGCGGCAATGCCGGGGCGTTGGGTATGGCGCAGTGCCTCCAGACCCCGGGAAACAAAGACCCGGTTCTCACCGGTCAGAGGCATAACATCGGCCACTGTGCCCAGGCATACCATGTCGGAATAGTGGCTTAAAACCTGTTCATGACTGCCACACAGAGCCACAGCCAGCTTAAAAGCCACGCCAACACCACACAGGTTGTTGTGAGGATAGCCGCAGTCAGGTCTGTGGGGGTCTACCACAGCGCAGGCTTCCGGCAGGGTGTCTTTGCATTCGTGGTGATCGGTGATCACCAGATCTATGCCCAGCTGCTTGCAAAGCTGGGCCTCCTGCACAGCGGTGATGCCGCAGTCGACGGTGATGATCAGCTGTACGCCTTCGCTGTGAAGCTGGTGGATGGCAATGGGGTTGAGACCGTAGCCCTCCTCCAGACGGCCGGGGATATAGCTGACAACATCGGCACCCAAATTGCGCAAAAAGTCGGTCAGCAGACAGGTGGAGGTGATACCGTCCACATCGTAATCGCCAAAAACGGCAATTTTTTCGCCACGGGTCATAGCCAAGGCTACCCGTGCCACAGCCTTGTCCATATCCTTCATCAGATAAGGATCGTGCATGGGCGCGTTGCAGCTCAAATGGGCTTTGGCACTTTCGGGGTCGCGGAAGCCGCGGGCGGCCAGAACCATGGCGGGCAGAGGAGCGTAACCGCCAGTAACCAGGGCGTTGACAGCTCCCATTTCAGGGTTTCCTACATTCCATACTCCGTATTTCACACTAACACATCCATTATAATAACATTTCTTGTTATTATAGCAAAAAAGTGCAAAATGCACAATAGGAAGTTTGAATTTTGGTAAGATAAATTGTTGTTTACCAGGTTTAGGTCATTCCGAGCCAGTGCGCGCACTGGCGTGGGAATCCCCCGGTTAGACGGATAATGTGACGAAAAGTACCTAAAATACTTAGGGGATTGCCACACCAGTGACATCGGTCACTGGTTCGCAATGACCGAGTATCGTAGCGTAAACAACAATTTAGCGTTCCAACTGTTTCAGCACCTGGGTAACGGTAAGGGCCAGAATTGGTGCCAGCAGCATACCCAGGATGCCCCACAGCTTCCAGCCGGCATAGATGGCGATCAGTGTTACCAGCGGATCCAAACCCAGCCCTTTGCCCACCAGCTTTGGCTCCAGAATCGAACGGATCAGCCATACCACACCGTAAATTGCCAACAGCCCCAACCCACGGGCGATTTCCTGCCGCAGCAGGCAAATAATTGCCCAGGGGACCAGGATTGTGCCCACGCCCAGAATAGGGAAGGCATCCACCAGGGTGATCAGTGCCGATAAAATCAGAGAATTTTGGATGCCTATGAGCCAAAAGCCTGTCAGCATGATGGCAAAGGCAATCAATGCCAGCTTTACTTCGGCCAGAAGCCAGCCCCAAAGTGCTCTGCGGATGGTTTTTATGGCAGGAAGCCAGTCCTCCTGCCAGCGTTGGGGTTGGTGGCTTTGCCACCAGTTCTGCAAAGCCGGCATCCGCCCTGAAATCATGTAGGCAGAAATAATGCCTGTGATGAGTCCCAGCATTCCGCTGGACAAAACGCCCAACAGACCGGTGGCTAGCTTGGGAATCTGCATGGCGGCCTGTTCAAGGATAGCGCTGCCGTTGACGAACAGACCGGCGGTCAATCCGCTGACCAGAGGACGGATGGAAGGCGGCAAGCGGCTTACCAGCTTCGTCAGCCATTGCTGCAGATGCTGTGTTGCCTGGGTAACCGTATCGGCCAACTGTGGCAGCACATCCACCAGGTGCTGGGATTGGCGCAACAGCAGGGTCAACAGCAGAGTGAGAACGGTGGCGGCCAGCAGAAATACCGCACTGACGGCAATCCCTGCGGCGCCGCTGCGGGGAAGATGTAGCCGCCGGTTCAGTAATTTGACGGCCGGTTCCGCTGCCAGAGCCAGGACCGTGCCCAGCAAAAACGGCAGGCCGATGGGCAGCAGATACCCCATAAACAGCCAGATCGCAACCAGGCTTAAAGCGAGAAAAAGGATGAAACGTATTGCTTGACGGGACATTTGAACACACTCCAAAGATTTTTTGGGTTTTTGCTTGCTTTTTCGTAAAAATATGCTATACTGAAAAAGTGAGAAAGAGAAAACCGATTTTCTATAGGAGGTAATATGAAAAACGGCGCGAAATATTACATTGTGGAAGCTTCTGCTCTGCCTGAAGTATTCCTGAAGGTTGCGGAGGCCAAGCGTTTGCTGGCTACCGGTGAGGCTTCTACCGTAAATGAAGCTGCAAAAATGACCGACATCAGCCGCAGCGCGTTCTATAAGTATCGGGAGGCGGTGCAGCCCTTCCGCAACATGAACACCAAGCAGGTTATCACTTTCCAGTTCCTGCTGCGGGATGAGCCCGGCGCGCTGTCTGCCATTCTGACCGCTTTCGCACAGCAAAATGCCAATTTGATGACGGTTAATTCCATTACGCCCACCAATGGCTGCGCAGTGGTTACCATTGCTGCGGAAACCTCCAATGTGGATGCTTCTCTGGATGAGATGCTGGCCACCTTCCTGAATACACCCGGTGTGATCAAGGCAGAGGTTCTGGCCGCGGGCTAACGTTATAGGCATCAGGGTCGCCGCAAGGCGGCCCTGTTTTCATGCAGATTTCGTCACCATTCCGCCTTTGCTGCCATAGAATGGCGCGGAGGTGTTTTTTATGCTGATCGTGGAAAAATTCGGCGGCACGTCAGTTGCGGACGCGGCGTGCATCCGCAATGCGGCCAGGCTTTTGGTGGAGGCGGCAAAGGAGGGCAATCAAGTGGTGGCGGTGGTGTCCGCCCAGGGAGATCTGACGGATCGGCTGCTGGAGAAGATCCAGTCCATTACAGACAGCCCGTCACACAGAGAATCGGATGCCTGCGTGTCTGCAGGCGAAAACATATCCGCAGCTTTGGTTGCTATGGCTGTGGAGGCTATGGGGCATAGCGCCATCAGTTTGTCCGGCTGGCAGGCGGGGTTGGTGACGGACAGCGTCTATGGCAATGCCCGCATCCGGTTTTTGCAGGGAGGACGGATCCGTCGGGAACTGCAGGCGGGGAAAATTGTGGTGGTGGCTGGTTTTCAGGGGGTGGATGGCCAGAAAAATATCACCACGCTGGGCAGGGGCGGTTCGGATACCACTGCGGTGGCACTGGCGGCGCTGCTGGAGGCGGATCGGTGCGTGATCTTCACGGATGTGCCGGGGGTGTATGACAAGGATCCGCGGAAGTTCCATGACGCGGTTAAGTTTGAAGCAATTGATTACGATGAAATGCTGGCGCTGTGCAGGCAGGGGGCGCAGGTGCTCCACGACCGCTGCGTGGAGCTGGCAAAAGATTACGGAATCCGTATTGAGGTTTGCTCTGCATTCGTCGATGAGCCCGGTACGGTAGTGGGTCTGCTGTAACCATTTTAGCCAATCCACCGGGAGGATATTCCAGATAAGGTTGAAACGATAAATTGTTGTTTACAATATTTAGTAGGGAACGCTGTCCTCAGCGTTCCGACCGCGAAGCGGCACAGTTTTGTACAAACAAAACGATATTTCGATTGAAATGAACGATTTAGGGGGCATCGAACCCCCTAAATCGTTTCGGAACGCTGAGGACAGCGTTCCCTACGGAGCTTCGC
>JAZRBW010000128.1:0-4076 GCA_045635305.1 Faecousia sp. | reverse complement strand
AGCACAGTCTCTACAAATTGAACTTTCTTGGCCATTATGTAGATTACCTCCAAAAAATAAAAATGATGTCGGGAAAATCCCGTAAATTAAGTGAATGCGGCAGAAAAGGGCGCAAGACCCATCCTCCACCACCTATATCATACCATATTAAATAACAATTGTAAACTACTTTTCTGTCAAAAAATTTTCACATTTCCAAAACGTAGAAAACCCGCCCTCAATTTTTTTAAAAACATTCATAAATAATTTACCCAAAGCGACAAAATTCCTCTTGCAATTTTGGTAATATGTGTTATGATAGGTTAGCACTCAGGGATAAAGAGTGCTAAACCCGTAAATTAGGCAGGCTCTTTCGCCTGCGGACCAAATATACAGGAGGAAAAACACATGACATTCAAGCGTATTATGGCAGACAATGTGCTGCTCAAACAGAAGGAAGCCAAGGAAACCACCGCTTCCGGCATCATCCTGGCAACCACCAACAAGGAAAAGCCCATGTTTTTTGAGGTCGTGATGGCCGGCCCTGATGCCGCCGAGCTGAAGGTTGGCGACCTGGTAGTGGTCGGCAAGTTCACCGGCACCGACATCACCCTGGACAAGGTGGACTACAAGTTTGTGAAGCTGGAAGACATTCTGGCAGTTGTTGGCGAATAAGGAGGAAAACTTACTATGGCGAAGATTATTGTTTACGGCGAGGAAGCTCGCAAGAAGCTGCAGTCCGGCATCGACCAGCTGGCCGATACCGTCAAGGTCACCCTGGGTCCCAAGGGCAGAAATGTTGTCCTGGGCAAGAAGTACGGCGCCCCCCTGATCACCAACGACGGTGTCACCATCGCCAAGGAGATCGAGCTGGAGGACGCTTTTGAGAACATGGGCGCCCAGCTGATCCGCGAGGTCGCCACCAAGACCAACGATGTGGCCGGCGACGGCACCACCACCGCCACCGTTCTGGCCCAGTCCATCACCCGGGAAGGTCTGAAGAACCTGTCTGCCGGTGCCAACCCCATCGTCATGCGCAAGGGCATCGAAAAGGCTGTTGCCGCTGCTGTAGAGGCCATCAAGGCCAACTCCGTACCCGTCAATGGCTCCGAGGACATTGCCCGCGTTGGTACCGTGTCCAGCGGTGATCCCGCCATCGGCGCGCTGATCGCGGAAGCTATGGAGAAGGTGGGCACCGAGGGTGTCATCACCATCGAGGAGAGCAAGACCGCCGAGACCGGCCTGGAAGTGGTGGAGGGTATGCAGTTTGACCGTGGCTACATCTCCCCCTACATGGTCACCGACACCGACAAGATGGAAGCCGTCATCGACGATGCTTACCTGCTGATCACCGATAAGAAGATCGCTTCCATTCAGGAGATCCTGCCCATTCTGGAGCCCATCGTCAAGGCCAGCAAGAAGCTGATCATCATTGCTGAGGATGTGGAGGGCGACGCCCTGGCCACCCTGCTGATGAACCGTCTGCGCGGCAACTTCAATGTGGTCTGCGTCAAGGCTCCCGGCTTTGGCGACCGCCGCAAGGAGATGCTGCAGGACATCGCCGTGCTGACCGGCGGTACCGTTATCTCCAGCGTGCTGAACATGGAGCTGACTGAAACCCAGCTCAGCGATCTGGGCCGTGCCCGTCAGGTGGTCGTTACCAAGGACAATACCACCATCGTCGACGGTTTTGGCGCGCCCCAGGCTATTGAGGCCCGTGCCCACGAGATCCGTTCTGCTATCGCCACCACCACTTCCGATTACGACCGGGAAAAGCTGCAGGAGCGCCTGGCCAAGCTGGCCGGCGGCGTTGCCGTCATCAAGGTTGGCGCCCAGACCGAGGTTGCCATGAAGGAACAGAAGCTGCGTGTGGAGGATGCGCTGAACGCTACCCGCGCCGCTGTGGAAGAAGGCATCGTGGCCGGCGGCGGTACTGCCCAGGTCAACGCCATTGCCGCTGTGGAAAAGCTTATTAAGACCCTGAACGGCGACGAAAAGACCGGTGCCAAGATCATCGCCACCGCGCTGCAGGCACCCATCCGCCAGATCGCGGAGAACGCCGGTGTGGACGGCAGCGTGGTCTTCGAGAAGATCCGCTCCGCCAAGAAGATCGGCTGGGGCTACAACGCCTACACCGAGGAATTTGTGGACATGATCGCCTCCGGCATCGTCGACCCCACCAAGGTGACCCGTTCTTCCCTGGAAAATGCCGCTTCCATCGCACCCTGCGTGCTGCCCACCGAAGCTCTGGTGCCCGCCAGGCGCGCTCCCGCTGCTGACGCCGCTATGGCTGCTGCAGCCCAGGGCGGTATGTACTAAGAAAATACAGTTTCAGCCCCGGCTTCACCGCCGGGGCTTTTCTTATTTGCTAAGATATGTTGCTGCAATAAATTGTTGTTTAGCGCACGAAAGGCTTCTCCTTGAGGAGAAGCTGTCACCGCAGGTGACTGATGAGGTGTAGGCTGCGTAGCAGCCGTTAGATTGTTCATTGTCGCCTTGCGACACCACCTCATCCGCCCCAGTGTACCCACTGGGGCACCTTCCCCTCAAGGGGAAGGCTCGCGCTGCGCGCTCCATTTACGAAACTAAACAACAATTTACCAAACGATCAATAAAAAAACACCGGGGAGGGACGAAAACCCTCTCCGGTGTGCTGTTATACCCGTTTTCCCAGTGCTTCTGCCTCGTCCTGGGCAAGCAACAGGTCGGAAATGATGGTGTTGGACATCAAAAAGCCCTCCGGGGTCAGCCGGTAGCCGCCATGTCCGTTGTGCATGGCCCAGTTACGCAGGCAGGCCCGGTCCAGCACCTTTGCCAGGGGCTTGAAGCTGAGCAGATACCGCCGCTCGTATTCCTCCCAACTGATGCCGGCACTGGTGCGCAGCCGCAGCATCAGGTATTCGCCCGCCCGTTCCCGCTTGGGGATGTGCTGCATTTCCCGCAGCACCTGTCCGCCGGTCTGGATGCCCTCGATATAGCCCTGCAGATCCCGGATGATGGAGAATCGCTTGCCGCCGAAATCCGAGCTGGCATCCGGGCCGAAGCCCAGATATTCGCCGCCGTTCCAGTACTTAAGGTTGTGCTTCGAGGCCATTTCCCGCTTGGAGAAATTGGAGATCTCATACTGCCGATAGTCCTTGCCCCGCAGGATCTCCACCGCTGCCAGATACATATCCGCCTGCAGATCGTCATCGGGCAGATTGGCTTTGTCCTGGTAGGCGTACAGGGGCGTACCCTCCTCCACCTTCAAACCGTAGCAGCTGATATGCTCCGGCTTTAAGCGCAGCACATTATTTAATGTGTTGACCCAAGCCTCCAGGGTCTGCCCCGGCAGGCCGTAGATCAGATCCAGGGAAAGATTCTTGAAACCGGCTCTGCGGATCCGTTCCACTGCCTTGACAGCCTGCGCATAGGTGTGTGGACGGCCGATGCACTGCAGAATATCGTCATCGTCGCATTGGATGCCAAGGCTGACCCGGTTGAAGCCCTCGCCCTTCAGCTTTCGCAGCATCAGCGGCGTTACGGAATCGGGATTGGCTTCAAAGGTGATCTCGGCGTTGGGAGAAACATCGAAATGCTTGCGGATGGTGTTCAGAATGGCTACCATGCCCCGGGCACCGAAGAAACTGGGTGTACCGCCGCCGAAATAGATGGTGTCCACCAGATAGCCCGGGGTCAGCGGGCCGGTTTCGGCGATGTGGGTGGTGACGGCATCCAGAAAAGGCCCGGAAAGCTTGTCCGTATCCTTGGTCAGAGAGTAAAAGTCGCAATATTCACATTTACTGCGGCAGAAAGGAATGTGTACATAAATGCCAAGAGGCTTTTTGCCCTTGCGATTGAGTAATGCCATGATGACCTCCATGCTGATGAAAAATGCTGCGATAAATTGTTGTTTACGCTAAGATATTCGGTCATTGCGAACCAGTGACCGTGGTGCCCGCGCAGCGAATTGAAAACATCTATGATTGCCAGTGGCAATCATACCTTGATTCGGTCACTGGTGTGGCAATCCCCTAAGTATTTTAGGTACATTTCGTCACATTTTCCGTCTAACCGGGGGATTCCCACGCCAGTGTGCGCACTGGCTCGGAATGACC
>JAZRBW010000127.1:0-5654 GCA_045635305.1 Faecousia sp. | reverse complement strand
GGCAATCTCCCGGTACAACCTCCTGGTCTGTTGCTGCTTTTCGATAGGTTGTACCGGGAGATTGCCACGTCGCCGCCTTTTGGCGGCTCCTCGCAATGACAGTTCTTTCGTTACCATTTCTAAGGTAAACAACAATTTATGACAGTATAACCCACCGATTCCTTTCACTAAGGAGGTAATAATATGTTTGTCGATAAAGTTCGAATTACGGTCATTGGCGGTCGCGGCGGCGACGGCGCAGTGGCCTTCCATCGTGAAAAATACGTTAACGCCGGCGGTCCCGACGGCGGCGATGGCGGTCATGGCGGCAGCGTCATTCTGCGTGTGTCTGATCACATGACCACCCTGCTGGACTTCCGCTACAAGCGCAAATATGCTGCCCAGTCCGGTGAAAACGGCAAGGGCCGCAATATGAGCGGCAAGCGTGGCGAAAATCTCATCATCCAGGTGCCCCGCGGCACGGTCATCCGGGATGCCGAGACCAACGCAGTCATTGTGGATATGTCCACCAATGACGATTTCATCATCGCCAAGGGCGGTCGCGGCGGCTGGGGCAACAGCCACTACGCCACCCCCACCCGGCAGATCCCCCGCTTTGCCAAAGCAGGCCTGAAGGGTCAGGAGCGGGACATCATCATGGAGCTGAAGCTGCTGGCTGACGTGGGTCTGGTTGGCTTCCCCAATGTGGGTAAGTCCACCCTGTTGAGCGTTACTTCCAACGCCCGTCCTAAGATCGCCAACTACCACTTCACCACCCTCTTCCCCAATCTGGGTGTTATCTATGTAGACGAGGGTGTTTCCTTTGTCATGGCTGACATCCCCGGCATCATCGAGGGCGCTGCCGAGGGCGCAGGTCTGGGCCACGATTTCCTGCGTCACATCGACCGCTGCCGTCTGCTGGTACACGTGGTCGACGTATCCGGCAGCGAGGCCAGAGATCCTGTGGAGGATTTCGATGCCATCTGTGCCGAGCTGGAGAACTACTCCGTTGACCTTTCCGATCGTCCGATGATCGTAGCTGCCAACAAGACTGACCTGCTGGATCCCGATTCCGACAATCTGGAGCGTCTGCGCAAGCGTGTAGAGGAAGCAGGCTGCGAGCTCTACGAGATCAGCGCAGGCACCACCCAGGGCACCCGCCAGTTGATGCGTGTGGTTGCCCAGAAGCTGGAGCAGCTGCCCCCTGTGACCATCTATGAGCCGGAGTATGTGGAGCTGATCGAGGCCCCTGCCGATCCCAAGGAATTTGAGATCGAGCACTACGGCAACACCTGGCTGGTCACCGGCCGTTGGCTGGAGCGCATGATCGAAAACATCAATTTCGACGATTACGAATCCCGTAACCACTTCGATATGCAGCTGCGCAAGTGCGGTCTGTTCGCCCGTCTGGAAGAAATGGGTATCGAAGACGGCGACACCGTGGACATCTACGACTTCGAATTTGAATATCAGCGCTAAAGCACAGGAGCATTGCCATCGGCAATGCTCCTTATATATTTTTCCTTGCATCGGCATTATTTCTGGTATATACTATAGATAACGAAATGGAGGAATGGCTATGGAATTCAAGGTTTTGTGTGTAGGCGATGTGGTAGGCAATCCGGGTATGGAGCGCATCCGCCGCAGCCTGCGCTATTTGAAGCAGCGGACAAAAGCGGATTTCGTCATCGTTAACGGAGAAAATGCCAGCGTTGTGGGCATGACCCCGAACCAGGCAGAGGATGTTTTCGATGCCGGTGCGGATGTGATCACCATGGGCAACCACACCTTCGGCAAAAAAGAGCTGTGTAACTATCTGGATGAAAACCGCCACATCCTCCGCCCCGCCAACTATGCTCCGCAAGTACCCGGACGGGGTTGGGGCGTGTATGAAACCAGGTTCGGTGACGTAGCGGTTATCGATCTGATTGGCCGTTGCAACATGGACTACGGCCCGGATAACCCCTTTTTGATGATCGAAAAGATCTTGCCGCAGATCCAGGCGAAATTCATTCTTGTGGAGATCCACGCCGAAGCTACCTCCGAAAAACTTGCCATGGGGTATCTGCTGGATGGCAGAGTGTCTGCTGTTTGGGGTACCCACACCCATGTACCCACCGCCGATGCCCAGATCCTCCCCAAGGGCACAGGCTATGTAACGGATCTTGGAATGACGGGACCGAAACACTCGGTGTTGGGCATTCGTCCGGAGCTTTCCATTTCCAAGTTCCGGGGGGATCTGTATCAACGCTACCAGTGGGCCGACGGCCCTACCAAGCTGGAGGCAGTGCTGTTCACCATTGACACCGCCACCGGCAAATGTATCAAAGCAGAAAGGGTTGATGTATCCGATGAAAATCCTTCACGCCGCTGACCTGCATCTGAACACGCCCTTTACAGGCCGCCCGGAAGAAGCCACCAAACGGCTGAAGAAGGCGTTACTGAGCGTGCCGCAACAGATCGTTGACCTTGTCAAACGCCACGGCTGCGACCTGCTGCTGCTCTCCGGCGACCTGTTTGACGGCAATCCCGGCGCAGAAAGCCTGCAGATTTTGAAAGATGCGCTTTCACAGGTTGGTGTGCCCACCTTCATTTCCCCCGGCAATCACGATTTTTGCACGCCGGACAGCGTCTGGCTGACAGAGGTTTGGCCGGAAAATGTCCACATCTTCACCAGGCCCGCCATCGAAAGCGTTTCCCTGCCGAGCCTGGACTGCCGCATTTACGGCGCAGGCTTCACCAGCATGGACTGCCCTGCCCTCATGGAAAATTTCCGGGCAGCAGGTTTGGAAACCTATCACATTGCTGTGCTTCACGGCGATCCTTTGCAGAAAAACGCCCCCTATAATCCCATCAGTCAGGCGCAGGTTGCCGCATCGGGCCTGCATTATTTGGCGCTGGGTCATCTGCACACCATCGGTCAGTTTACCGCAGGCGATACACTCTGTGCCTGGCCCGGCTGTGCCATGGGACGCGGTAATGACGAAACCGGAGAAAAGGGTGTGTACTTAGTCACCATAGACCCCTGCGCCAAGGCGGAATTTATCCCCATGGATGTGCCCCGCTTCTATGATCTGGAATCGGAGATCATCACCACAGCGGAAGACGCGGTCCGCGCCGTTCTGCCCCCGGTGGGAAGTGAAGATTTTTACCGCGTCACCCTAACCGGCGAATGGGAATCGATCGATCCGGCAAGTCTCCGGTTTCCCCAGTTCCCCAATCTGGAGCTGCGGGATCGGACAACGCCTCCCACCGATCTTTGGGGCTGCATCCAGGAGGATAGTCTGGAGGGTATGTACTTCAAAATGCTCCACGATCTGGACAGCGATACTGCCCTGTTGGCAGCGAAAATTTCCCGACGGATTTTGGACGGACGGGAGGTGGCTCTGCCGTGAGAATTTACAAGATGACTGCCACCTTTGGCAAGCTGGAAAATCAGACGCTGGAACTGCAGCCGGGGCTGAATATCCTCTCCGCTCCCAATGAATGGGGCAAAAGCACCTGGTGCGACTTCCTTGCCACCATGCTCTACGGCCTGGACACCCGGGAAAAGACTACCAAAACTTCCCTGGCGCTGAAGGAACGGTACGCGCCCTGGTCGGGTGCTCCCATGTCCGGCCGCGTCGACCTGAACTGGAACGACAAAGACATCACCATTGAGCGCTGGACCAAGGGCCGCACCCCGCTGGGTGAGTTCCGTGCCTACGAAACCGCCAGCGGTCTGCCTGTAGCAGAGCTGACCGGCACCAACTGCGGTGAAATCCTGCTGGGTGTGGAGCGCAGTGTATTCTTAAGAGCCGGTTTCATCCGTTTGGCTGACCTGCCGGTAACAGCAGACGAGGGACTGCGCCGTCGGCTCAACGCCCTGGTGACCACCGGCGACGAAAGCGGCGCAGCCGACATACTGGCACAGAAGCTGAAGGATTTAAAAAACAAAGTGCGCTACAACCGCAGCGGTCTGCTGCCCCAGGCAGAGGCGCAGCGCAGTGCGCTGCAGGGCAAGCTGACAGAACTGCAAACCTTGCGCAGTCAATCCCAGCGTCTGCAGCTGCAGCGCTCTGAAGCAGAAGCCAAGGCGAATCAACTGAAAAACCACCGGGCAGCCCTGCAATATGCCGCCGCTCAGGAGAATATCCAGCGGGTGACCCAGGCACATATGGATGCAGAAGTGGCCGCGGAAGCCATGGCAAGAGCGGAGGATCGCTGTTTTGGTCTTCCGCAACGGGACGAAGCCCTTTCCCAGCTGAACACCCACGCCCAACTGCTGCAAACCCAGGCATCCTTGGTACAGGAGTGGAACGCCCTTCCACCGGAGCCTGCCATGCCGCAAATTCCGGACCGTTATCAGGGTGTCACGGTTCCGGATGCCATCGTCCGCGCCAGAAAAGACATGGAGCAATATACCTCTTTGGAGGACTCGCAAAAAGAAAGCAACAAGCGCTGGATGCTGCTAGGCTGCGCATCTGCCGCAATTGTGCTGATCGCGCTGCTTGTGGGTAACATCGGGCTGTGGATCGCTGCCATCATTGCTGTTGCCCTGGGCGGCGGCGGCATGTTCTTTTACAACAAAAAACGAGAAGCACAGATTGAGCAGCAATTGGAGGCTATTTTCCAGCGTTATGCCGGTCTCAGTCCTAACCGCTGGGTGGAAGATGCGGTAATGTATGCGGAAAATCAGCAGCAATACGAAGAACGGCTGCAAAATGCAATCAATTTACGGAAAAATATCCGCCAGCGCATGGATGCTGTGGAAGCAGACTTAAGCGACCTGATGGGCGATTTATCCAGTCAGGACTTCCTGCTGCGCCGCAATGAGATCATCGCCGCCCACGACACGCTGGCCGATGCCCGGCGAGAGCATCAGCAGAAGGCTGCCCATGCAGCCACTTTGGGTGCCATGGTCAGAAATGTGCAGCCCCCCACCCTGCCGGATACACTGACCTATTCTGAAATGCAGACCGAGCAGCTATTGTCCAATCTGGATTTTGACATGAAGCAGCTGCAGCTTCGATTGGGTCAATATGAGGGGCGGATGGATGCGCTGGGATCGGAAGCTGCTCTGCAAAATCAACTGGATGCAGTTAACGAGCGCATTGAGAAGCTTACTGACTACTACAGCGCGCTGGAGCTGGCGCAGCAGACACTGCAAAATGCTACCGCAGAATTGCAGCGCCGCTTTGCGCCCCGGATCTCTCAACAGGCGCAGGAACTTTTTGGCAAAATGACCGGTGGTCGCTACGACCGGCTGAATCTGCAACAGGATCTGTCCGTTAACGCCGCCTCCACGGAGGATGTGGCCATGCGAAGTGCCCAGTGGCGCAGCGAAGGCACCGTAGACCAACTGTATCTGGCACTGCGTTTGGCAGTCGCCCGGGAACTGACCCCCAACGCGCCTTTGATTCTGGATGACGCCTTGGTGCGCTTTGACGATACCCGTCATGCCGCCGCAATGGAAATTCTGCGCCAGGAAGCGGAAACAAAGCAAGTAATCCTTTTCACCTGCCAATCCCGGGAACAATGATTTGCTAACCGCCTGACCCCATCCGGGTCAGGCGGTTTTCTTGAAGCAATATTTCAAATTTTCGTTTATCGCTGCGTTTTGTATACTTCGTAGGGAACGCTGTCCTCAGCGTTCCGACCGCGAAGCGGCATTTTTTGATGCAAGTTAACGATTT
>JAZRBW010000126.1:0-38044 GCA_045635305.1 Faecousia sp. | reverse complement strand
GGGTTTTTCGCCCCGTTCTTCCAGAATTGCTTCATCCAGTAGCTTCAGGTACATATCATAACCCACACTCATCATATGACCGGATTGCTCAGCACCCAACAGATTGCCTGCTCCGCGTATTTCCAAATCCCGCATTGCGATTTTAAAACCGGAACCAAATTCGGCAAAATCTCGTATGGCTGCCAGTCGTTTTTCAGCTACTTCGGTCAGAGATTTATCCGGTCGGTAGGTAAAGTACGCATAGGCATGGCGTGTGGAGCGTCCAACGCGGCCTCGCAACTGGTGGAGCTGACTCAAACCAAACCGATCCGCATTTTCAATAATTAATGTGTTGACATTCGCAATGTCCAGACCGGTTTCAATAATGGTGGTGCAGACAAGGACTTGGATTTCTCCATCTGCCATAGCACGCATCACATCGCTGAGATTCTCTTCGCTCATCTTGCCGTGCGCGACAGCAACGCTTAGTCCCGGAATGCGTTTCCTCAGCGCAGCAGCACACTGATCAATGGTTTCCACACGGTTGTGCAGATAGTAAACCTGGCCGCCTCGCTCCACTTCCCGGCGGATAGCATCGTCGATGATGGCGTTGCTATGCTCGATAACATAGGTCTGCACGGGGTAGCGATCGGCAGGGGGTTCTTCGATGGTGGACATATCCCGAATGCCGGAAAGGGCCATATTCAGGGTTCGTGGGATGGGGGTAGCAGACAGTGTCAGCACATCCACACCCTTGGAGATCTCCTTCAAACGCTCCTTGTGGCTGACACCGAAGCGCTGCTCTTCATCCACGATCAGCAGGCCCAGATCCTTAAATTCCACATTCTTTTGCAGCAGTTTGTGGGTCCCGATTACCAAATCTACTGTGCCGGCACGAACATTTTGCAGGGTTCTGGTCTGCTGGGCCGGGGTGCGGAGACGGCTAAGCACATCGATATTTACGGGGAACCCCCGGAAACGGGATACTGCCGTTTGATAATGCTGCTGGGCAAGTACAGTGGTAGGAACGAGAATGGCTACCTGCTTGGAAACCATCACGGCTTTCATCACCGCCCGGAGTGCCACTTCCGTTTTGCCGAAACCCACATCGCCGCAGAGCAGACGATCCATGGGGGTGGGCGCTTCCATATCGTGCTTGATATCGGCGATGCACCGCAGCTGATCGTCGGTTTCCGGGTAAGGGAAATTGTCCTCAAATTCCTGCTGCCAGGGGGAATCGGCGGCAAAGGCAAAGCCGGGCTGCCGCTTGCGCTCGGCATACAACTTGATGAGCTCACCGGCCATATCCTTGGCGGCCTTTCTGGCCTTGGTTTTGGTTTTTTGCCAGGCATCGGAGCCGATCTTGCTTAGCTTCACATTGCCGTCTTCGCTGCCACCGCCAATGTACTTGCTGACCATATCCAGTTGGGTGGCGGGAACGAAGAGAGTATCCGAGCCTTGATAGGCGATCTTAACATAGTCCTTGATGGCGCCGTCTACCTTGATTTGCTCCATGGCGACAAAACGGCCGATACCGTAGTTCTCATGGACAACCAGGTCACCGGGGGACAGGTCCGTAAAGGAATTCAGCTTTTGCCTGTTGGTGGCGGTTTTCTTGGCCTTTCGTTTTGGTTCCACCTTGGCCATCAGCTGACCTTCCGTCAACACCGCCAAGCGGGCGGCGGGGTACTCCATGCCATAGGGCAGGCTGCCCTCGGCCAGCAGGATCTGTCCTTCGCCGGGCAGCTTTACAAGGGGGATGCAAAGCAGTGCGGAAAGATTCTTCTCCCGCAGCATTTCCTGCAGCAGCTCTGCCCGTCGACGGGTACCGCAAAGCACCAATGCCCGATATTCCGCACGTTGATAGTGACTCAGATCAGAGGCAGCGGTGTCCAGATTGCCGCCATAGCTGGGAAGCTGCTTGGCGGTCATTGGCAGTAATGTCTTGGGGAGGTTTTCTTCCGGATAGGCGCTGCCGCCGAAGGCGTCCATATACACTACTGCCTGACCCTTTAGCCCCAGGCAGAAATCCTCCCACTGGCACACATAGTCGCACAGCTCACCGGCCACCAGACCGCTTTGCAGCAGACTGTCCAGCTGCATACCCATCTCCTCGGTCCGGGTGCGGGCAGCCCGGTGGAGGCTGCTGTGATCGCAGAGGATCCAGACCGCATCCTGGGGAATATAGTCCATGGCGGTGGCAAATTCCGGATAAATCAGCGCCATATAGCGGTCAGATGCCGGGTTATTGAGATTGTTTTCGTATTTTTCCAGATCCTTTTGGAGGGTTTTGATCAGATCCTCATTGGGATTCTTGCGGCGGCGCTGCCGGGCGATCATCTGGTTTATATCCGCGCAAAGACCATCCAGTCCCTCCGGGTGCAGCCGGGGCTGGGTCTCACCGATGGGCAGGATCAAAACCCGGTCGGTATTTTCCGTTCTGCGCTGGGTTTCCGGGTCGAAGTAGCCCATGGTGTCCAGCTCGTCACCGAAGAATTCACAGCGGAAGGGCTGATCGGCAGCAGGGGAGAAGATGTCCAAAATCCCACCGCGTACAGCGAACTGACCGGGACCCTCTACCATGGCGCAGCGGCTGTAGCCTGCCTGTGTCAGCCCGGAAAGAATGGTGTTGATGTCGTATTCCTTGCCGGTTTCCAGAGAAAAGGCTGCCTGTTGCAGTACCTTGGGCGGCATGGTTCGCTGGCTGAGGGATTCCCAGGTCAGAATCTGTACCGGGGTTAAGCCCAGCTGCAGATCGTGCAGCTGACGCAGTCGCTTCTGTTCCCATGCGCGGCTGACTACGGCACTGTCGTACAGCGTCAGTTCCCGACTGGGCAAAATGGGCGCAGTTTCTCCCAGAAATGCCTTCAGCTCTGCCTGCAGTCGTTTGGCGGCCATGTCATCCTGGCAAATGATTACCAGCGGACGGGGGCAGTGTCTGCGCAGACCGGAAATGATATGGCTGCGGTTGATCTGACCAATGCCGGTGATAGCCGAGGACGCGCCTTTATTCAAATTTTTCAGCAGTGCCTCATATTCGGGCATGGTTTTCAGAATGGAAATCAGCTGTTCCATGGAATTCCTCCAAACTTGGTTGATACGATAAATTGTTACTTACCAGATTTAGGTCATTCCGAGCCAGTGCGCACACTGGCGAGGGAATCCCCTAGATAGACGGGAAATGCAACGAAAAGCACCTAAAATACTTAGGGGATTGCGAACCAGTGACATCTGTCACTGGTTCGCAATGACCGAAAATTGTAGTGTAAACGACAATTTATCTTAGCAACGATCAGATTGACACAACGTAGCAATGCGGAAAGGGGGCGAAGGACCCCCTTTCCGTGGTTATTTGACAATTTACTTTCCGGTTCCGTTGAAACGATTGGCGGCTTCATAGATGCCGTGATCAATAATGGCCAGGGCTGCGTCAGCCGCGCGCTCCAGTGCAGGCCGCAGGGCTTTTTCCTCCTGGGCGGTGAAATGGCTCAGTACCCAGTCTGCCAGATCAAAATCCGGATGGGGTTTTGCGCCAACACCGATCTTGACTCTGGGGAAATCCTGACTGCCCAGTTCCTGGATCATGGACTTGATGCCGTTGTGACCGCCGGCAGAGCCTTCGGCGCGGATACGCAGCCGTCCGGGCGGCAAGGAAATATCATCAAACATGACGATGATATTCTTGGGCGGAATCCGGAAGAAGGCCGATAGCTGCAGCACACTGCGGCCGGACAGATTCATATAGGTCTGGGGCTTCAAGAGCAGCAACTTTTTGTCCTTGTAGCTTACCTGACCGTATAACCCCTGGTATTTCAGCTTGTCGACCTTGCAGCCCAGCTTACTTGCCAAAATGTCAAGTGAGCGGAAGCCGGCATTGTGCCGGGTAGTTTCGTATTCGCGTCCCGGATTGCCCAGACCCACAATGAGCCAGGTTTCGCTATTTTTCAGCACGGCTTAGAACAGGTCGGCGATGGAAGTGCCGCCGTGGATGTGCTCAATAGCGCGGGCGAAGATGGGGGCTACGTCCAGGAACTTGATCTTGTGGCTGGGGGTGTTGCCCACTTCGGGAATGGTGTTCAGGAAGACCATTTCCTTGATGACGCTATTCTCGATACGGTCGTAAGCGGGGCCGGACAGCACGCCGTGGGTAGCACAGGCGTAAACCTCCTTGGCACCGCCCACTTCCACCAGAGCCTTGGCGGCATTGCACAGGGAACCGGCGGTATCCACCATATCATCGTACAGAATGCAGGTCTTGCCGGCCACATCGCCGATGACGTTCATGACTTCGCACTCATTGGCCTTCTGGCGGCGCTTGTCAACAATGGCCAGACCCATGTGAACCTTCTGAGCGAAGTTACGGGCGCGGGCAACGGAACCGACGTCGGGGGAGACCACCACGAAATCGTCGTGATTGTACTGATCCTCGGGGAACTTCTTCATGTAGTAGTCCACGAAGGAGGGAGCGCCCAGCAGATGGTCCAGGGGCAGATCGAAGAAACCCTGGATCTGAGCGGCATGCAGGTCCATGGTCAGAACGCGCTGTGCACCGGCTGCAGTGATCATGTTGGCCACCAGCTTGGCGGAGATGGGATCGCGGCTCTTGGCCTTGCGATCCTGACGTGCGTAACCGAAGTAGGGGATGACGGCAGTAACACGGCCGGCGGAAGCACGACGGCAGGCGTCGATCATGACCAGCAGTTCCATCAAATTATCGTTAACAGGCTTACAAGTGGACTGAATCAGGAAAACGTCGGCGCCACGGACAGTTTCTTCCAAGGAAACGGAAGCTTCGCCGTCAGCAAAAGTCTTAACGGTGCACTTGCCCATAGGCAGCCACAGTTCGTTGCACACAGTCTGTGCGAATTCGCGATTGGAATTACCGCAGAAAATCTTGATGTTATCGTAACCGTGCATCAGTACATACCTCACTCTTTATCTATTTTTCTTTTCCATGGATACCCCATGGTTGCTCATTATCATTATAAGCCCAACTGCAAAAAAATGCAACACCATTTCCCAATTATTCTCAAGGAATTTGCGACATATAACGAAATTATGTTTGAATTTCCTCTTGTACCGCGGCAAAAATTGTGGTATAATACTAGGAACGAATTAACCTGGTGAGGTTATGCTTATGAACGACAAAATCATCATCCGTGGTGCGCGGGAAAATAACTTAAAAAATGTGGATGTGACCATTCCACGGGATAAATTGGTGGTATTCACCGGCCTCAGTGGCTCCGGAAAATCCAGCCTGGCCTTTGATACCATCTATGCAGAGGGTCAGCGCCGGTATGTGGAGAGCCTTTCCAGCTATGCCCGTCAGTTTTTGGGACAGATGGACAAGCCGGATGTGGACAGCATCGACGGCCTTTCCCCCGCCATTTCCATCGACCAGAAGACCACCTCCAAAAATCCCCGCTCCACCGTGGGTACGGTTACGGAAATTTATGACTATCTGCGTCTTTTGTGGGCCCGGGTGGGCATTCCCCATTGTCCCCAATGCGGCAAGGAAATTGCCCGCCAGACCATCGATCAGATCGTGGACCGTGTGGAGGCGTTGGGGCAGGGAACACGTTTTATCGTCCTGTCGCCGGTGATCCGGGGCAAAAAGGGCGAGCATCAAAAGGTGTTCGAGGATGCCCGTAAGCAGGGCTTTGCCCGTGTTCGGGTGGACGGCATCGTATATGATCTGACGGAAGAAATTAAGTGCGAGAAAAACAAAAAGCATAATATTGAGCTGGTGGTGGATCGCCTGGTGCTGAAAGAGGGTTTGCGTCGCCGTTTGGCGGATTCCATCGAAACCGCCTGTACTCACTCCGGTGGCCTTGTGATTATCGAGTTGCCGGGCACGAAGGAGGAGCTGACCTTCTCCCAGAACTATGCCTGTGAGGACTGCGGTATTTCTTTGGCAGAACTGGAGCCACGGATGTTTTCCTTCAACAACCCCTCCGGTGCCTGTCCTGAATGTACCGGCCTGGGCTTCCAACTGGTTGCCGATGAGGATCTGGTGATCCCGGATAAGGATAAGTCTATTTTTGAAGGTGCTATCCAGGCCAGCGGCTGGCAGAGCGCCCGCACCGATTCCATTTTCCGGATGTATTTTGAGGCACTTGCCCAGAAATACCACTTTTCTCTTACTGCCCCCGTGCGGACCCTGTCCCGGGAGGCCATGGATATTATTCTCAACGGTACCAAGGGCGAAAAACTGCGGATGACCTATAACCGTGGCAACGGTATGGGCGTGTTGGAGCAGCCCTGGGAGGGTATTTTGAATAATATTTCCCGTCGGTTCCGGGAAACCCAGTCTGATTCTGCCCGTAAGGAGCTGGAAGAGTGCATGGCCACCGCACCCTGCCCCCATTGCCATGGCGACCGTCTTTCCGAGATTGCCAGAGCTGTTACTGTAGGCGGCATCGGCATCATGGATTTTTGCCGTATGAGTGTCCGGGATGCGCTGCGCTTTGTCAATGAACTGCACCTGGAGGGCAATATGGCCCTGGTTGCTGAGCAGATCGTCCGGGAAATCAAGTCCCGTTTGCAATTTCTGGAGGACGTGGGCCTCAGCTATCTGACGCTTTCCCGTTCCGCCGGCACCCTGTCCGGTGGCGAGAGCCAGCGCATTCGCCTGGCTACCCAGATCGGTTCGTCTCTGATGGGTGTGCTGTATATTCTGGATGAGCCCTCCATTGGATTGCACCAGCGGGATAACGATAAACTGTTGGGTACGCTGAAGCAACTGCGCGATTTGGGCAATACGCTGATCGTGGTGGAGCACGATGAGGATACCATGCGTGCCGCCGATTTTATCGTGGATGTGGGCCCCGGTGCCGGCAGCCACGGCGGTCAGATCGTAGCAACAGGCGGTCTTGACGATATTTTGGCCTGTGAGGAGTCTATTACCGGTCAGTATCTGTCCGGTTTCAAAAAGATTCCCGTGCCCAGCCGCCGCAGAAGCGGCAACGGCGAAAAGCTGATCATCCGTGGTGCTACGGAGAATAATTTGAAGGATGTGGATGTGGAGATCCCGCTGGGCACCTTCACCTGTGTCACCGGTGTGTCCGGCTCCGGTAAATCCAGCTTGGTGGGAGAGGTGCTGAACAAGACTCTCCTTGCCAAGCTGAACCATGCCCGCACCAGACCCGGTGCCTGCCGCTGTATCGAGGGACTGGGGCATCTGGACAAGGTCATCGATATTGACCAGAGTCCCATTGGCCGCACGCCCCGCAGCAACCCGGCAACCTACACCGGTCTGTTTAATGACATTCGTGATCTGTTTGCCTCCACCGCCGATGCGAAAATGCGTGGCTACGGCCCTGGCCGCTTTTCTTTCAATGTCAAGGGCGGCCGCTGTGAGGCCTGCGCCGGTGACGGCCTGGTGAAAATCGAAATGCACTTCCTGGCCGATGTCTATGTGCCCTGCGAGGTATGCAAGGGTGCCCGTTACAATCGGGAAACGCTGGAAGTGACCTACAAGGGAAAGAATATTTCCCAGGTGCTGAACATGAGGGCGGAGGAAGCGGTGGATTTCTTTGAAAATCTGCCCAAGATTCGCAGAAAGGCGCAGACTCTGGTGGAAGTGGGCCTGGGCTATGTGAAGCTGGGACAGAGTTCTACCACCCTGTCCGGTGGCGAAGCCCAGCGTGTCAAGCTGGCAACGGAGCTGGCAAGAGTGTCCACCGGCCGCACCATTTACGTATTGGACGAGCCAACTACGGGTCTGCATACCGCCGATGTCCACAAGTTGATTGAGGTGCTGCAGCAGCTGGTAGAGGCAGGAAATACGGTGCTGGTCATCGAGCATAATCTGGATGTGATCAAAACTGCCGACCATATTATTGATCTGGGCCCCGAAGGCGGCGATGGCGGCGGTTTTGTGGTGGCCAGCGGCACGCCGGAAGAAGTGGCCGCCAACGAAGGCAGCTATACCGGCCAATATTTGAAAAAATGTCTGGAATAAAAAAAACGAGCGCCGCAATTGCGGCGCTCACAGGTCATTTGATATTTTCTACACTGTAGTGCTGGGCGGGCAGTACATCTGCCAATTCCAGCAGGCAGTGGTCATACTCTCCTGCGTAATCCCAATGTAAAATGGGGGAGTTGACCTGGTTGGAATGACTTGCTTTGATCTGCAGGGACATGGTAATGCGTGTTCCGTCCTCGGTTTTGTCTACCAGTACAGCGCCACCGTGGAGCATAGCTGTGGAACATACGATGGACATTCCCAAACCCAAGCCGTTCTTGGGATGCTCCAACTGCGCAGGATTGCGCAGATAGCGGTTGAAGAAACCGTATGGAGGGACGTAATCCGGGTGGGTATTGCTGACGGAAAAATAGAGCCGATTGTTCTTGGACACCAACTTCGCCAGAACAGAGGTGCCCTGTGAGGCGGTCTTGATGGCGTTGGACAGCAGATTGTAAACAGAACGCTCCAGCTTTTCCCGATCCGCAAGGGTAAAGATCGGTGTATTGGGCAGTTCGTAACGGACGGAGGTACTGCCTTCCATGGATGCAGCCACTTTCTCCAGAATTTCTTCCAGGAAAGAACAAATCTCTACCGTTTCCATGCGGTTTGGCTGTGCCTGAACATACCCGGCCGCATCCGACATATTATTGAGAATGCGCATCATTTTGTACAACTGCTGCTGCAGCCTGGCTGACTGGTGCTCCAACTGTGCTGTCTGCGATGCCACGGCGGGCAACATTTGATCGGCAATGGACATCAGATCGCTTAATGGCTCCTTCAGCGTCTTGGCGGCCAAGACCAAAACCCGCAGCTCGGGCGATTCCGCCGGCTGCTCCAAGGTGACAAGATTTCCCTTTTCCAGTGAGGAAATGTGAGCACCGATGCAGATGCCTGCCAGCGACACAGTGAGATAAAGGTTACCTTCGGAGAAATCGCCGTATTCCTGCTTGCCTGACAGGATCATGGGCGCAAAGTCCTGACCCACCTCAATCAGATAAGCGGAAGCAGCCTGATTAACATGGGTGATGACACCGTTTTCTACACGGAAGGCGGGCGCTTGTATCTGCTGCAGCATGGTATTGAATTGGCTCAGTCCGTCCATGTTAGACCTCCTTGTTACTATCCGATAGGATGCGCAAAAGTAAGCAAATCTTTCAAAGGGAAAACCGACAAAAATCGACCTTTTCCCTATTCTACCGAAAAAATACCCAAAAGGCAAGCAAAATTACAAAAAGAGGTGAAAAAATGGGAATACATGACGGCCATCGTGAACGTATGTGGGAACGCTATTTTCAGGAAGGCTTGGATAGTTTCAGCGATGTGCAGGTTCTGGAAATGCTTTTGTTCTTTGCGTTTTCCCAGGGAGACACCAATTTACTCGCCCATAAGCTGTTAAACCACTTTGGTTCTTTGACCCAGGTGCTGGAAGCCTCCTATGAAGACCTGCAAAAGGTGAAGGGGATTGGCAAGCGTTCAGCCAAATTGATCCATTTCGCCAATTCGTTTGGCAGATACCACATGGTAAATCAGGCCATGCAGGAAAAGCTGCTGACCAGCATTGAGAAATGCGGTGAATTTCTGATTCCGTTTTTTCATGGCCGACGCAACGAAATGGTATATGCGCTGTGCCTGGATGCCAAGTGCAAGCTGCTGTGCTGCCGTCAAGTAGGCGAGGGCAGTGTCAATTCTGCCGGTGTTTCCCCCAGAAAAGTGGTGGAGGTTGCGCTAAGCGTCAATGCCACCACAGTGGTGCTGGCGCACAATCATCCCAGCGGCGTTGCTGTGCCCTCTGCGGAGGATGTGCAGACGACCTACCGCATGGCCAATGCCTTGCATGCAACGGAGATCATTCTGGCAGACCACATTATTGTAGCGGATGGAGATTTTACATCCATGGTGCAGTCGGGATTTTATAACCCGAATAAACTGAACTATCAGTAAGGAGTGCTTATGGATCAATTCAAACTGGTATCTGAATATAAGCCCTCCGGTGACCAGCCCCAGGCGATCACGGATCTGGTCAACGGTGTCAATTGGGGTTTGCGTGAGCAGACCCTTTTGGGTGTTACCGGTTCCGGCAAGACCTTCACCATGGCTTCCGTCATCGAAAAACTGAACCGTCCCACCTTGGTCTTAGCCCATAATAAGACGCTGGCGGCTCAGCTGTGCAGCGAATTTCGGGAATTTTTTCCGGATAATGCGGTGGAATATTTCATTTCCTATTACGATTACTATCAGCCGGAAGCCTATATCGCCCACACGGATACCTATATCGAAAAGGATGCCTCCGTCAACGAGGAGATCGATCGCCTGCGGCACAGCGCCACTTCGGCTCTTTTTGAGCGTCGGGATGTGATCGTGGTGTCCTCCGTCAGCTGCCTGTACGGCCTGGGCGACCCCATTGACTACAAGTCTATGGTGGTGTCCTTGCGTGTGGGTAATACGTATCCGCTGGATCAAATTCTGAAGAAGCTGACAGAGATTCGCTATGAGCGAAACGATTTGGATTTCTCCCGTAATAAATTCCGTCTCCGGGGGGATACCCTGGAGGTCTACCCGGCCTACTGGTCGGGACGGGCCATCCGCATTGAATTTTTCGGCGATGAAATTGACCGCATCAGCGAAATAAACGCGGTTTCCGGCATTGCCGAGCGGTATATCGACCATGTGGCCATCTACCCGGCTTCCCATTATGTGGCATCCCGGGAAAAACTGGAGCGTGCCATGATGGAGATCCAGCGCGAATGCGATGATCAAGTGGCCTGGTTCCGTGCCCATGATAAGCTTTTGGAAGCCCAGCGCATCGCCCAACGCACCAATTATGACCTGGAAATGCTGACCCAGATCGGCTTCTGCAACGGCATCGAAAACTATTCCCGGGTTATTCAGGGACGTGCCCCGGGCACACCGCCCACCACCTTGCTGGACTACTTCCCGAAAGATTTCCTTCTGTTCGTTGACGAGAGCCATGTGACATTGCCCCAGTGCAGAGCTATGTACGCCGGTGACCGCAGCCGCAAGGACGCGCTGGTCAACTACGGCTTCCGCCTGCCCTCGGCCTACGACAACCGCCCCTTGAATTTTACAGAATTTGACAGTAAGCTGAACCAGGTCATCTATGTTTCCGCTACCCCTGCGGAGTATGAGCGCACCCGGTCAGGACAGACCGTGGAGCAGGTGATCCGCCCCACAGGTCTTTTAGACCCCATCGTGGAGGTGCGTCCCATCGACGGACAAATCGACGATCTGATCGGCGAGATCAGCGCACGCACCAAGAAAAACGAACGGGTGCTGGTGACCACGCTGACAAAGAAAATGGCAGAGGATCTAACCGTTTACCTGCAAAAGGCGGGTATCAAGGTCCGCTATATGCACTCCGATATTGGTGCCATGGAGCGTATGGAGATCATCCGGGATCTGCGCATGGCGAAATTCGATGTGCTGGTGGGTATCAATCTGCTGCGTGAGGGTCTGGACCTTCCGGAGGTGAGTCTGGTTGCCATCTTGGATGCGGACAAGGAGGGCTTCCTTCGCAGTGAAACCAGCCTCATTCAGACCATCGGCCGCGCGGCACGAAATGCTGAGGGCCGGGTCATCATGTATGCCGACAATATCACGCCATCCATGCGGGCCGCCATGGATGAAACCGCTCGCCGCCGTGAAATTCAGGATGCCTATAACAAGGCAAACGGCATTGTGCCAAAAACTGTTATTAAGTCCGTCCGTGACTTGATCGAAATTTCTTCCCCTACCGCCGAGCGCAAGGGACGCAGTGGCGTGAAGATGACCAAGGCGGAAAAGGAAAAGGAGATCGCCCGTCTGGAGAAGCAGATGAAGGAAGCCGCAAAGATGATGGAGTACGAGTATGCCGCTTTGCTGCGTGACCAGATCATTGAACTGCGCGGCAACGGCCTGTAGGGAGGATTGTTATGGTAAATGGGAAACCGGTCATCGGTCTTTGCTCATCCTATGAAAAAGATGAAAACAACGACCGCATTTTTATCAATCATGAATATCTGGAAGCCATCCGTCATTTTGGCGGTATGCCCCTGGTGATCCCGGCGGAAGCAGGGGAGAGTGAGCAGGCATTTCTGCTTGCTGGGTGTGATGGTCTGGTGCTGACCGGTGGCGACGATATTGATCCTGCCCTGTACGGCGAGGAAATTCTCAACAGCACAGTTGTGCCTGCACCGGTGCGGGATGTGGGCGAACCTCGTTTGCTGCGGATGGCGTTGGAACGGGAAATGCCCATGCTGGGCATCTGCCGGGGTATGCAGATCATGAATGTGTATTTTGGCGGCACGCTTTATCAGGACATTCCCGCCCAGTTGCCGGATTGTCCGGGGCACAGCATGGAAAAACCCTACCACCGTACCTGCCAGGATTGCCTGGTTACGCCTGGTTCTCCGCTGGCTTTGTGGACGGGAAAGGATTGCATTGGTATCAACAGCCACCATCATCAGTCCGTCAAGGCTGTGGCCCCCGGCTTCAAAATCATGGGACGCTGCACCGATGGTGTGGTGGAGGCGATCTGGAAGCCCGACGCCAAATTCCTCTGCGCTGTCCAGTGGCACCCGGAAAAGATCTGGGACATCGAAGAAAGCTCCGCAAGGATATTTGAAGCCTTTATCCAGGCGTGTGAAGCATAAATGGGCCATGTAGGGACCGTGGTGCTGCACGCAGTGAATCCTAATCTAAATGATTGCCGGGGGCAATCATACCATGATTTATGTCCCGGACGGTCCTTTTTAATCCAAGCCTGTCGTAGGGCGGGAGTAAGCTCCCGCCCTACGATAAAACCCGACAGGTTTTGTATGCCTGCCGGGTTTATTATTTTTATTCAGTTCTCAAAGCCACCACGGGGTCTTTTCTTGCGGCTTTGCGGGAGGGAATCAGACCGGCGATCAGCGTCAGCACGATGGAAATGGTCACCAGAATGATGCCATCCATGGGACGCAGCATAGCCTGAGCATCCAGATTTGCCACCTTTTGGATGAGGAAGTTGGTGGGGATCAGCAGAAGCTCTGTCACGCCAATACCAACCAGACCGGCGGCCAGACCCACAATAAAGGTCTCGGCATTGAATACCCGGCTGATGTCCTTCTTGGAGGCACCCACAGCACGCAGAATGCCGATTTCCTTGGTGCGCTCCAGCACGGAAATGTTGGTGATAATGCCGATCATAATGGAGGAAACCACCAGGGAAATACCCACAAAGGCGATCAGAATATAGCTGATGGCGTTGATGATGGTGGTGATGGAGGACATCATCAGCCCCACATAGTCGGTGTAGACGATCTGGTCTTCCTGTTCCTTGCTCTCGTTATATTTGGCGATAATCTCGGCAATTTGATCCTTTGCCTCAAAATCGATGGGATAAAGCTGAATGCCGCTGGGATCGTCCAGATCGGATACGCCAAGAAGATCCAGATTTCCTTCAAAAGTGGCACTGGAGGTGGCGCTGGCCATCAGCTTGGAAATGGTGGCGGCGATCTCCTCGTCGGATTTGCCCTGCATTTTCATCATGCTGATCAAGCTGCCCAGCTGCTGCTGTGCTTCCTGATCCATCTGGGGCAGCATTTCCATGATCTGCTCCATGGTGTACACAACGGGCTCTGCATCCGGATCGGCAAAGGGAAGACCGGTGAAGATGTCGGTATCCGGATTTGCTTTCTGTGCCTTGACTACTTCGGAGGCATCCACCATGGCGATCAGATGGGTCATCAGTTCACCGGTGTAGCCAACTACGCCGGTGGAGGTGATGGCGGCATCGGACGTGGGACGCAGAATGCCGACAATGGTAATATCCTCGGCCACCTGCAGCTGGCTGGTCATGTATACATCGTCTTCAGACATATCCACCCAAATGCCGTTGTGTTCCTGGTAATAGCTGGAGGAGGGCAGCAGCTTAAACTGCAGACCCAGGAAATCCTGGAAGCTGTAAACGTGGGTGGTGGTATCGATGGTCACACTTTCACCGGCCATGGCATCCTGCAGCGCCTTGCGAAGATCTTCAATGTCCAGAAGGCCCAGGGAGTACAGGGTAAAGTCTGTGATACTGTTGTCCTCGCCAACTACCAGAACCACTTCGTTCCACTTTTCCGGCATTCTGCCGTCCAGCACTTCGTACTGGGTTTCCAACAGATCACGGTTAGAGGTCAACTGCGTCCACACATCCATGCTGCCCATCAAGGGATTGGAGGTAGTGCCTTCCATACCCAATTCCGCAAACACAGTATTGGGATTGACCTGATAAACACCGTTCGACAGATCGGCTTTGTAAATATTCAACGGCGTGGAATACAGGTAACGAATCTCAGTGACCAGACCCTCCAGGCCGCTGTTGCCGGATTCAATAAAATCCTTAAACGCGGCCAGATTGTTGTTTGCAGCGGAGGAGAACATCATGTCCATCATATTGGTCATGACATTGGTGGAATAAATCTTGTTGGGATCCCGACTAATATTATCCTTGTTCGGCTGCATGGCATTCATCATGGCGTTCATGTCAATGGTCTGCTCCTGCAGCGAGATGGGATAGCTGGACAGGGTGTCCTTCTCTACGCCGTCAATGTAATTATTGATGCCGGTGGAAATGCTGAGAATCATGGCAATGCCAATGATGCCGATGGAACCGGCAAAGGCCGTCAAAATGGTGCGGGCCTTTTTGGTCATCAGGTTGCTCAGCGACAGGGAGAAGGCGGTCAGGGCAGACATGGAAGCGCGGCGCTGCTTGCCGGAGACTGCTGCCTGTTCCGTTTCGCTCTCATAGGGATTGGAGTCGGAGATGATTTCGCCGTCCACCAGCCGCACAATGCGATTGGCATAATTTTCTGCCAGCTCCGGATTGTGGGTGACCATGATGACCAAGCGATCCTGGGCGATCTGCTTCAGCAGATCCATGACCTGCACACTGGTTTCGGAGTCCAGGGCGCCGGTAGGCTCGTCAGCGAGCAGAATTTCCGGATCATTGACCAGGGCACGGGCGATTGCCACGCGCTGCATCTGTCCGCCGGAGAGCTGGTTGGGCTTTTTGTAGAGCTGATCACCCAGACCCACCTTTTCCAGTGCTTCGGTGGCTCTGCGGCGGCGCTCTGCCTTCTTGATGCCGGACAGGGTCAGTGCCAACTCCACGTTGGCCAGTACATTCTGGTGGGGGATCAGGTTGTAGCTTTGAAATACGAAACCAACGGAATGGTTGCGGTAGGTGTCCCAATCCTTGTTTTTGAAATTTTTGGTGGATTTGCCCCGGATGATCAGATCGCCAGAGGTGTAGCGGTCAAGACCACCGATGATGTTCAGCAGCGTAGTTTTGCCGCAGCCGGAGTGACCCAGAATTGCCACAAATTCCGACGGACGGAAAGCAATGCTCACACCGCGCAGCGCGTGCACCGGCCGGGATGCCACCTGGTAATCCTTTACGATATTGGTAAGTTTCAGCATAGTCCGTGTCCCTTCTTACAGGTATGATAGATCATCATACCCCAATACTATGAATTTGGTATGAATGATTGGTAAATTTTGCTTGTTTTATTCATCGATAGGAACAAAACGGGGGCCGTGATAGTCGGGTCGCTCCACGGTTTGGGTCCACATTGCGGCAGGGCGCACCCAAAGGCCGCCTTCGCCGTACAATGCCCGATAAACAACCATGAGCTCCAAGGTTTCTGAATGCTTGGCGATGCCGATCAGTTCATATTCGCCGCCTTTGAAGTGGCGGTATTTTCCCGGTCTTAATTCCATTGTGCACTCCTTTCGGAAGAAGAAGTGCGCCGGGGTTGCCGGCGCACTCTGGTTAGCGTTAGGGTCTTGCACTGTCGAGTACGGTGCTGGCGTCAAACATACCGGTGTACCAGTCTGCGTGCTTGCTCAGATTGGTGCCGGTGACATTGATGCGGTTGTGGCGCACATACAATTCGGAAACCTGATTCCAGGGCGTTTCGCCGGTGCCCATGAAATAGCGGAAGCCTGCGTTGTAAAACACGTTGAACTTGGAGCCGGAGTAGGGATTCTCATCTCCGATGTCGGCATCCCAGGGGTAGACCATGATATCCACATCGCCCACCCAGGGGGTGATCTCATCCAGCCACTTCTGCAGATCGTCTTTGAGCTCCTGGGAGGTCATGCTTGCAAACTTTTTGGGATTGCTGTAGGAGTAGCAGGCCAGCTTGTAGCCGGCATCTCTCAGCGCCTGCACGATGGCAGCGGCGCCGTCCCGCTCTTCCTGCAGGGCATCGGCTTTCAGCTTCTTGGAGTTGATGCGATAACCCAATACACCGTCATAGCCGCTAAAGGCGATGGTAGCGCGGGCACCCTTGTAAGAGAAGTCGGGATTGGACTCAATGAATTCTTCCAAAATGGGCACCAGATCAAAGGCACCGGTGGAAATGGAGCCGTCCGCGTTCACCAGCTCGTTATAGAAGGACTCACCGTCGAAGCACAGCTTGGAAGCGAAACCGGCACCCTTGGCATCGGGTTTTCCGTCCTCGTTGGGGTCGACCATGTAGGTGTAGTAGTTGGCGTTGGTTTCGGTGAGCATGATGGGCTTCTTGCCTTCGGGCAGCAGCAATTCCTTTTCGGTGTAAACATCCCGGCCGGAGCTGCTGTTGTATTCTGTGGTGTAGAAATCGTCCAGATCCACAAGAACATAGCCGTTGTCGTAAAGCTGCTGCAAAATAGCTTCAAATTCGGAAACAGTGACAAAATTCTTTTTGTAGGAGCTGCCGTAGGTCTTGTCCGCAAAGGCCCGGCTGGGGTCTGCAATCAGCACATGGAAAGAAAGGCTGGGTACGTCGCTGGCTTTCCAGGATACCATGCTGTTGAGGATCTGATGATAGCGGTCGCGAGCCTGGCCGATGGCAGGGAAGAGGCTTTCATCACCGGAGAAGCTGTCCAAGGCGGCGATGGCGCCCTCGTAATCATATTCAGCGGCCAGCATCTGTGCGCGAATGATCAGATTAGCAGCTTCCTGCTTCAGCAGTTCTGCTTCCTCGTCTACGGTAGAGGGCACAGTGGAGGGGACGGTTGCGGTGGTTTCGGGGGGCCGTGTCTCTGCGGAGCTGTCCCGGCTGACCGCGCCGCCGATGATGAATACCAGCACCAAGACGATGGTGGCGGCAAGAATGATAGTAGGCAGATAGGCTTCTTTGAAAACCTGCATTTTGGTGCGTTTTTTACGCCTGGGTGTCTGACGGGTGGTGGGGGTTTGTTCGTTTTGCATACCGGACCCTACCTTTCGAGTATAGTTATATCCATTATACTGCGAAAAAAGTCGAATTGCAAGATAGTTTTTGGGCTTTACTATAAATTAACAAAAAATGGGAATTTGCAAAGGAAACCGGCTGCCGAAGGGGTTCGGCAGCCGGGAGGATGTTATACATATTCTACGGTAATACTACCGAAGCTGACATCGGCATCCAGATAAATCACGCCCTGGGGTACACTGTCCGGCTGACCGGAGACATTAACGCTGGCGAAGGCGGCACTGGATGTGGGCTCTACCCGGAACCGCTGCGGAACCAGCAGTCTGAGCTCACCGAAGGAGCAGTTTGCGTCCAAATGGCAATTGTCGGATACCGCGCAACAGTCGGTCAAATCGATGATCAGTTCACCAAAGCTGAGATTTGCTTCACCGCGTCTGAGCAGTGGCAGGTCAACCAGGCAGGTGTGCACACCGAAGTGCTGCGAGCAGTCAAAATAATCTGTGCCGATGTCGCAGTCCCATTTTGATTTTTCACCGTTGCCACCCCGTTTTTTCACGGAAAAACGGGACTTTTTCGGCTTGCGCAGAGCGCCAAACAGCAGGCTGATACCGTAGAGCACGATGATGATGGGGAAAATCAGCTCACCGGCAATGTCCAGATGCCAGAAACTAAGGTTATCTCCCAGGAAATATCCGCCCAGTATGGCCATTCCAAAGTTGAACATGGAGAATCTGGGAATGCTGCCCGCAATACCAAAGACCAGCAGGCAGGAGGGCCACAGAATGCTCCAGAAAGACACATCCCATGCGAACCATTTTGTCAGCAGGTACAGAACGCCAACCAGCAGCACCCAAAGGGCGAAAAACAGAGCGCTCTTTCTGCCGCTGTCCCAGCGGAATACCCACTTGCCGTCATCTTCCTTGGAATTGATGCTGACATTGAAAATACCGCGGTCGTGATCATTGTCGTCTATGACCTCCGCTTCATGTACCTTGGCTTTTTTCTCCATACCCAGAAGCTCGTCGGTTGAAATACCAAAGATCTCAGCAAGCCGGGGAAGCGTGGCAATATCCGGACAGCTCAAATCGTTTTCCCACTTGCTGATGGCCTGGGCGGTGATGCCCAGCTTTTCCGCCAATTGATCCTGGGTCAGTCCCAGCCGCTTGCGGTGTTCCATAATTCGTTTTCCTAATGTCTGTTCCATAAACAGCACCTCCTTGCTTCTGCCACCATTATGCCATAAAGCCCATGAAAAAGCTATCAATTATCTGTTAAATTCCGGAAATTTTTCACTCAACTGACGGTTGAGCGTAACTCAACCGGGATTTTGCTTGCATTTGGACCAAATTTGCGGTATGATAATTAAAGATAGAACGATAAATTGTTGTTTACACAATTCACAAAATCCAACAGGATTTTGTGTCATTGCGAGGCCCCGTAGGGGCCGTGGCAATCTCCCGGTACAAACGGCTGTCATGTTGGTACTTATCGATGGGTTATACCAGGAGATTGCCACGTCGCTTTGCTCCTCGCAATGACAGTCCTTTCGGTACGCTTACTTCACTAAACAACAATTTATCGCACCAAGGAGGAAACCATGGAAAAAATCACCAGTTTCACCATTGACCATATCAAACTGCAGCCCGGTTTGTATGTATCCCGTAAGGACAAGGTGGGCGCGGAAACGGTCACCACCTTCGACCTGCGGCTGACCTCTCCCAACGAGGAGCCGGTTATGAATACCGCTGAGATGCATACCATGGAGCATCTGGCAGCCACTTTCCTGCGAAATGAACCTGTCTGGAAGGAGAAAGTGCTGTATTTTGGTCCTATGGGCTGCCGTACCGGTTTTTATCTGCTGCTGACGGGTGACCTGACCTCTGAGGATGCCTTGCCCTTAGTGACGGATTGCTTCCGATTCATTCGGGATTTCCGGGGTGAAGTGCCCGGCGCGTCTGCCCGGGATTGCGGAAACTATTTGGATATGAATCTGCCCATGGCAAATTACTGGGGCGCAAAGTACGCGGCTCTGCTGGAAACGATTACAGAAGACCGTTTGGTCTACCCGGAATGAGGAGGATACTATGAAGCTTGGAATTGTCGGTGCCATGGATGTGGAAGTGGCTACCCTGAAGGAAAAAATGGAAAATGTCACCGTCAGCACCCATGCCGGCTCTGCTTATTGCGAAGGTACGCTGGAGGGCTGTCCCGCTGTGGTTGTGCAGTGCGGTGTGGGTAAGGTCAACGCTGCCATCTGCGCTCAGATCCTTATCAGTGTTTTTGGCGTGACCCACATTGTCAATACCGGCATCGCCGGATCCCTCAGTGCGGATCTGGATATTGGCGATCTGGTCATCAGCCGGGATGCCATCCACCACGATTTTGACCTGCGGTTCTGGGATCGGCCCATCGGGCAGGTGCCCGGTATGGATGTGATCGCTTTCCCGGCGGATGCAATGCTGATACAGCAGGCCTTTGCCGCTGCGGAGGCAGAAAACCCCGGCCATACCAAAATCGGCAGAGTTGCCAGCGGTGATCAGTTCATCTGCTCCAAGGAACAGAAAAACACCATCATTGAAAACACGGGTGCCCTGTGTGCAGAAATGGAGGGCGCATCCATCGCCCACACCGCCTACCGCAACCGTATTCCCTTTGTGATCATCCGGGCCATTTCCGACAAGGCTGATGATTCTGCGGATATGGACTATCCCACCTTTGAGGCTATTGCTGCAAAGCGGTGCGCCAATGTCACCAGCCGTCTGGCAAAAGCCCTGAAAAACTGATTCCGTAAAATACCCAAGCAGGCAGCAATTTGTTGCCTGCTTTTGTTTACTTACAGTAGACAAATGTCTGCGTTTGTGCTATAATCGTTAAAATTGTGTGAAAGGGGAGAGGGTTATGAAAACCTTAAAGCAACTGCTGCGACAGCCCATCAAAACGGTTGTTGGCTTGGTATTTATGACATTGGCGGCTACCATTGCCTGCCTTTGTGTCTGTCAGGCAATTGCGGCCCAGTCTACAAAGAAGAGTTTGGATGAACGGTTTTCTACGGTTGCCATTGTGTCGTATCAGGAAGATATGACCGGTTTTGATACGGTCCGTGTGGATGAAGAACTGCTGCAGTGGCTACAAAATGCAGCAAGGGAACATCCGGATATTATCAAGGGCCTGGCACCCAATGGACAGCTGTCGGCTTATATTCCGCAGTTGTTGCCCTACAATACTCGGACGCAAAACAATGTGGCCAATTACAGTTGGGATTCCGGTCTGTATTTCTCCGGAAATAACCAGTATGCGGGCATTACCCATTATGACAGTGCCATGCTGGTTATCACCCTGGAGGAAATCAGCGAGGTCATTACACCCATGGATGCATATGCCGCCCGGGAGCAACTCCCGAATGGCTGGATGGACACGGCGAGTTCCTGGATTAGCTATCTGCAGTTGGAGAGAGATAAGGCCTATCGCTCAGGTGGTGATTATAAGGTTTATCAGGACATCATCGACCTTGTGCTGGAAAACACCCTGACTGACGGCTACACGGTGGAGCTGACCGGTACCATTCATCAGGCAATCTCCCTGCCCGATGGTATGCGGGACCCGGTGGGTATGACCGCCCGGCTGACCTTGACTCTGCCCTCCATGGAGGATATTGAAGCTCTGGGACTGGTGCCCGGCCAGCAGTATATCGTCTATGGCATGGACTATTTCGATGATTATCAGCTCTTCGTCCAGTACATGAAGCAAAGCAGCTTTAAGCATATTTCCTTTGCACCCTTTGATCCTGCAAAGCTGCGGGAGCTTACGGAACGGGAGAAGCTGAGTTTCCTTGGAAACAAGAAAATCGACCCGGTTATCCTTTACGACTATGTACCTCTGGAGCAATGGCAATATGATCGAATCAATACCGTTTCCATGACCTTGTGCCAGCCGGTGAATCTGATTCCCTATGAGGAAATTCGCAATGAGGCAGGGGAAGTGGTAGAACGGATTCCCCAGACGCAGGTTACATACATTGACGCAAACGGACAAACTTACACCATCCCTATGGACGAATACAATGCCCGCTACGCTGTGCCCACCATTGCAAAGCTCAGTGGAAGTGTAGAAGATTTCCTGTCCTCTGCCGAGGGCAAGCAGTGGCAGGCGGCGCTGAACCAGTCTCAGGTGAATAACCATGCCTTTGCGGTATTTGGTGTGGATGATATGTATCAATTGCCCACCTTTGCCCTTGGTAAGACCCAGATGGGTGATGGCAGGGAATTTACGGCCGATGAGGTGGCAAACGGAGCAAGGGTGTGCATCATCCATGAACTGGTGGCCCAGCAGTCCGGGCTGCAGATCGGCGATACCTTAACCCTCAGCTTCTATGCCACGGATTATGCAAATCCCTATCAGCCGACATCTGTACAGGAGCTGATCCTGCAGAAAACCTGTCAGGCAGCAGGCAAGCCCTACCAAGCAGTTACAGCGTTGGAACAAGGTCTGCTTCGTCCTTCTGCCGGGCTGTATCTTTCTACAACACCCCTTGTGGAAACAGCGGAATATACCATCGTGGGCTTCTGGCAGGGAAGTGCCTGGCCGGATGCCAACGAGGATTACTACAATTTCTCTGCCAACACCGTATTTGTGCCCCGGGACTCTGTCCGGAGCGAAATGGAGCATTCCAACAGCATTTCCTCCGTTTGCGTGGTGCTGGAAAACGGCATGATAGGTCAGTTTCATGATCTGGTCAAGCGTGCAGGCTATGCAGGAAAATTCAAATACACCGACCAAGGCTATTCCGACATCGCTGTGAATTTCCACAACTATGAATCCCTTGCCCAGCAGATCATGCTGGTGGGCGCTGTGATCTATGTGATTTTGCTGCTGCTGTTCCTGCTGCTGTATCCTGCAACCCAGAGAAAGACGGTGCGCACCATGCAGTCCATGGGCTGCAATTTCCTGCGATGTTTCGGTCATGTGTTGCTGTATTCCATGCTGATTATGGTCACCGCTTCCGCCCTTGGCGGTCTGGCAGGCTCGCTGCTGTGGGATCAGATGGTGACGGCTCTGCAGGCTACTACAGAATCCTCCATAGCCCTGCAGCTGGAGTCTGGCGTACTGGAGATGGTTACGGTAGCTCAGTTGCTGCTTGGGCTGGTACTTAGCGCCCTTGTGGCTATTGTAATTGCCATCCCCAGGGGCATTTCGGCCCGGAGGTGAGACTATGTTCAAACGAATCATTAAGAATAATCTGCGTCGGCCTCTATATGCGTTGGCGGTGGTGCTGTTTGCCACGGTGCTGACTGTGGTGCTGTGTTACCTGCACAAGGCAGGGGAGGAGGAAATGGCCAGCTACCGGCAGACCTATGCTTCTGTGCCTGTAACCTTCCGCGTCACCGATCTGGATGGTTCAAAGCCGGATGAGGTTGCGGGATGGATCGCAGATCTGTTCACGGAACAGGGTATGCACCCCAATCTGGCGCCCTTTGTGGGACAGCTGTATACCCGGCTATCCTACACAGGCAGCTACACCACCATCGTCGAAGGAATCGGCGGCTTTTACGAGCAACGCAATGAAATCACGGTGGCGGGCATCGGCTCGTTCTATGTTGCCGAGGAACTGACAGAAGACTGGGGCGGCGAAGTCCACTGGTTTGAAGGTTATGACGAGAGCGTTTTGGGAACTCAGGAGCTGATCTGTCTGGTGCCGGAGTCCATGAAGGATGAGCAGCAGTTCGAACTGACCTTCACTCATACTTATGCGGTGGGATTGCAAGTATCCACCAACACATCCCATAAGACGCTTACCGTGGCCGGCTACTATGTGGATAAAGGCAACACACGGCTTTATTGTCCCTATCCTGTGATGTATCAGATCTATGCAGAGCTTGGCGCCTCTAAAAGTCTGGAAGAAATTTGCGCGGTGCTCAACGACAACGACAGTCTGCCCCAGCTGCGTGAAGTGGCAGCCAAGTGGTTTGCCGAGCCTAATCCTGCCGGAGAAAAAACGCCCTGGGATCATATCGCCTACGAATATTATCTGTATGCCTTGGACATCGACGATTATATGCTCCGCAATCTGGAGAGCAACATGAAAAACAGTATGCAGCTCAATCAGTTGGCTTCGGCGGTTGTGTTCGTTCTGTCTGCAGGCGCAGGCTTTCTGACAGGCTTTTTGGTGATCCGTGCCCGGAAACGGGAAATTGCGATCATGCGCACCATGGGTGCGTCCCATGTGGCCATTTTCCTGGAGCTGGCGCTGGAACAGATCGCCTGCGTGGCAGCGGGCATTGCCCTTGGCGGCGCATACTTCCTATGGCAACCGATGAAAAAGCTGGCATTGTTCGGCTGCATCTATTTTGTGGGTCTTAGCGTTGCCATGGTGATCTTCCTGTGCAAAAATCTACTGACAACCATTAAGGAGGATGAATAATATGAGCATCTCTCTGAAAAATGTATCCTACAGCTATAAAGGTAAATTCCAAACCGTTCGGGCGGTGGATAATGTATCCTATGATTTCGAACCGGGGAAATGCTATGCCATCATCGGAAAATCCGGTTCCGGTAAAACCACCCTCCTGTCGCTGATGGCAGGTCTGGATCTGCCTACGGAAGGCGAGATCATCATTGATGGCAAGTCCACCAAGGAGTGGAATCGGAATAAAATGCGCCGGGATGCGGTGAGTGTCATTTATCAGAACTACAATCTGTTCCCGTTGCTGACGGTTCAGGAAAATATCCGTTACCCGCTGGAAGTGAAGAAGGTATCAAAAAAGGAAGTGGCGCAAGTTTCACGCACTGCCCGGGAGCGTGTGGAATTGCCGGAAACCTATGATAAACGGCTGCCCAGCCACCTGTCCGGCGGCGAGCAGCAACGCGTGGCCATTGCCCGTACCCTGGCCCAGGGCTGCAAGATTATCCTTGCGGACGAGCCTACCGGCAATCTGGACTCCACCAATACCCGCAATATTGTGAAAATCCTCAAAAGTCTTGCCCATGATGACGGCTGTACCGTGATTATCGTTACCCACGACCCTGCGGTGGCAGAACAGGCGGATACCGTCCTGCAGATGCGCGACGGAAGCTGGATCTGAAAAAATACAGGCATCGGAAATTTTCCGATGCCTGTAATGCTTATTTGGCGGTGAGATTCTGCATCCATTTACCCTGTTTGATCATGATCGCGCCCAGAATGGATTTGACCAGATCCGTGGCACAGCAGATGAAATACAGCGGCAGAATGGGCAGATTGGTGAAACGGCTGAGGATAAAGGCCAAGGGCACGCACACGGTCCACACAAAGCAGCTGTCAAACAGGAAGGTGACAAGAGTTTGACCGCCGGAACGGAGCGTAAAATAGGCGGCGTTTGTGTAGCCGTTGAAGGGCAGTATAACAGCGGCAATGCAGATGAGCTGGGTGGCCAGGTTTTTTACCGAGTCGGTGGCATCGTACATTTGGGGGAACAGGGGAGAGATGGCGATCATCAGGCCGCCAAAGAATACGCAGGATACAACCGAGGCAAAGATAAGCTTTCGGTCAGTGTCCCGTATCGTCTCCTCCGATTCGTCGGAGCCAAGCATCTGCCCGATGATGATGCCGACAGCGCTGCCCATGGCAAGGAAAACCACGCTGCCAAGATTATATACGGTGCTGGAAATCTGCTGGGCGGGCACCACATCCAGTCCCTTGGTAGAGTAGCACTGATTCATGACTGCCATACCGGTGGACCACAGAGCCTCATTGGCCAGCAGCGGTATACCCTTGGCGATCACCTGCCTGAGCAGTCTGCCTGGGATGCGGAAAGAGCGGTAAGCACCCTGAATGAAGGGCATTTTGCTTCCGTGCAGATGGGTCCACATCACAACAATGAGGAGCTCCACATACCGGGAAATGACCGTGGCGATGGCCGCGCCTGTAACACCCAAGGCGGGCGCGCCCAAATTGCCGAAAATCAGCACCCAGTTGAGGGCTAAATTGACGAACACAGCGCTGATGCTGGCGATCATGGGAACTACGGTCTCACCGGATTCCCGCAGGGTACTGGCGTAGGCATTGGAAATGGCGAAGGCGGGCAGACCCCAAAGCATCACCAGCAGATATTCCATGCCGCACATTAGGATACGCTGCGCATCTGCCTGGTCGCCTTCGCCGGTCAGATACAGACCGATCAGGCTGTCACCTGCCAGCAGGAAAATACCGACACCCAATGCGCTGATGAGTGCACCAATGATCAGCTTGAAGCGGAAGGTATGGCGCACGCCTTCGTGGTTGCCGGAACCGTAGAACTGGGCGGTGAAAATACCTGCACCGGAGATGGCTCCGAACACACACAGATTGAAAACGAACAGCAGCTGGTTGACAATGGCAACACCGCTCATGGGAATCTGGCCGACCTGGCCAACCATGATATTATCCAGCAGGGAAACGAAGTTGGCGATGCCGTTCTGAATAATGATGGGCAGGGCCACGGCGATTACCCGCCGGTAAAAAGCCCTGTCACCGATGTACTTGCGAAGCATAAGAAAACCTCAATTTACGCACTGGCAGATTCGGCACGAATGCGGGAAACGATCTTGTGCATTTCATCCAGCTTTTGGATCATGTCGGCAGCCAGATGGATCTGCGCACGGGCGCGTGTCAAATTCTGATGGGGATAGTGGATCTTGAAATACAGATCCCCGTCTAAATGATCCTTCAAAAAGCGTGCTGCGGTCTCCACAGTCAGCGTGACGGCGCTCAGCGGCAGCATATCCACCTCCGCCTCCGTCAAATTGGTGGCGGCGGTGAGAAAACCTCTGGTGTAGACCTCAAACAGGTGCAAATCCATCTGAATGGACAGATCATCCTCGGCGGCGGTGGCCGCGCCAAAGCGGATAGAGTCGCCGAAATCGTACAGGCTCAGGCCGGGCATCACCGTGTCCAGATCCAGAACGCAAAGATATTGGCGCGTCTTACGATCCAACAGCACATTGTTCATTTTGGTGTCATTGTGGGTTACCCGCAGGGGCAGCTTGCCCTCCTGACGCATATGCTGCAGGGTGCAGGCCATTTGCTCGTGCTGCATCAGAAAATCCACTTCCGGCCCAACATCCTTCAGCCGGCCGCAGGCATCTGCCTGAATGGACTCCTTCAGCAGGCGGTAGCGGTCGATGGTGTTATGAAATTCCGGAATGGTCTCATGCAGTGTTTCGGCAGGGAAATCTGCCAGCAGCATCTGGAAGTTGCCGAAAGCCAATGCGCTCTGGTAGAAATCTTCCTCTGTTTCCGGGATGTCCAGAGAAATGCCTTCCATAAATCTGTACATTCGCCAAAAATCGCCCTCTGCGTCAATATGATAGCCCTTGCCATCCAACGCGGAAATAAAGCGGAGGCTATGACGGGGATCCGGGTCTTTTGCACGCAGAAAATCTGTAACAGCGCAGGCGTTTTCCATCAACTGAATCGGCTTGCGGAAGACATATTGATTGATCTTCTGCAGGATATAGCAGGCACCTGCGTCGGTTTCCAGCTTCAGGGTTTGGTTGATGTGGCCTGAGCCAAACTCCCGGCAGGCGATCGGATTGCCTTGAATTTGAAAAGCATAAGCAGCATTTGGGAATTGCATAATACACCCTCCTCAAAATCTTACACATTATCTTACAATACTGCGAACAAAAAAGCAAGAAAAATATACCTTTGGCGCGCCTTTGACCCGGTATTGTGTGAATTTCGATGAAAAACTCCGGGTTGTATTTGAACGGCCCGGAGTTTGGTTATCAGCATTTTTGCATCAGACGGATATAGAATTCCACTGCCTTGCCAATGGTTTCCAGACGGATGCGCTCGTTGTTGCCGTGGATGGTGGCCCGTTCTTCGCTGGTCAGATCCATGGCGGAGAAACGGTATACCCGGTCGGAAATGCGGCCATAGTGGCGCGAGTCAGAGCACTGCACCATTAGATAGGGCGTGACGATACAGCCAGGCCAGGTTTCGGATACCGCGGCAGCTACCGTATCCCACGCCGCGCAATCTACCCGGGAGATGCGGCTGGGCTCCTGGAATTCCAGCGCGGTGATCTCAACCGCGCCGTCGCCTACCGTCTTTTGCAGATAAGCAAGGGCGGAGTCAACGGAGTCTGCGGGATTCAGCCGCATATTCGACACCATTTTCGCTTCTGTGGGGATCACATTTCGGGCGGAGCTGCCTTCCATTTGGGTAAAAGCTACAGTGGTACGCAGCAATGCGTTCATTTCTCCACCGGAGGTTTTGCCCAGTACATCCAGTACCCAGCCAAAGCACCAAAGATTGGCGAAGATCATCCGGTAAAGGAAGGTGGAGTGGCGGCCCAGGGTATCAAACATGGCGGCAACCGGTTTGGTGATGTGCATTTTGAAAGGCTTGCCTTCCACTTTTGTGCACGCCCTTGCCAGAACCCCCACAGGTGTGTGGGGCTTGGGCGCAGAGGCGTGACCGCCACCGGAAGTACAGCGGTATTGGGCGTTGATCATGCCCTTTTCCGCAATGCCGATCATGCCGCAGGGCTTTTTCACACCGGGGAACACATTCTCCACCACAGCACCGCCTTCGTCCACAACAAGGGCAGGCTGAATACCGTGATCGATAAAATACTGCACGATGTTGGGCGCACCCTTACCGTTGACTTCCTCACCACCGGAAAAGGCGAAATACATATCGTTTTCCGGTACAAAGCCCTGCCCGATCAGGTGATTGGCGGCGGAGAAAATGCCGTTGAAAGTGCCCTTGGTGTCCAGGGTGCCCCGTCCCCACATATGGCCGTCCTCAATCAGGGCTGCAAAGGGGGGCTTTTCCCATTTTTCCGCATCCACCGGCACCACATCGTAATGCGCCATCATAACACTGGGAGCATCGCTGTGCTTTCCGGGCCAGCGCAGCAGCAGCGCCCGGTCAGGCAAACGCTCCATGGAACAAACTTCAAATACCTTGGGATAGAGACCTGGCAGCAGACCGATCAGCTTTTCGAATTCTGCGTCATCTTCCAGGCTGTGATCGGAATAGGAAACAGTTTTGCAGCGAATCAGCTGCGCCAAAGCATCAATGGCGGCCTGCCGGTCAAATTCCACAGGCGCAGGAGATACCGTGGGCTGTGCTTTCGGACGGAAGCGGAGGGTGCGCACAAGGATGACTGCCAGAAACAAGGCTGCCAGCCCCAAAAGAATGCAGCCTACCATTTACAGCGCCCCCTTCTTATACATTATCCGCGCCACGGCAATGGTGAACAGGGCGGATACCGGCACCATAATTCCCACCGTACCGGCATTCAGCGCGCTCACAAAGATGAACAGCACCAGCATCAGCACAATAGGCGCCACAGCGATCTTCCAGTTCTTGCTGACAAATGCCACACCCAGACCGCCAAACAGGGCAGGAAGGATCTGCTCAAAGGCAGGCTGCAGCACAGGTGCCTGCAGAATGGGTGTCAGGGGCACGATGCAGATAATGCCGATAATGATGATAAGCGTAGTTACGATGCTGGAAACAGCGATGGCGATGGTGGAAATGACCTCGCCTTCCTCGCTGCTGGCACTGACTTCATTTTGCTCCAGTGCGTTGATGGCACAAGGCAGCTTCAAATTGGAAATATTGCCGGTAACGAAGCTTAAGTAGGAACCGCCGGCGCCCAGCATGGGCACGAAGGTGACGGTTTCAATTACGCCAACAGCCCAGTACATAGGCGCGGTAGCAAGGAATCCGGTGCCCAGCGCAGCCCAGTCCGGCATGACGCCAAAAATCAGTCCCACGCAGACGGGGAAGGCGAACAGCAGCACCATCACACTCAAATTCCAGATGGTACCGTCCCGGTGGACAGAATCCATGTAGCTCAAATTCTTCTTCATATCAGCACCTCCTTAGCTCAGCCACGCGCTCAGAGGAACGGCGGCGGCCATACCCAGAATCAGAGAGATGGGCAGCGCATATTCGCTGAGCCACTTCAGCTTGGGTTTTTTCATCAGCAGACCGCAGGCAACCATCACAAGGGCAGAAACCAACATGACACATACCGGAATCAGGCCGGAAGTGGCGCTGTATGCCACCTCTTGCTCCACTTGCTGGCCCACTTCGTTAAAGACCTTCTCGGTTTCTGTCACGAAGCCGCTGGCATCCGCACGCCAAAGGCGAGATACATCGCAGAATACAAAGCCCAGGAAGGCGGAGATCATGCCAATGAACAAGGCGTTCTGGAAGATTTCGGCCCATTTGGCATCCCGCTTGCCCAGATTTGCCATGCCATTTTGCAGCTTTTTGCCGATGGCCGGTACCAGCCAAATGCCGACCATGATGGAAACGGTCATCACCAGCAGCACATTCAAATATTGCTGTGCAGTAAGCGCTACCTCAGAACCCAGGCTCTGACCCATGGCGGACAGGGCGTTGTTGGCGGCGATGGTCTCATAGCTCATGGAGCCCACTACACTCAGCCGCAGCCAGGGCAATGCCAGACCCAGCTTCTTGCTGAGGATGGCTACGCTGACCACAATTGCCACCGCAGGCGCAATGGTGAAGATGGCAGCGGTTTTCATGGCCTTTTTGATTTTGGTCTGATCCATACCCAGCTCCTTGCTGCGACGCAGGGCCTTTACCAGGAAATAGACGGACTGACCCAGCACCACCGCGATCAAAATGCCAACCAGAATGAATAAAATCGGATGATTGACGGAAAATTCCATAGAAAACACCTCCATAAATGTTTTCCTAATTATACCATGAACCGGCATACAAAACAAGTGTGCAATATGGCTACATTTTTCGTCAGTATTTTTCCGATTTGGAAGAGAAATAGCCTTGCTTTTGCGGGAAAAATGGTGTAAAATGAAAGGTAGTTTTTCGAAAAGAGGCGTTTGGATATGATGAAAAAAGCGTTTGACAACGATAAATATCTGCGCACCCAATCTGAGCATATCAAGAAGCGCATTGCCCAGTTCGGCGGTAAGCTGTATCTGGAATTTGGCGGCAAACTCTACGATGATAACCATGCTTCCCGGGTTTTGCCCGGCTTCCAGCCCGATTCCAAGCTGCGTATGCTGCTGCAGATGAAGGAGCAGGTGGAGGTGATCATCGCCATCAATGCCGATGATATTGAAAAGAACAAAATTCGTGGCGACCTGGGCATTACCTACGACCGGGATGTGATCCGGCTGATCAATATTTTCCGGGACTTCGGTCTTTATGTTTCCAGTGTGGTGCTGACCCGGTATCACGGTCAGGCCTTTGCCCGTGCGTTCCAGGCCCGTTTGGAGACCATGGATATAAAGGTCTACCATCACTATGCCATTGCCGGCTATCCCGGCGATACTGCCCATGTGGTCAGCAGTGAGGGCTTTGGAAAGAATGACTATATCGAAACCACCCGCGAGCTGGTGGTGGTGACCGCCCCCGGCCCCGGCAGCGGCAAACTGGCCACCTGTCTCAGCCAGCTGTATCATGAGCATCAGCGGGGCGTCAAAGCCGGCTATGCAAAGTTTGAGACCTTCCCGGTATGGAATCTGTCCCTGAATAATCCTGTTAACCTGGCTTACGAGGCAGCTACCGCGGATCTGAGCGATGTGAACCTCATAGATCCGTTCCATCTGGAGGCCTACGGTGTGACTACCGTCAACTATAATCGGGATGTGGAAGCGTTCCCGGTGCTGGTTGCCATGTTTGAAAAAATCCTGGGTGAGTGCCCCTATAAATCCCCCACGGATATGGGCGTCAATATGCTGGGCAGCTGTATCATTGATGCGGATGCTGCCAAGGAGGCTGCCTGCCAGGAGATTGTCCGCCGTTACTATACTGCGCTTTGCGCCAGCAAACAGGGCAAGGGCAGCGATGAGACGGTGCGCAAGCTGGAACTGCTGATGCGCAAGGTTGGCGTTACCACGGATATTCGCCGTGTGGTGAAGCCTGCGCTGGAGCGTGAGGCGCTGACAGAAGCTCCGGCTGCGGCTATGGAGCTGCCGGACGGAACCATTGTTACGGGCAAGACCTCCGATCTGCTGGGCGCATCCTCTGCACTGCTGATGAATGCGCTGAAGAAGCTTGCCGGTATGCCGGATGAACTCCACTTGATCGCGCCTGTGGTTTTGGATCCCATCCAGCATCTGAAGGTGGACCACCTGTGCAACCGCAATCCGCGCCTGCACACGGACGAAACGCTGATCGCCCTGTCCATCTGCGCCGCTACCAATCCTATGGCGGAGATGGCCATGCAGCAGCTGAGCAAGCTCCGTGGATGCGATGTCCATTCCACGGTGATGCTCTCCAGTGTAGATGAGAATACCTTTAAGCGGCTTGGCGTCAACCTGACCTGCGAGCCGAAATACCAAGGATAAGAAAATCCCCGACTTCTTCTCAGAAAGTCGGGGATTTATTTATAAATAGGGAAGATAAGCTTCGAACAGTTTATTGGCATCCTGAAAACGCTTTTGACTGTCGTTACAACCAAAGATGCCCACGATGATATAGCGCCCATCTACTTTATATGCCGTCAGCAGGCAATAGCCTGCCGCATCGGTAAAGCCGGTTTTCAAGCCAACGCAGGCAGAAGAATAATACTTGCTGCCGGATTGAATGCAGTAGTTGGTGTTGGTGTAGGTTTTGGTGCAGGTTTTGCCGCTGCTGTTTTTGTATGTAACGGTGGCCTGGGGAGTCGCGGTAATCTTGGCAATCACCTTGTTTTCCAGGCTGCATTTGGCGATGATGGCAAAGGCCTGCATGGACACCTTGTGATCGGCATCGTGATAGCCGTCCGGTGTGACGAAATGGGTGTTTTTCATCCCCAATTCCTTTGCCGTGCGGTTGCATTCCTTCATAAACGCGTTGATGGCGCTTTTTGCGGTGGCGTTTTTGTCGCCGAGAATGACCCGACCTGCGGCAGCAGCCAGAATGTAGGAAGCGTCACAGCCGCTGGGCAGCAGTGCACCGTAGGCCAGCGACTTGACGCTGACACGGTCTCCTTTGTGAAAACCGGCGGTGGAAGCATCGGACGCCACATAGTTTAGCTCAGCACCTACGGTAATGACGGTATCTGCATCCAGATACTGCAGTGCCACATAGGTGGTAAACAGCTTGGTGATGCTGGCTGGATAAAGGGTCTTGTCTATATTGCTGCTGATGTACAGAAAATCATCGGTTCGGGTGTCAAAAATAAAGTAATTCTTCGCGTTCAGCTTAGGAATGACCACATCGGGCTTGGGAGGCTCTTGGGATGTGGGAAGCTGAAGCGTAGGCGGCGAGCCAGAGGGGAGCGGTTCTGCCTCCGGAAGCGCAGGACGCGCAGGCGCTGTCTCCGTTGGGGGAACCGTGGGCGAAGTGGCGGAAGAGGAGGAAGCCATTGTCCCGGCAGTGCTGTTTGCTGCACCGGCTGCTTGGATTTGGCAACCGGTAAATACACCGGCCAAAACCGCGATGATCAGAATCAGACACAGTAATTTATTTGTTCTGGAGAACATGGACAGACTCCTCCTTTCTTGCAGCATACGCAACTCATTTTATTCCCAACCGGCAGAAAAGTCAACCATTTTCATAGGAAATAAAACGGACGCGTTGCCGCGTCCGTTTGTCATTATACCTTTTGCTCGCAGTAGACACAGCGATAAGTGCCTTCTGACAGTTTGGCTGCCTGGGGCAGCTCCTGCTCAGTCTGGACGATGCACTTGGCATTGCGGCAAACCTTGTCGTAGACCCAGCCGTCGGTATCGATCTCATTACGGATGGGATTCCGCTTTGTCTCATCCAGAAGCTTCAAAATCAGCGCCATGCGCATGAACTTGCCGTTCAGGGTCTGGCGGAAGTAGGCGGCCCGGGGATCGTCGTCCACCTTCACACTGATCTCGTTGACACGGGGCAGGGGATGCAGCACAGCCATATCCGCCTTCGCCAGTTCCATTTTCTCAGCGGTCAGCACATAGCTGTCCTTCAGCCGCTCGTATTCGGCAGGGTCGTCAAACCGCTCCCGCTGGATACGGGTCATGTACAGCACATCCAGGGAAGGAATGGCGTCCTCCAGAGAGGTAACTTCCTCATAGGGAATGTTGTGCTTATCCAGTACGCCGATACGCACGAAATCCGGCAGCATCAGCTCCTTGGGGGAGATCAGCACAAAGCGGATGCCCGCATAGCGGCTCATTGCCTCGATGAGAGAATGCACGGTGCGGCCGTACTTCAGGTCGCCGCACAGACCAATGGTCATGTTGCTGAGACGACCCATCTCACGGGAGATGGTCAGCAGGTCGGCCAAAGTCTGGGTCGGATGCTGGTGGCTGCCGTCACCGGCATTGATGACGGGAATGGTGGCGCCACGGCTGGCAACATAGGGTGCGCCCTCCTTGGGGTGACGCATGGCGATGATGTTCGCGTAGTTGCTCACCGTCTTGGCGGTGTCGGATACGCTCTCGCCCTTGGCGGCGGAGGAAGAACCGGCTTCACTGAAGCCCAGCACGTTTCCGCCCAGCTCCAGCATGGCAGCTTCAAAACTGAGACGAGTGCGGGTGGAGGGTTCAAAGAACAATGTAGCCAGAGTCTTATGACGGCAGGCGTCGTGATATTTTTCCGGATGGGCCGCGATGTCCTTAGCGGTTTCGATCAGCTGATCCAGCTCTTCAACGGAAAAATCCAGAATGGAAATCAGGCTTCTCATATTACTTCGCTCCGTTAACGGCCAGGTAATTCTTGATGCGGGTCACATTTTCAGCGTTGGCAGAGTCTTCTTCCAGATACTCGATGATGTCATACACATCCACAACGGAGTAGACGGGGAAGCCGAACTGCTCCTCGATCTCCTGCATAGCGCCCTTTTCGCCCTGACCCTTTTCCTTGCGGTCCACCATGATGAAGGTGGCGATGACCTTGGTACCTTCCAGATGGCTCAAAATTTCCATGCTCTCGCGGATGGCGGTGCCTGCGGTGATGACGTCCTCAATGATGACGATCTCTTCGCCGGCCTGGGGCACATAGCCGACAAAAGTGCCGCCCTCGCCATGATCCTTCACTTCCTTGCGGTTGAAGAAGAAGGGCAGGTTCAGGCCGTTCTTGCTCAGGGCCACAGCAGCGGAAATGGACAGGCTGATGCCCTTGTAGGCAGGGCCGTACAGCACAGTTTCTTTCTTGCCCAGCTTGTCCATGTAGGCCTTGGCGTAGAACTCGCCCATCTTGGTGATCTGATCACCGGTCTTGATCATGCCGGCGTTGACAAAATAGGGGATCTTGCGGCCGGACTTGGCGGTGAAATCGCCAAACTTCAAAACACCTGCACCCTGCAGGAATTCAATAAACTCTCTCTTATAGGCTTCCATATTTATTCTCCTTTTCAAAACTTCTGTCATTGCGAGGATCCTGAGCGTAGTCGAAGGGGCCGTGGCAATCCCCTAGGGCATCAAAACATTTGGGGGATCGCCACGCCAGTGTGCACACTGGCTCGCGATGACAGCGCATTGTTTAGTCACAGAATTCAGCCACGCAGCGCTCGTAGGCTGCTACGGGGTCAGCGGCGGCGGTGATGGGACGGCCCACCACGATGTAGTCGGAGCCGATCTCCTTGGCGGCGGCGGGGGTCATGACGCGCTTCTGGTCGCCCACATCGCCATCAGCAAAGGCAACGCCCGGGGTGATGGGCAGGAAGGGGTTGCCGCACTTCTCGTGAACCTTGCCTGCTTCCAGAGGGGAGCAGACGATGCCGTCCAGACCGGATTCCTCAGCGCACTTGGCGTAGTGCATGACCACTTCGTCAATGGGAGCGTGGATCATCAGATCGTTTTCCATGCTCTCCTGGTCGGTGGAGGTCAGCTGGGTCACGGCGATCAGCAGGGGACGGGTGCTGTCGGGGCGGGTCAGGCCTTCCAGGGCGGCCTTCATCATATTCTTGGTGCCGGCGGCGTGGAGGTTGGTGATGTCCACATCCAGACCCGACAGGACGCTCATGGCCTTCTTAACGGTGTTGGGGATGTCGTGCAGCTTCAGATCCAGGAAGATCTTGTGGCCACGGGCCTTGATTTCCTTTACGATGGCGGGGCCTTCTGCATAGTACAGCTCCATGCCGATCTTCACAAAGGGCTTTCTTCCGGTGAACTTGTCCAGAAAGTTCAGGGTTGCTTCGCGGCTGGCGAAGTCACAGGCTACGATTACGTCTTTTCCCATTAGTGGGCACCTCCAATAATATCTTTCAAATTTTCAATTTTGTACTTTTTCATAACGGCAGGCAGATCCTCAATGATCCGCTTGCAGGCGAAGGGGTCAACCAGATTGGCAGCGCCCACTTCCACTGCGGTAGCGCCCGCCAGCATCAGCTCGATCACATCTTCGGCTTTGCTGACACCGCCCATACCCACGATGGGGATCTGCACGGCTTCATAGACCTGGTAGACCATGCGCACCGCCAGAGGCAGCAGCGCGGGGCCGCTCATGCCGCCGGTCTTGTTGGCGATAATGGGCTTTTTGCGGTTCAGGTCGATCCGCATACCCAGCACTGTGTTGATGAGACTGACGGCGTCGGCGCCGCCTTCTTCCACAGCACGGGCGATGGCGCAAATGTCAGTGACATTGGGACTCAGCTTTACGATCACGGGCTTGGTGGTGACGGCCTTGACCGCCTGGGTCACTTCCTTGGCGCAGCCGGGATCCGTACCAAAGCTCATGCCACCGCCATGGACATTGGGGCAGGAGATATTCACTTCCAGCCAGCCCACCTGTTCTTCCTTGTCCAGCTTTTCGCAGGTCTTCACATACTGCTCAATGGAGAAACCGCTGATATTCGCCATGACAGGCTTATGGAAAAATTCCTTCATTTCCGGCAGCTCGTGGGCGATCACATGATCCACACCGGGATTCTGCAGACCTACGGCGTTGAGCATACCGCCGTCAAACTCGGCGATACGGGGCGTGGGGTTGCCGAAACGGGGATCCAAAGTAGTGCCCTTGAAGGAGAAGGTACCAAGGCAGTTGATGTCATACAGCTCCGCAAACTCCTTGCCGAAGCCGAAGGTGCCGGAGGCGGGGATCACGGGATTATCCAGCTCAATGCCGCAAAGATTTACCTTCGTGCTCATCCGAACACCTCCTCACGGAAAAATACGGGCCCATCCTTGCACACCCGCTTGTAGCCGACCTTGGTCTGAATGGTGCAGCCCATGCAGGCGCCGAAGCCGCAGCCCATGCGCTCCTCGAAGGAATACTGACCGGAGGTCTGCATCACATTTTCCATGGCCTTGAACATGGGCATGGGGCCGCAGGAGTAGAAATAGGTATAGCTGAGATTCTTGATCACATCGGTTACGAAACCCTTGGTGCCCACGCTGCCATCAGCGGTGGCGATGTGCACATCCACGCCCAGGGCCTTGAACTGGTCGGCCAGGAAGATTTCGTTTGCCACATTGAAGCCCAGCACCACTTGGGGATGCTTGCCCTGGGCTACCAGCTTCTTGCACAGGTTGTACATGGGAGGTACGCCCACGCCGCCGCCCACCAGCACCGGACGGTCGCCGGAGAGGGAGGTGTCGTAGCCGTTGCCCAGGCCGGTCAGCACATCCAGCTTGGTTCCAACGGGCAGATTTGCCATAATTTCGGTACCGCTTCCCACCACCTTGTAGATGAGGGTCAGGGTGCTTTCGTCATAATCGCAGACAGAAATGGAGCGCCGCAGATACTTTTCCGGCAGCCGCAGATCCACAAACTGACCGCAGTTTGTGATGGCGGAGGTGTCGCCCTCCAAAACCATCTTGTATACTACATCCGTCAGCGCGCTATTGCTGACGATGGTGAAAATTCCTTGTTTCATAGTTCCTCCTTTGTGTTCGTGGGGGAATGTAATGGTAGGGGCCGATGCCTACATCGGCCCTAATGCCGCGTCGTTGCTGTCGGGGGGCGATGGGGGCATCGGCCCCTACATAGTTTGTATTACGCGTCGATGGTGGAAATCGTCAGCGTAGTTTCTTCCAGCACATCCAGCAGGGCCTTCACGGTATCCAGGGAGGTGAACAGGGAAACATTGTTTTCGGTGGCCACCTGGCGGATCTGCAGACCGTCGCTGGCGCTGTCGGCGGGATCACGGGTGTTGATGATATAGGCGATGTGGCCCTGACGCAGAGCGTTGGGGATCTCCTCGCTGCCGTCGCTGATCTTATCCAATGCGTGGGTGCGGATGCCGTTTTCCTTCAGGAAACGGGCGGTGCCACGGGTGGCTTCAATGTTGAAGCCCAGCTGATAGAACCGGCGGATCAGCGGCAGCGCCTCTTCCTTGTCCCGGTCAGCGATGGTGGCCAGCACAGTGCCGTAGTTCTGCAGATGCATACCGCTAGCCTGCAGAGCCTTATACAGGGCTCTGGTCATGGTGCGGTCATACCCGATGGCTTCGCCGGTGGACTTCATTTCGGGGGACAGGTAGGCGTCCAGGCCACGCAGCTTGGCAAAGGAGAAGACGGGAGCCTTTACATAGAAGCGATCCTTCTCGGCAGGGTAAATGTCGAAGATGCCCTGTTCCTTCAGGCTCTTGCCCAGGATGACCTCGGTGGCAATGTCCGCCAGGGAGTAGCCGGTGGCCTTAGAAAGGAAGGGAACGGTACGGGAGGAACGGGGGTTGACTTCGATGATGAACACATTGTCATCCTTATCGACGATGAACTGGATATTGAACAGGCCTACGATGCCGATGCCCAGACCCAGCTTCTTGGCATACTGCAGGATGATGCCCTTGACCTTGTTGCTGATGGAGAAGGGAGGATAGACGGAGATAGAGTCACCGGAGTGGACACCGGTGCGCTCCACCAGTTCCATGATGCCGGGAACGAACACATCCCGGCCATCGCAGATGGCGTCGATCTCTACTTCACGGCCTTCGATATACTTGTCAACCAGAACGGGCTTATCCTCGTCGATCTCAACGGCGGTGCGCAGGTAGTTGCGAAGCAAGTCGGATCG
>JAZRBW010000125.1:0-3932 GCA_045635305.1 Faecousia sp. | reverse complement strand
TTACTTTAGGAGGAAACGAAAATGGCTTTTACCGCACAGGACGTTAAGAAGCTCCGCGAAATGACCAACGTTGGTATGATGGACTGCAAGGCAGCTCTGGCTGCTACCGACGGCAATATGGACGCCGCCATTGACTGGCTGCGTGAAAAGGGCCTGGCAAAGGCTGCCAAGAAGGCCGGCCGTATCGCCGCTGAAGGCGTTGCTTACGCTACCGTCGTGGGTGGCGTGGGTGTCGTGATCGAGGTCAACTCCGAGACCGACTTCGCTGCTAAGACCGATTCCTTCATGGATCTGGTCAAGAACCTGGCTGTCGTTGTTGCCAAGGAGAATCCCGCTGATGTGGATGCTCTGAAGGCTGCCAAGTACCCCAACTCCGAGCTGACCGTTACCGAGATCATGCAGGAGAAGGTCATGTCCATCGGCGAGAATATGCAGATCCGCCGCTTCGACCGCTTCGCTGAGAACACCTCCGTCGCTTACGTTCACGCTGGCGGCACCCACGGTGTTCTGGTCAACCTGGCTGTTGAGGGCGACATCGACGCTACCGAGATCGGCAAGAACGTGGCTATGCAGATCGCTGCTATGGGCGCTAAGTACTGGGACAAGGCTCTGGTTCCCCAGGCTGAGGTGGACAAGGAGATGGCCGTGCAGGTCGCTCTGATGGACAACGATCCCAAGATGGCTTCCAAGCCCGCTCAGGTCAAGGAGAAGATCGCTGCCGGCAAGATCAACGCCTTCTTCAAGGAGATCTGCCTGATGCAGCAGGACTTCGTCCGTGGCGACCTGTTCCAGGGCCCTGTTGAGGGTTACATCGCTGACGCCGGCAAGAAGCTGGGCGGCAAGGTGACCTTCGTCAATGCCGTGCACTACATCAAGGGCGAGGGCATTGAGAAGAAGGAAGAGAACTTTGCTGACGAAGTGGCTGCTCAGATCGCCAACGCTGGCAAGTAATTCTTACCACTACCTAACAGAAAAATCCCCAGCCATCCGGCTGGGGATTTTTTGTACAGTATAAGGATTTCAAATTTTCGTTTATCGCTCTCTCCATTTGGTCATTGCGAGGAGCGAAGCGACGTGGCAATCCCCCGGTTAGAGGGAAAACCGTATTGAAAAGTACTGCCAAAACCCTTCGGGGATCGCCACACCAGTGTGCGCACTGGTTCGCGATGACCGATCTATCGGCGCGTTAAATCCCAATTTGAAATTCTATCAAATGGGGATCAGGCCGGTGGCCATGAGGATGCAGACTGTTAAGAATACGGTAATGGCGGAAAACAGGGTGGTCCAGACTACCAGCTGGGTAGCCAACTGCTCGTCGCCGCCCATGCCCTTGGCCATGATGGCGCTGGATACCGCCACAGGAGAGCCGAACAATGCGATCAGCGCGGGGTAATCCGCACCTGTGCAATGCAGGATGCCCAAATGGGTCAGTACTACCGCACCGCCGATGCCAAGGATGGGGGACAGAACGATGCGCCAAAGGGTGCCGGCAAGGATCTCCTTTTTCAGCTCCCTTACTGCGGAGAACGTGAACAGTCCGCCCAGAACCATCAGCGCTACCGGTGTGGTGCCGCTTTTTAAGGTAGAAAGGGCAGCAAACAGGAAGGCGGTTTGGGTATCCAACCGAAATACCACCTGACCAAAGGCCAGCTTCTGCACCCAGCGCAGCACCAAACAGCTCAGGCCAATGGCCACCGCAATGATCAGCGGGTTGGTCAGAATACCCCGCAAGACACTTTTGGCCGTTTGCGCCAGGGATTCTTTTCTTTCTACAAAAACAGACAGGGCGATCACCGCCAGAATATTAAACAGGGGCACCGTGACAGCGGACAATACGGCAGCCACCGCTTCGGCATCGCTGCCGCCAAGGGAGGCGGCCAAGGGTAGGCCGATGATGACAAAATTGCTGCGGAAACAGCACTGCAATATTACGCCCCGCCGCTGGGGGATGGCGGTTGTCCGGATGACGGTGAGCAAACTCAGAAGGAAAATCAAAATGACGGCGAGGGAGGCATATACGGTAATATCCCAGCGAATATCTGCCAGGGAAGGAATGGAATAGGTGTTGATAAAGAGCATGGTGGGCAGCATCAGTTTGAATACCAGCTTGTTACCTACCTGCAGAAAACCGTCGGTTAAAAAGTGTTTCTGCCGAAGAATGTAGCCCAGACCAATCAGCAAAATGATAGGCACCACCGCATTGAGGGCAGTCATAAAGATATGTAGCAGTTCCATAATCCACCTCCAGTGCCATTGTACACGCTGCGCAGAAAAAATGCAACAAAAAGCGGTTCGCAAAAAACGAACCATCACCATCATTCTATCAAACCCGATACCAGGTTGTCAAGCAGGGATGTGCGTCGCCTGTGTAAATTTGTGTTTTGCACAAAGACTAACGCTCGATTTTATACAACATACCAACTTGTAAAAGGAACTTTCTTATGTTATAGTATAGACACAAAGGGGAACACCGAACAGCAAAGACCAAATGACCGGACCGGAAAAACTTTAAGAATGCAATCGCACGAACAAAAAGTATAAACTGGGCCGTAAGATAATAAACAATCACAGGTCATGGTCAGCGCGCCCATAGGAAATTCCAAACAACGCCACAGCAGAAAGAACAATTCCAACATAAGAGCTTCCCGCTTAAGGGAAATAAAGTGAGAGAAAATGTTTTGGTAATGGCTCGATGTGCAGCGGCGATGTGGAAGACTGACGGGGAATGGTCCATAGATTTCGGTGAAGCCCAAGCAATGACCGTAGCCTGCAAATCCTGTTGAGTGCATAGCAAAGAAGATACCGTAAGAGATTTGTTTGATACGGAATCCGCAGAAAGAGAGGTTAACCAGTGATGTTAGATATCAAGATAGAAGAGAAATGACCCTTGGTCGCTACAGTACGAAACGTACGGCGGTCAAGGGTCATTTCTTTTCTATGATAGCTATTGCCATGAATTGTGTCATGTGTTAATATATAGAAAAACGCGCAAGGAGAACGAACATGAACCGAATTGTAAGAATGGTACTAGGGAACATTTTCCGTATGCCGGGGCTGTACGGCAAGCTGTGTCATTATGCCAGGCATACCGACGAGTATCCGGAACAGGAGAAGTGGGATCATATCCACAAGATACTTGTTCATGCTGTCAGGGCAGGCAACCTGGATCTGGTGGTGACGGGTCTGGAAAATTTGCCCCAAACCGATGGCTTCATGCTCTACGGCAACCACCAGGGAATGTTTGATGTGGTGGCCATCGCAGCGACGTGCCAGCGGCCCATGGGCTGCGTGCTGAAGAAGGAACTGACCAATATTCCGTTCCTGAAGCAGGTGATTCAGTGTACAAAGTCCTTCCCTATGGATCGGGAGGATGTGCGGCAGTCGCTGACTGTGATCAATGCGGTTATTGAGGAAGTGAAAAAGGGGAGAAACTATCTGATCTTCCCCGAGGGCACCCGCAGTAAGCAGGGCAACACCATGGGCGAGTTCCACGGCGGCAGCTTCCGCTGCGCGGTGAAGGCCAAGTGCCCCATCGTGCCCATCGCCTTTGTGGACAGCTTCAAGGTGCTGGACCAGAAGGGAAGTAAGCGGATGACAGTGCAGATCCACTATCTGAAAGCCATTGCCTACGAAGAGTTTGCGGGCATGACTGCTACCGATGTGGCGGCCCTGGTCAAAAGCCGCATCCAGGAAAAGCTGGATGAATGTTTGGCAGTGCAGTAATCAGACTAAAAAGAAGGCCTGTGTTTTCCACAGGCCGTCTTTTCAGCCTGCCAAATTGGGATTTAACGCTCCCTCATTGGGTCATTGCGAGGAGCCGAAGGCGACGTGGCAATCCCCCGGTTAGAGGGAAAATCGTATTGAAAAGTACGATCTAAAACCTTTGGGGATCGCCACACCAGCGTGCGCGCTGGTTCGCGATGACCAAATGA
>JAZRBW010000124.1:0-7284 GCA_045635305.1 Faecousia sp. | reverse complement strand
GGTTTCATACTCCAGCCAAGCGCCGCGGTAAGGAATGACGGTAGCAGAATAGGTGTGCTGGTCAGCCTTATCCACCTCGTGGCCGTAGTACATACCAGGAGAACGGACAATCTGAGAAACGATGACACGCTCAGCACCGTTGATCACAAAGGTGCCGCCATTGGTCATAATGGGGAAATCGCCCATGAAGATTTCCTGTTCCTTGATTTCCTCAGTTTCGGTGTTACGCAGACGCACCCGCACCTTGATGGGCTTGGCGTAGGTGGCATCACGCTCTTTGCACTCCTCGATGGTGTACTTGGGCTTATCTTCCATGGTGTAATCCAGGAAGCTCAGCTCCAGTTTGCCGGAGAAGTCGGTGATGGTGCCGACATCCTTGAAAACCTCACGCAGGCCTTCTTCCAGGAACCACTGATAGGAGTCCTTCTGGATTTTCAGCATATTGGGGATTTCCAGGATCTCATTGTACTTTGCGTAGGACTTACGCATGGTCTTGCCGTACATTACGTCTTTGACCATTGCCATATGGATCATCACAGCCTTTCTTTCGAAATGTGTTGCTTAAGAATGATACGCCAGGTTCGGTTGTCAATTTCCACAATCTTAGCTCTTGACATCCGCCATAATCTGTGGTATTATGATGACACCAAATGAGAATGGGCACAAATGGGCATAATATCACACTATGGATGACCATCGTATCACACCTTCGCCCATTTGTCAATCTTTTTTTGTGCATTTCCGGGGTTTTTTCCCCGGTTTTTTTGTTTTCCTATGCATAACACAAGCCAAATAGGGATTGATCCCTGCCCTTCCCTGCATTTGCCGCTTGCTTTTTGCAGGAATCGTGTTATTATGGTATAGGTAATTTGTCGCAAGGAGGACGGCGCATGGAATTTAATGACATTTATGACGAAAATCGCCGTCTGACCGGGCGGCTTCACCGCCGGGGCGACCGCTGGCGCAAGGGCGAATACGGTCTTGTGGTCTGCGTATGGGTCTACGACGGCAAGGGCAATCTGCTGCTGACCCGCCGTGCCCCGCAAAAAAGCTTTGCCGGCACCTGGGAGAATTCCGGCGGCGCCGCAAAGGCCGGCGAAACCAGCCGTCAGGCCATCGCACGGGAGCTCTTTGAAGAAACCGGCATCCGTGCCGAGGAATCCGAATTCGAACTGCTGGAGTCCGGAAAGGACAACTCCGCCTTTTACGATTACTACTGTCTGCGCCGGGAAATTCCCCTGGAACAGGTTGTGCTGCAGCCCGGCGAGACCGACGGTGCCAAATGGGTCACCTTTGACCAGGTCCATGCCATGATCCAGCGCAAAGAGATCTGTGCGATCATCTCCCGCCAGTTCCTGCGCCAGGCTCCCCTGCTTAAGCAGCGGCAGATTGTACAAGAATAATCCTCGAAATTCAGCTAATTCTACTGCGTATTTTTTCTTGCAAAAGAAACAAAGTTGCGGTACAATGAAAAAAGGCGTTTTTCGTAGCCGGCAAGAAAACGCTGTTTGCCGGTATCGAAAAACGTTTTTTCTTTTTGCGAAAGATGAACAATATTCATGTATAGGAGGTATCCACCATGGTAGAACTGAAACAACTGGAACAGCGTCGCGGCAATGTGCCGCTGCGTGTCGCTCACGGCCATTTCGCAACCAACCACAGCCATATCAATTATTATATTGATGTGACCTTCCAAAAGACCCGTCTGAGCGAAGCAAAGGACAGCGCCCGGGAGTTGGTGTCCCACTTCATTAACAATACCCCCGTGGATACCATCATCTGTCTGGACGGCACCGCAGTCTTGGGTGCTTTTGTTGCCGAGCGGCTGACCCAGGCAGGCTTCCGCACTGTTAACCAGCACCAGACCATCTACGTAGTGGAGCCGGAATTAAGCCCCGCTTCCCAGATGATTTTCCGGGACAACATCCAGCCCATGATCCGCAACAAGCACGTGCTGATCCTGATGGCCTCTGTCACCACCGGCTCTACCGCCCGTCAGGCCATGCAGGCCATCACATACTACGGCGGCATGGTAGCCGGCATTGCAGCCATCTACCGGGCCGTCAACGATGTGCAGGGCTACCCCGTCCGCTCGATCTACTCTGTAAAGGATCTGCCGGACTACGAAAGCTACGACTATCGGGATTGCCCCTATTGCAAGCGAGGCGTCAAGCTGGATGCCCTGGTCAATTCCTACGGTTATAGCTCACTTTAATCAAATCTTTGGCAGGGCGCATTGCAAACCGCAATGCGCCCTGTTATAATATATCAGAATGATCCTATAAATTGTTGTTTATAGCGCGAAGGCGCAAGGCCTTCCCCAGAGGGGAGGGCTTTGTAAACAACATTTTACCTTACCCAAGGAGGTAATCGCCATGTTGCAATCTATATGCAATCACTGGGAATTTGTAGAAAATTGGAGTGAAGACTTTGGACAAGGACGGGGCGACGCCACCCCTGTTCGCCTGCCCCACACCGTAAAAGAAATCCCGCTGCACTATGCTGACCACAACAGCTATCAAATGCTTTGTGGCTACCGCCGAAAGCTGCCCATCCCGGCAGAATATGCCGGCAAACGGCTGTTCCTGCAATTTGACGGTGCTGCCCACATCGCCACCGTTTATGTCAATGGCGTCGAAGCTTGCCACCACCGCACCGGCTACACCGCCTTCCGCTGCGAGATCACCGATCTGGTTACCCCCGGCGAAGATGCGCTCATCACCGTAAAGCTGGATACCACCGAAAACCCCCAGATTCCCCCGTTCGGTTTTGTCATTGATTATCTGACCTATGGCGGTCTGTACCGGGAAGTTTGGCTGGATGTGCGGGAGCAGAGCTTTATCGAGGATATATATGTTACCACCCAGGGCCGTGAAGCGGAAGTCACCGTAACCACCAACGGCAGCGATCTTTGCCGTCTGTCCATCACCGAGCTGGACGGCAGGAACCTCTTGACCAAGGAAACCACCTCCCCTGCCCGGCTATATTTGCCGGACGCCAAACTATGGAGCTGTGACGATCCTCATCGCTACATCCTGAAATGCGAGTTGCTGGATGGCTACGGCAAGGCTGTGGATACGCAGGAAGTAAAATTCGGCTTCCGGGACATTGCATTTAAAGAAGATGGTTTCTATCTCAATGGTCAAAAAACATTCCTCCGCGGCCTCAATCGCCACCAGTGCTATCCCTACATTGGCTATGCCGCCCCGGAATCTCTCCAGCGAGAAGATGCCCGCATCCTAAAGGAAGAGCTTGGCTGCGTGGCCGTCCGCACCTCCCACTATCCCCAAAGCCAGTATTTTATCGACGAGTGTGACAAGCTGGGTCTTTTGGTATTCACCGAGATCCCCGGCTGGCAACACCTGGGCGACGAAGCCTGGAAAGCGCAAGCCTGCGAAAACGTAAAGGAAATGGTGCTGCAGTACCGCAATCATCCCAGTATCATCCTGTGGGGCGTGCGGATCAACGAAAGTCAGGATTGCGACGATCTGTATCGCCGCACCAACGCCATCGCCCACGAGTTAGACCCCAGCCGCCCCACCAGCGGTGTTCGCTACTTAGAAAAAAGCCATTTTTTAGAAGATGTATATGCCTTCAACGATTTCTCCCACACCGGCAACAACGGTGGCGTGCGCCCCAAGAAAAAGGTAGCCCCCACCGCCCGGAGTGCCATCATTATTTCTGAGCACAACGGCCATATGTTCCCCACCAAATCCTTTGACCCCTGGAGCAAACGGCAAGACCACGCCCTGCGCCACGCTCGGGTCTTAAACGATGCCATGGCTGACGGCAACCACGCCGGTTGCTTCGGCTGGTGTATGTTCGACTATCCCACCCACAAGGATTTCGGCTCCGGCGACCGGGTCTGCCACCACGGTGTCATGGATGCCTTCCGCAACCCCAAGCTGGCCGCTGCTGTGTATGCCAGCCAGCAGGAGGAAACGCCCGTTCTCGTAGTGGGCTCTCCCATGGACATCGGCGACTACCCGGGCGGTCAGATCGGGGATGTATATGCGTTTACCAACGCCGCCGAAGTGACACTGTACAAAAACGGTAACTTTGTTGCCAAGCTGTGCTATGACAACTGGCAAGGTCTGTGGCGCAGTCCGCTGCGTGCGGAAGATACCGTCGGCTGTCTGTTGGAAACCCAGGAGGGTTTTGACAAAAAGAAAGCCGACCTGCTGCGCAAGTGCCTGGTTGCCATCGGCAAAAAGGGCCTGGCAGGGCTCTCCCCTGCTGACTACCTCCGCATGGCCTATGCCATGATCCGCTATAAGCTGACCTACAGCGATGCCTTCGCTCTTTATGGCAAATACATCGGCAACTGGGGCGGCGAGGCCACCGTATGGCGTTTCGATGCTATTAACGATTTCGAGGTTGTAGCCTCTGTCACCTGCTGCCCCAGCGGTAAGCTCCATCTGGAGGTCACCCCCTCCGTCACCACTTTGGAGGAAAAGCAAAGCTTCGATATGGCAGCTGTCCGCATTCGTGTTCTGGATGAATTTGGCAATATCGCCCCCTATGCGCAGCTACCCGTAAAGCTAACCATCGAAGGCGCAGCAGAATTGGTGGGCCCCGATGTGGTCACCGCTGAGGGCGGCATGACCGGCACCTATATCCGCACCATAGGCCAATCCGGCACCGCCAAGCTGACCATCTCCACCGCCCAAACCGAAGCGGTTACTGTTGAATTCTTTATACGCTAAATTATTGTTTATTGTAGGGCGAGGGCTTGCTCCCGCCCTACAATATTATCGTTGCGTAAACAACAACATATCCTTACACAAACGCAAAAGCTCCCATCTCGAAAGAGCCGGGAGCTTTATTCTTTATACATCCAGGTAGCCGCAGAGCACCTTCAGGGTATTCATCACACCATCAATATGGCTGCGCTCGTAGCCATGGCTGGCGTACACGCCGGCACCGATCAGGCCGTGGCGAATATCCACACCGGAACGGAGAGTTGCCTCCACATCGGAACCATAGAAGGGATAGATGTCCACAGCATAATCTGCTTCCATCTTCTTGGCAGCAGCGATCAACTTGCCCACAACCTCATAGCTGTAAGGACCACCGGAGTCCTTGGCGCAGATGCTAACCTGACGCTCCGTGCACTGCAGGCCAGCGCCCACGCAGCCCATATCCACAGAAATAGCCTCAGTGATGCCAGCAGGCACAGAAGCAGAACCGCCATGACCCACTTCTTCGTAAACCGTCACATGGGCCCAAACACGACGCGCAGGTACGATCTTATTATCAGCCAGATACTTGGCAAAGCCCAGCAAAATACCCACGCTCAGCTTGTCATCCAGGAAGCGGCTCTTGAGGTAGCCGGAGGCGGTGCGGCGGGTGCGGGTTTCAAAGCATACGATGTCACCCACCTCGATGCCCAGTTCCCGGGCCTCCTTGGCAGAACTGACATTCTCATCCAGCACAACTTCAATGGTATCCCAGCTGCGCTTGGTATCACTGTAGCCACCGTTGACGTGGACAGAGGCATTGCACAGCTGGCAGGTGCCTTCGATCACCTTGCCGTCACGGGTATACACGCGGACATTCTCGGCCTCAGCATTGTTGGGATTCATGCCACCCAGACCGGTCATTTTCAGGCGGCCGTCGCCCTTGACCTGGCAGACCATAGCGCCAAGGGTATCGGCGTGGGCTTCCAGCAGCAAACCATCGTTTGCATCTTCACCGCCCAAATCGACGATCACGCCGCCCTTGGTGGTAATGGTTGCTGCAAAACCCAGGCTTTCAAAGGCATTTTTGACCCAAGCTGCTGCTTTTGCAGTATAGCCGGAGGGAGAATCCACCGCCAGCAATTGGGCAGTCTGTTCCCAGGCAAAATCCGCATACTTCATTTCGATCATATCCGTTTCCTCCAAAAATTAATGATAGAATAATACCAAACCATGATGATCTCACGGCTGAAATGTACCAAAAAATCATAGGTATTGCTGGTTTTTGCCGGCAGCAGCACAGCCTTCACCCGCTGGGCCTTGGCAAACATTTCTGCACGCAGCAAATGGGACTCTGTGGAAAGAATACCCAACACCGCAGGCCTGACACCGGTCTTTTCTGCGATCAACGCCAGCGTATACGCCAAATTGTCCTCTGTAGAGGTAGCCTTCGGCTCCATCCAAATCCGCTCCGCCGCAATGCCCAGCTTCACCAGTTCCCGGTGCATACACGCCGCCTCGGATATCTGCCCCTTGCCGCTTTGATAACCGGATACAATGCAAATAACATTGGGATGTTCTTTCAGATAAGCATCTGCAGCACGAATGCGGTCACGCAGAATGCTGGTGGGTTCTGTGCCATTTACCTTGGTACCAAGCACCAGCAAATATGCAAATTCACCGGCAGTTCCTCTGGCCTTGACCAGGATCGCAATACCGGTTGCGATATAGGCTGCCAACAAGACAACCGCAATTCCCAACAGCAACAGCCCATACCTCCCATTTTCTTTTATCTTATCACATTTATCAGAAGAAAACAAGCCGCCCGAAGGCGGCTTGTCAAAAATATTAGACTTCCTTGCTCTTGGTGGCAATTTCCATCAAGCACTTGGCGATGAACTGATCAGGAGTCATAGCGCCCAGATCGTCGCCCTTACGGGTACGGACGGAAACAGTACCATTCTCCATATCCCGGTCGCCGATGACCAGCATATAGGGAACCTTCTGCATCTGTGCCTCACGGATCTTGTAACCCAGCTTCTCAGAGCGGCAGTCGGTTTCCGCATGAATGTTCAGCGCATTCAGCTTCTCAGCCAGCTCCTTGCCGTACGCATGGGCACGATCGGTGATGGGCAGAACCTTGACCTGCGTGGGCATCATCCACAGGGGCAGTGCGCCGGCATAACGCTCGATGAGGTAAGCCAGAGTACGCTCGTAGCAGCCCAGGGAAGTACGGTGGATGATATAGGGAGTCTTCTTCTGGCCGTCGGAGTCGGTGTATTCCATACCAAACTTCTGGGCCAGCAGCATATCAATCTGGATGGTGACGATGGTATCTTCCTTGCCGAAGACGTTCTTGTACTGGATATCCAGCTTGGGACCGTAGAAAGCGGCTTCATCGATGCCGACTTCATATTCGACGCCCAGGTTGTCCAGGATTTCACCCATGACACGCTGTGCCTCTTCCCATTGCTCGGCAGTACCCTCGTACTTAATGCCGGCACGGGCGGGATCCCACTGGCTGAACCGGAAAGTGCAGTTTTCCAGCATACCAACAGTCTCCAGAACATACTTGGCCAGCTACAGGCAGCCCCCGAACTCTTCC
>JAZRBW010000123.1:0-2578 GCA_045635305.1 Faecousia sp. | reverse complement strand
TAAAATACTTAGGGGATTGCCACACCAGTGACCGAATCAAGGTATGATTGCCACTGGCAATCATAAATATTTTCAATTCGCTGCGCGGGCACCACGGTCACTGGTTCGCAATGACCGAGTATCGTAGCGTAAACAACAATTCAGTTCACTAACGGAAGTGTGAAGGTAAACTCGGTGACGCCGCCGGTACTGGTGACGGAAATATCCTCACCGTGCAGACCGATGATGGTCTTGACGATGTAAAGACCCAGTCCCCAGCCGTCCCGGTTTTCGGTGCGGCTCTTGTCAATTTTGTGGAAACGGTCGAACAGCAGGCTCAGCTCCTCCGGCGGGATGGTTTCGCCGTTGTTGCCGATGGAAACGAACACCTTGCTGTCGCTGACCCGCAGGGAAAGCCGCAAAATGCCGCCCTGGGGACAGAATTTCACCGCATTGTCCAGCAGATTGTAGATCACCTGGGAAATATAGTCCCGGTTTGCCACAGTAAACACCGGATACTCCGGAAGATCCACCTGCACATCCAGATCCTTGGAAAGGATCTTCTGCTCAAAGGTAATCAGCATCTGACCGGCGCATTCGCCCACATCAAAGCGGCTCATTTTCTCCTGAGGGATGCCGCCCTCGCTCTGGAGCTGGGAAATATCCAGCATACTGCGCACCAAGCGGCTTAAGCGCTTGGTTTCTTCCGATACGATGCGCATATAGTAGCCTTGGCGCTCCGGCGGAATGGTGCCGTCGAGAATGCCGTCGATATAGCCGCCGATGGTGGTCATGGGGGTTTTCAGCTCATGGGATACATTGGCCACAAATTCCTGCCGGGAATATTCGCTTTTTTGCAGGGAGGAAGCCATATTGTTAAAGGCCAGCGCCAGCTCTTCGATCTGGGGCGGATGCTCTCCGTGCAGATGCACTCTGGCATCCAGATTGCCATGACCGAAGGCCCGGGCTGTTCTTGCCATTTCCTTTAGGGGGGAGTTTTGGTGGCGTGCGAGGAACAGCATCATCAAAACGGTGAGCACCGTTACAATGGCGATACCCACAAGAAAGAAATTGGATACCTGGGTTGCCAGCTTGCCGGCTTCGGAAACCGGGGTGGATACGACGACATAGCCCACCACTTTGCCGCTGGCAGAGGAATACACCGGCCGGGCGGAGGTATAGCGCTCCTCCTCATACAGATTCACCAGATTGCTGATCCGGCTCAAATGACCGCTTTGCTGTACTTCCAGCAGATAGCCCATGGAAAAATGGTAGGCTTGATGCACACAGCCTGTGGGAGAATCGGAGCAGAGAATGATCCGCCCTTCCGTGTTGCAAATCAATACGTCCGCACCGGTCACCCGGCTGGTCAGATCCAGGTTGATGAAAAACTGCATATTGGCCATGGTGCCGTCGGCATAGTAGGCTGCTGCCAGCTGAGAAAGCACAAGGGAGCTCTTTTCCAGATCCCGGAAGGCGGAATCGGTCATATTTTGAATGGTTGCGGTTCGAATCCCAATGCCCACCACTAACAGGATCACCAGAAAGACGATAATCAGCACACGCAGGGTGCGGCTTTTGGAGCCACCCATGGTCAAACCACCTCGAATTTGTAGCCTACGCCCCAGACGGTCTTCAGGCTCCAGTTTTCACTGACGCCCTCCAGCTTTTCCCGCAGACGCTTCACGTGCACATCCACGGTGCGGCTGTCGCCGAAGTAATCGAAGCCCCAAACCTCGTCCAAAAGCTGATTGCGGGTGTAGACCCGGTTGGGAGAGGAAGCCAGATAGAACAGCAGCTCCATTTCCTTGGGCGGGGTATCTACCTTTTTGCCGTCCACCAGCAGCTCGAAAGCGTCCATATCAATAACCAGACGGTCATAGGTCAGCTTCCGAGCCTTCTTTTCCACGGTGAAACCGGTGCTGCGGCGCAGTACGGCTTCAATACGGGCCAGAACCTCCCGCATTTCAAAGGGCTTGGTGATATAGTCATCTGCACCGGATTTCAGACCTGCGATCTTGTCATCGGTTTCGCCCTTGGCGGTGAGCATGATCACAGGCACCTGGCTTTCGGCCCGGATGGCCTTGCACAGTGCCCAGCCGTCCATAACGGGCATCATCACATCCAGCAGTACCAGATTGGGATGGATGGCACGGAACTTGGTAAGACCCTGGCTGCCATCAAAAGCGGTGGTGACGCTGTAGCCTTCCTTCTCCAGATACATCTGTAAAAGCTCCGCAATATTGCGGTCATCCTCAACGATCAGAACAGAAATTGCCATGAATACTACCTCCTGTGGATAAATGTATTTTTCTACTATTATACCGAATTTTTTGCCATTTAGGTGAATAAATTGTTAAGAGTACAGGGGTAATTTGTGAACACGCAAGTTTTTCTTGCAATTAGACGCCTTATGCGCTATCATAGTGGCTAATACAATGCTAAATTGTTGTTTACGCTAAGATATTCGGTCATTGCGAACCAGTGACCGATGTCACTGGTGTGGCAATCCCCTAAGTATTTTAGGTGCATTTCGTCACATTTTCCGTCTAACCAGGGGATTCCCACGCCAGTGTGCGCACTGGCTCGGAATGACCTA
>JAZRBW010000122.1:0-5892 GCA_045635305.1 Faecousia sp. | reverse complement strand
GTTACCGGGGTCGTTCTTGTTGCCAGCAAAGTGCGGCTTGCCGCCGTTATCCTCAAACAGATAACCGCTTTCGGTTCTCAAAGAGTCCAGTGCGGCCTTGATGTCTGCCTGCTGGTTGCGGCTGCCACGCAGCTTATCGGTATCCAGCAGGGCAATGATTGCCTTGGCGTTCTTGCCCTTTGCCTCAGAAATTGCGGTTTCCAGAGCGGAGGAAAACTCTCGCTCCTCCTGCTGGCGCTTGTGGTCGGCCACCGCCTCGTCGTGCTTCTTCTTCCAGTCGTCACGCTCTTTCTGAATTGCATCAAAGTCCTTACCCTCAAAGCCCTTCAAGGTTTCAACAGCCTCGTCGGCACGCTTCTTTTCGGAATTAAGGTCTTCGGTCAGACGGTTGACCTTCTTCTCGTGTTCGGCAGCGGTCTTGTAGTTTTCGGCTACGGCCTTGTCGAACTCGGCTTTCTTGTCCTCGGGGATGGTGATACCAATCTCGGACAAAATGGTGTGGATGTTCTTCATGATGATCCTCCTAAATCGTTATTTATTAACCGCCCGTCGGCGGTAATGGATTGAGCCGGATATACCCCCGGCAAGGTTGGTGCCTTTGGTTGGACTCGAACCAACGCAGCTGTCAAGGAAGGAAACCAGCCGTGCTCCTGCTCAAAGGCGTAAAATTCACGCACACATTTTCTTTTTTGTGTGCGAATTTTAGAGAATGGCATAAAAATAACCAGGCCCGGATTGCTCCGGGTCTGGCCGTTTATTTGGTTAGGAAATGCTGCCGATCTCTCGGAGCATCTCTTTGATTTTTTCCCGTTCCTCACGGGTGTCCGCATTGTCCATCATTTCATGCAGTTCATTGCGGAGCTTTTCCATGCACTCGTGCAGAGAGGTGTCTACATTGCGCTTGCTCTCCGGGGTTCTGTTGGATCTGTAGGAATGCTTTGCATCAAAGTATTCCTCTCTGGCTTCACTGTAGCCGCCACGGCCTCGATAGGAGCTTCCGTGCTCGTATCCGTCATCCCGGGAATATCTGCCTCTGCTGTCACGCTTGCGGCGCTCGGAATAGCCGTCATCATGGCTATATTCAGAGGCCTCTTGCAGCATATCAATCTTCAGCAGATTTTTGTAAGCGTCGATCAGTTTCCAGACGGTGTCCAGGTCGGAAGTAGATTTAATGCCGGCCTGCGCCTTTTTTTCCAGCTCCTTGCAGATGTGCTCCTGCATCTGGTAAGTGTCATACATAGCGCCACCCCCTTAGCATACACGGACAACCGTGATGTTGGGATTATCTACCAGGATCGGAATCGTGGAGGTGTTCTGCACGCCTACATTGACGCAGCACTGGCGGCAGGTATCAACATAATGCTGAGAAGAGACATTGAAGTATTCCTCAACAGCGGCGGGGGTTACACGCATCAAAGATCCGCCCAGCACTTCGCCATCCTGGGTAATACCCAAGGAGATTTCGCCCACGGTCTGGCCGGTGGGCACCGCAATGTTGCCGGAGAAAGTCACTAAATACCGACCGGGGGGCAGCAGGGTCACAAATGCGCTGCCGGGGCGGTGCCGCTCACGGCCGCAGGAGCTGTGGACGGGAGCGGTGTTGTATACCACAGATTGACCGGGTGCGACGGTCTGAACTGCGGTGTTGATCAGTTCAATCATTAGTTTGTCCTTTCGTATAGGGGAGACATTTGCCGCCCCCGGAATAATGGCTTGACCATACATCCCGGCGTATCTTCCGCCGGGAAGATACGATATACGAATTAACCTGCGAAGCCGAAGCCGTTATTGCCACAGCCACACCCGCAATTGTTGTAGGGGAAATGCACGGGGGTGGGAGGCTGCACAACATAAGCAGGGGTGGGGCAGTCTGCGCCCAGCCGGCGCAGCAGCGTTGCGGTCTGTGCCTCCTGGTTTGCGGCGATAAATGCATTCTGCTCGGACTGAGAGGCCCTAAACTTCAAGGCCTGGTTCTCAGCGGTCAGGGTGGCAATCTTGTCATTGGTCAAGAAGTCCAGGATCGCCCGGGTGTTGCAATTCTGGTTTTCCAGAATATCGCGGGTGTTGGTGTTCATCACATTGCCCAGGTCACAGAAGCCCTTGGCCATATTGAAGTTTACACCGTCGATTGCTCTCTGGGTGGTGCAGCAGCATTCTGCCAGCTGACGCTCTACGCTGTGGAAACCGCCGTTGATAGCGTTATTCAGCGCATAGGTGCTGTCAGCCAGACCATAAGTCTGCTGGTCCAGCTTGGAGATCAGAGTCTGCTGATCGACAGCGGCACGGACATCTGCCTGGGTAGCGCAGGGAGCGCCACATTCATTGCCGCCGCCAAAACCGCCCCAGCCGCCACGGCCGAACATGCCGAACAGCAGGAACAGAATGATCCAAGCGCCCCAATCGCCGTCGCCGCCAAACATACCGTTATTGCGATTGCCGCTTACGGCTGCGATGTCGGAGAGGGAATAGTTTTCCATAGTTTTACTCCTTATGTGATAATATTAAAAACCGTGGCCACAGGTTTTCATCTTTTGAACATCCCCATCATCTGCTGCGCCATCTGTTGCGCTTGGTTCAGCTGATTCTGGGAGATGCGCCCGGAACGCAATAGCTTGTTAATTTCCTCGTTCGGGTTTTTGCCCTGCATTTGCTGCATAAACTTCTGGAAATCAGCCATTGGGTTATTTTGGCTGCCGCCAAGGGCTTGGAACAGGGGATTACTCATCGGCATTTCCTCCCTTCTTTGCTCTGGACACTACGACCGGCTGTGCCAGTTCGTCCAGCTTGCCCATAACCTCTTTTTTGAAGTCCTCGAACACATTTATGGGCACGAATTGAACAGCCTGTGCGGCCTCTGTGGGCTTCACAGCGCCAACCTCCGCATACTCAAAGGTGCGCATAGACGGAACACCGTTTGGATCAGCGGACTTTAAGTAAAACCGCATCGTCTCGGAGTCCATCAACAGGACTGTAGCGCCGGGAGTAACAATCCAGGACTTTGCACCGGCTTCACCCTGCACCCAGTTCAGCCCGGACGGGTCTGGCCGGGTAGGCATAGGGGGTTGGTACATCCCCGGCATTGCCACGGGTGCGTTTCTTAGCTGGTTCAGCTGATCCTGGTACGGAAAAGGCTGTTGCCCATAATAAGGGGAATTATATGCCATAGTAATGCCTCCTGTTTCTTGGTGTGGCATTATTATCTCATAAGAATTATTCAATTACCATTTCGTGATCTTCTCACAAAACTATCAGAAAACTATCGAAAAATTATCAGCTCTCCTCTTTGATTTTGTCTATTACTCTTTTGTGTAACCGGCTAATAGAGGCCGTGCTCATTTTCATTTTTTCAGCACAGTCTTCAAGGGATATATCTTTTAACCGGAGCTCAAATAGCGTTTCTTCGTCTGGGGTAAAGTTGCAGACACAAAGCAGAAAATCCGCTTTTGTCCTAGTTAGGTCACGGATCTGCATAATCTTACTCCTTCGACCAGTAGTAAATCGGGATTTCTCTGCTGCTGTCCCAGGTGTCATAGAAAAAGCCATCCTGTACGCACACTACATGCCCATCAATGGCCAGAATATAAGTGCCTTTCGTATGCTCCTGGCAGAAATCCGCCACGGTTGAATCCACACGCTCAACAATGTGGCGCCTGTACCCTCTGTCATAGAGATATTTGCCCCACACATGGTTTGCGCTGGGCAAGTCCTTCATTTCAAGCCCGTAGGCGGAAAGAGCGCAGTATACATGTTCCCACGGGAGCCCGGTCGCTTTGCAGATTGCCCTCACGGTGCAGTCGCCAACCAGGCAATCGCAGGGGTTGGGGTTGTACGGTTTGAAATAATTCATAGAAACCTCGCTACATTCTAAGCGGATTTACAGTTGTTTCTTTGCCTTTCTGGCTGCGGCTCTGGCCTGTGCCGCCTGGGCTCTGTCCCATTTTGCAATCGTGATCCGGTCGTTCAACTTTTTCAAATTGTTCTTTTCGCAGAACTCATTGTAGGCCTTGTTCCGCTTTTGGAGAATGGTTGCTTGCTTTTGATACGATTCCTTAGCCGCTTCCTTTGCCTCGGCCGTGATGGCGTTATTGATGCCGTCTTTGAATCCGATGCACTTTCGCTTGCTGTCACGGATGCGCCGCTCTAGCAAACGCTGGCGCTGCTGCAGTTCATACTCTGCCTTGTTCTCCTCGGAGTCGTAGTGCTCAAATGGATTGTGCTCACCGTCGCCAGCCCCATGAGAGTGCCGGCAATTTGCCCCGTGGATTCCCTGGACATGGCCCATGTTGCACACGGAGAAGGGCGGGAACCGAGGGTCTTCGCCACTCTTGGAGTAGAATTTTCCTTGCCACCAGGCATGATTTGTAAAGTCGTTCTTATCGGTCACACGAGCGCCCAGGTGAGAGGAAACCAGGATGGTGTCCCATCCAATCTCGTCCATTCTGGCATCGGTGATCTGGGCCGTGGACTGCGAAACACCGGTGCGAATGCACCGCAGGGTTGCCGTCTCAATGGTGTCTGTATGCCCGGACGGGTATGTGACCACAACACCATGCTCGACAATGCTGTTGATGGCCTCCACATAGGCCTGTCCGTAGCCTATAGCGCCGGAGGCAACCATGGTATAGGCTTTGTCGCAAGCCTGTATAAAAGCCGTCTGTGCCGCATCAGCGGTGGTTCTGGTAAAGTTGATCCACTCCCCCATTGTCGCTTCATAGGCTCTTTGCATCAATCGGATAAGATAAGGAGACTGCTCAAGCGGAACCGGGGACAGGCCGGCAGCACGGTATATCTCGTGGTCATACTCCAGAGATTTAACACCCGCATCTTCCATGGCCTCCGCAATTTCTTTCTGCATCAGGCCGGTGTACTTCACAATTATCTTTTCGATATCTTCACGAAGCATCCCGGACTCCAGTAGCACCTCAATCTGCCATTTGTCGATTGCGGTTAAAATGTAGTTGTCGCCTCGAGCTAGTCTTGCGGCCATGCGCTCTATGATCTTTTTTATAATTTCGTCATGTAGGGTTTCTGCGATTGCTTCTCCACCCTCACTGATCCGCAGCAGGTAGTCCGGGTCAAGCATTATTCCTCACCGCCAAATAATGTAGGTGTTTTGGGTGCAGCCTCTGTAACCATAGCCTTTGCGTCTTCCTCACTCATGCCCTCGAATTTCACAAAGAACATCCAGGCGGGGACTTTACCAGAGACAACATATCCCCACCAGCGGGTTCTATCTTCTTCCCGGTTATAGGTAATGTCGCCAAAGTCAAATACCAGCTCGTAAGTGCCGGCGGGCGCATAGCCGTACAGGTCGGCAAACACGCTCAGCGCAGCGATCAAGTCGGTCAAGCAGCTCTCAAGCTGATCCCGGACATCCTTAATGAGCTGGATGGTTCTCTGCTGGTCTGCCTCGACCTGGGTAGCGGTCTGGATGCCGCCGGTCTTGTTGAATACGAAGTGGCCATTGGAGAAACCTGCCTTGTAGCCAATCTGGCCCAGCAAAGCATTGATGCCCTCAAGCCGGACCTGGGTGTTCAGCTCGGGATTAATCTCCTGGTAGAACACCTCCCGGCCATCGCCACGGACATTTTTAATGGCTCTCGGCAGCTTCATGCTCTTACGCTGATTCTCCCATGCGGAGCTGGTGTTGCTTACCTTGCCACCGGTAGGAATAAGGGCATCGGAGTCCAGCAGCACCGTGCGGGAGCTGTCAAATATCTCCTCTGCGTTACGAGAATATGCGATGTCCAAATCCCGCAGCTCTTGCACAGCCTCGGAGAAGATGGGCAAGCCGGCGGGGGAATTTAGGTCAATGTTATTTGCCTGGGGCATCTTGAACACACCGAACAGGGCCTTTTTTACATTGGCAATGCGGACATCTTCTTCCAGATC
>JAZRBW010000121.1:0-4513 GCA_045635305.1 Faecousia sp. | reverse complement strand
GATGAAGTGACGGCCGTGACCCATGTAGCCGGGAGTCTGGACACCGCCACCGGTGCAGGATGCCAGTTCGCCGAAGGTCATACCGGCAGGAGTCATGCCGCTGAATTCGCGGTTGACGATGATGACACCGTTGGAAACAGGCTCGATGCCGCAGATGCATTCGAAGCAGCCGCAGGAGGTCATGGGATCCTCCAGGATGGAGTACAGGGTCACGGTTTCCACAGCGCCGTGGGTGGAATCGAAAATAGCCTTATCCACGGAGTCGAAACGGCCGGTGCGCTCGTCGGTACAGCCTTCCTTGAAGATGGGCTGGCAGGGACCGTTGGGATCCAGCTCGTTGGTTGCCTTGGCATCCAGCCAGGAAACTGCACCGCAGAGGCCCAGACGCTCGGGGGTAACCACGCAGCAGTGAGCAGGTGCGAAGGACTGGCAGAGGATGCAGGTGTAGTAGCGGTCAACGGACTCGTCGGTCATGGAGTCCAGACGCTCGTCACGGGCTGCGTAACGGGGCATTGCGATCTCGTCACGGAACTTGCCGGCTTCCACGGGATCGGTGATAATGGTAACCTGGCACTTGTCCACAACAGCGTCAAACTCGTCCATGATCATGACATACAGAACTTCGGCAAAGTGCTTCACAGACAGGCCAGCCTCAAAAGCGGCATTGGAAACACGGACGCGAACCTGGTTACGCTGGCCGGTGTGCATGACACCTTCCATGTAGTTGAACCAGGCGTGGAACTTACGCTCGATGACGGACTCGAAGTCCACCTGCATCTTCTTGCCGGCAACCTCCACGAAGGTCACCAGAGCCAGTTCCTTTTCGGTATCAAAGTCGGGGCCAACGATGGTGATCTTGTGATCCTCCACCTCATTCAGTTCCTTCATCATCACCAGCTCAGCGGTGGGATTCTTGGAGGACCACATCTCGTTGTGCATATCGTTCTTACGGATGATCTCGCCCTCGAAAGCGGCGGCGAAGGCCACGGGGATGGGCAGCTCGGTCACCTTGATCTTGATGTTGCGCAGCTCCAGAGAGGTGGCAACGGTGTTAGCATGGTCGCAGACGGATACCAGGGCACCGGGCACCTGGTTCTCGCCCAGGTCGATATCCACGATAACGGGGAAGCCCAGGGCGATGGCACCGGCACCGGCGGACACCACAACGGCGTCAATCGCGCCGAAGGTGTTGACGAATGCAGGCACGCGCTCCTTGGTGTATGCCAGCAGACCGGCCAGGTCGCCGGGCTTGACATTGCCGAAGATCAGAGCGGCACGAACAGCCACGGTAACAACATGGATCACGGAGGTAACATCATGACCCAGGGGGATGACACGGAATTCCAGACCCATCTTGACGCCCTCGGCCACCTGCTCGATGCAGTCGCCTACCAGGAAGGTCATAATGCCCTTGGACTGGTAATCCTTAACGACCTTGATCACATCTTCGGCATTTTCAGCCTTACCCAGCACAACGGCAACACCGGGAATATCGCCGGTAACCAGCGGCACGCCCAGAGAACGGATGATGGGGTCGGGAACAAAGCCGATGCCGGACTCGTTGGCATAGGGATCAGCGTTATCGACCCACTTCAGGCCTTCGATGATTTCAGCGCCCACAGCGGTGGCAAGGCCGGCATTCAGAGCCTGGCCCAGGTCTTCCTGATTGGTGATCAGGCTCTTCAGCACACCCACGCAGGGAACCAGATCGCCCAGGGTCTTGACCTTCACGCCGGTAGCGGCATAGATGGTGGGGAAGTAATAGGCGGTATCAGGGAAAGCGATTTCCTTGTCGGCACCGTGCTTTTCGATGGCGGCGTTCACAGCGCCCTCTACCAGACCGGCCACGGCATTGGAGCCGCCATAGATCAGATCAGTCAATACACTCATGATTGTTTTCCTCCCAATAATAAGTAATAAATTTATATGAAGCCCAACTGGGCTGGATATACAAAATCAGTGTTTCATCAACTCCAGCAACCGCTTATGCAAGCAACCGGCGATATAATAGATGGTTTCATAGCGCACGAAGCGCATCATATTTCGATCCCACAGTAAGGTCAGCTGGGGCGGAAATTCATCGTCAGCAAAGTAAAATTTCAGGCACATGGGCAGGTCGGGAAAAATCCGCAGCCGGAAGCCCAAATCTCCCATTTCCTGGGGTTCAGCACCCATTTTCATGCAGGCATCCCGGAATCCGTCCGGGTTTTCATGGATCGTGCGGGCCAGCTTGGGCATATCCATGCTCAAATTACCGCCGCCCACATAGATCCCCGGCAGGCTGCCGATGGGGCAAAATTCCATAGACGCAGCCGCATCCGGTTTCCGGTCACACAACCAGTCCAGCACGGAAAGTCCCTCTCCAAAGTCGGCACTTCTGCCGTCCAGGAAAATCTGTCCGTCCGCTTTGCGGATGATAGTTTGCTGGCCGAAAAAGTATGTGGCCAATTCGCTGCCCAGATCCGTCACGCCGGGCTTTTGCCCCAGAAGTTGCGGGTCATATTCCAAAAATCGCTGCCGGGCAGCAAGCAGCATACGGTCATAGTTATTCATAGTTCAAAATGTAGCCGGAATGTCTTTCGTCGCTGGATAGATTGGCAAATACGCACCATATCCCAGTTTGTCATTCTGAGCGAGCGAAGCCGCATGGAGGGATCCGTTCTCTCTCCTTTGGGGATACGGATCCTTCGACTCGCTTCGCTCGCTCAGGATGACACAGCGGTCGGCAGTTGGCAGCACTACTTATTCTTTCTTATTTTTCCTTTTTCGGATGATACGACGAATGACAAGGAAGCCAAGGAGCAGTACAGACACCACCACGACAGCCACAAACAGCACCGCGCCCAGCAGATTGCCGCTGCGGTAACAGCTCACGGCTTTCCAGATTGCGTAACCATTCACTGCCAAAAGAGAAAGGCAAGCAACAAGGATGTCCACTACAGTCTGCGATTTTTTGCTGTTGTTCCTGGTTATCTTCGCCAGCAGTTCTAACACCAGATCGGCAATGATTTCCATAAACTCCCCTCCGAATAAGCAAAATGGCTGGGAGGGAGACTTCCCTCCCAGCCATTTTGCTTGGGATAAGCGTTTGGTTATCTTGCAGGAGCACGGCTAGGCCGTCTCCTCATGGATCACGCTTTTTTAGCCGAAAGTGGCTTACTGCAGCATGGTGCCGCAGCCGATGCAGAAGCGCTGACCGTCAGCAACTTCCTTGCCGCAGTTGGGGCAGACACGGCCGGCGGGAGCGACAGGAGCAGCAGGGGCAACGGGCACTTCGTTGGTGATCTCTCTTTCCACGATAGCGCCGCCGCAGTCGTTGCAGAACTTGTCGGACTTCTTAGCCTTCTTGCCACACTTCTCGCAGACGCGCTCATAGTGCTTGACTTCCACAGCCACGATGGCACCGCCGCAGGCATTGCAGAACTTGTCGGTCTTCTTAGCCTTCTTGCCGCACTTCTCGCAGACGTAGTTGTACTGCTTGACTTCCTCGGCTACAACAGCGCCGCCGCAGGAGTTGCAGAACTTCTCGGTCTTGCTGGCCTTCTTGCCGCACTGTACACAGTGGTAAGCTACCTGAGGACCGGCAGAACCTTCGTCCAGACCGGGAACATACTTGGGCAGGAACATGACAGCACCGCTGCCGGCAAAGCCAATGATACCGGCCAGCCATGCACCGGCACCAACGCTGACACCAGCAGAAACGGTGATGCCCCAGTAGGACGCTTCAAAAGTATTGGCAGCACCGAAGAGAACCAGCAGCATCAGAGAAACAAAGTTCAGAGCGCCAAACAGTCTGATAGCCAGGTTAGCCAGCTTCTTGGTCTCGTAGTTGCCCAGCTTCTCGGGGAACTTGTCGAACATATTGTATTCCTTCAGCAGAGCCAGCACGCCAATAGTCAGCATTGCCAGAGCCAGCAACAGAGCCAACAGCTGCAGAATACCGGCCATAGTAAAGAGGAAGCCGGAGCTCAGGCCGTCACCGCCACCAAGTTCCTCCATAGCCTCGCCCAGTTCACCACCCATGGCGGCGAACTTCATTTTCAGCAGACTAAAGCCGTTAAAGTTTACACTCTCACTCTGGCCCATGGCCTTCATAAACACACCGTAGAAAGGCATCAGCATGAACAGCATCTGCAGCAGACCCAGAGCGGCGCACAGGGCATAAGTAAAATTACTCTTAATTTTTTCCATCATAAGATTTTTCCTCCTAGTTTTGGAATGATTGTCTATCCACTGTGCAGCGCACAGCGAACAGGAAAAGAACCGGGAGGGAGGTTGTGCCCTCCCGGTGAATGGATTGCATCGGCCTTCGAGACGGGGCAAAGCCGCCGTCTCCTCCACCCTTTACGGATTACAGATCCAGGTAGGAGTCGGAGTACAGGACGTGGTTCTTGAAGATGTCGCAGGACTTGATGGTCTCCATCAGGCGCAGGTCGTTGGGGTTAACGATGGCGGAGGTCAGACCCTGCATCATGCACATAGCGACCAGAGCGGAGTCCATGATGGGACGGAC
>JAZRBW010000120.1:0-11729 GCA_045635305.1 Faecousia sp. | reverse complement strand
TAAATTGTTGTTTACCATGTCATCCTGAGCGAGCAAAGCGAGTCGAAGGATCCGTTCCCCGTAGTCGAAGAATACGGATTCTTCGACTACGCGGCCCTTTGGGCCGCTCCGCTCAGAATGACATATTCGGTACGATTACTTCACTAAACAACAATTTACCGAATCAAGGAGGGAATATGAAGAGTCTTGTTTCTTGTGTTTTGATTGTCCTTATTGTCATGCTCTGTCTTCCTCAGGTAGCCTACGCCAATTCACCGGGACCAAGTATTGACGGAAGCTATGACACTTCTCCCGCCTTGGTTATTGGAATTGTGATCATCTATTGTTTGGTCGTTGGATTTACCTGCCTCGTGGAGTGGCTGGTGAGCATTCCATTTAAAATGCATAAAGAATGCGCCAGGATTATCATCGTTACCAATATTCTTACGCAAATCGGAATGCATTTGCTGGAATTTGGCTATTTGGCAGCAGCCGCTGTTCCAGCTGCCTTTTGGGTTGGGCTACCTTTGTTCATAGTGATGCTGGAAGTCATCGTTTATGCAACTGAGTTTTTTGTATATTATAAGAAAATGCTGGGTTTTCCCACATGGCAGATCCTGCTTTACACAATTCTCGCAAATACCACATCCCTGATATTGGGATTGCTGATCATATTTTAAAGAGGAGAGTCCTTATGTCCACTGTAATTGATCGTTTTTTGAAATATGTGTCCTTTGACACCCAATCCAATGAGGACAGCGAGACCTGTCCCTCCACTGATAAGCAGAAGATTCTGGGCGCCGAGCTGGTGGAAGAAATGCTGGCGCTGGGCATTGCCGATGCCCATATGGACGAAAATGGCTATATTTATGGCACCGTCCCCGGTGATCCTGCGCTGCCCACCATCGGCCTCATCGCCCACATGGACACCGCGCCCGATTGCTCCGGTGCCAATGTAAAGACCAAAATCGTCGCATTCACCGGTGAAGATATTTGCCTGAATGAGGAAAAGGGAATTTTCCTGAAGCAGTCTGAGTATCCCGGCCTTGCGCAGCACGTTGGCAAGCACCTGATCGTCACCGACGGCACGACCCTGCTGGGCGCTGACGATAAGGCCGGTGTTGCCGAGATCATGTCCGCTGCCGAGTTCCTGCTGAAAACGAAAATGTCCCATGCGACCCTGAAGATCGGTTTTACCCCCGATGAAGAAATCGGCCGTGGCGCAAACCGTTTCGATGTTGCCAAGTTCGGTGCAGACTATGCGTATACCGTCGATGGTGGCACCATCGGTGTGCTGGAGTACGAAAACTTCAACGCTGCCGGTGCTACTGCAGAGTTTGTTGGCCGAAACATCCATCCCGGCTCTGCTAAGAACCAGATGGTCAATTCCCAGTATATCGCCATGGAATTCCAGAGCCTGCTGCCCGCTGCCCAGAAGCCGGAGCATACCGAAAATTATGAAGGCTTCATTCATCTGGCGGGTATGGAGGGTGAAGTGGAAAAGACCACCCTGTGGTATATCGTCCGTGACCATGACATGACGAAGTTCCTGCAGAAGAAGGCGGTCATGGAGTCCGCTGCGGCCTTCCTCAATGCCAAGTATGGCGAAGGTACGGTCAAGCTGACCCTGAAGGACAGCTACTATAATATGCGCGAGAAGATCGAGCCCTGTATGTTTATCGTGGATCGGGCCAAGAAGGCTATGGAGGCTGTGGGCATTACCCCTGTCACCGTTCCCATCCGTGGTGGTACCGATGGCGCCCGGCTGAGCTATATGGGTCTGCCTTGTCCCAACCTGTGCACCGGCGGCGCCAACTACCACAGCCGCTTTGAGTATGTGCCTGTGGAGGATATGGAGCGAATCACCCAGATGCTTGTACAGCTTTTGACCCATGTGTATGGTTGAGTAAAAGATAATTCACAAACAACTGCCGGTTGCATTTATGCTGCCGGCAGTTCAACTTTTTATTTGTTGACAACATATGGGTGCTATGTTAGACTCAACCGTAAAGAGGTGGTAGATTTGAAAAAGAAACTTCTGAACAAGGATTTTTTGTTAATGCTGCAGGGCAATGCGGTCAGCGCCATCGGTGATCTGTTGTATGGTGTAGCCATTGGCTACTGGGTATATGAAATGACCGGCTCCAGTGCATTAATGGGTATCATGTCTTCTATATCCATGTTTGTCACCATGTTCCTGTCCCCATTTACCGGAAGCATAATCGATAAATGCAATCGCAAATGGATCATTGTTGGCATGGACGCACTGCGTGGTTTGATTATGCTGGCTGTTGGTGCATTGGCTTTTGCCGGTAAGCTCCGTGTCGGTATTGTACTGTTGGCAGCAACCCTTGCGTCGCTGTGCTCGGTGTTTTTCTCGCCGGCAGTCAGCACGCTGATGATTGACATTATTCCGCATGACGATATGGTAAGAGGTCAATCCATCCACTCCGGAACGGTTTCTTTGATCAATTTGGTTGGTAAGGCCTTTAGTGGCGTGCTGGTTGCTTTTTTTGGTGTTCCGCTTGTCATTTTGATCAACGGTGTTTCTTACATGATTTCTGCCATTACCGAAATGTTCATTCGTGTTCCGAAAACCGTAGGTCAGGGGACGAAAGTGACCGTCAAAGGCGTTTTGAAGGATTTTGGTATTGCGGTGAAGACCATATTCTCCAACCGCTGTCTGAAATTGTTTGTGCCCTTTGCTTTAATTCTGAATTTACTTGGCGCAGGTCCTTTTACGCTGATGCTCCCTTTCTGCATGGAAAAAGGATTCACTGTAGATATGTACGGCTACCTGATGTCCATGCAAACGGCCGGACCTATTCTCACGATCATGCTGATGGGCATTGTAAAGTTTCATCAGAAAACCAGATACTGGATCATGTGTATCGGTTTTATCGGCTCGGTTATGACTGCCATTGTTGGGTATCTCTCTTCGGATTTTTATGTGATGTGCGCGTTCATGTTCCTGGGATGCGCATTGAATATGGCAGGCAATTCTGTGTTCAATGCGGCTTTGATGCTTGCGCTTCCGGAGGAGAACAGGGGAGCCATCCTGGGATTCATCAGCGCTGCGTCCACCGGCGGTTGTGCGCTGTCGGCAGTGATTTTTGGTCTGCTTGGAGATATGTTCCCGCTGTATCTTGTATTTGTTTGCGGAAGCATCCTCAGCGCCATTCCAATGAGCTACCTGGTTTTGCATAAAGATACCCGCCAGTTTGTGCTGGAACATTAATAACAGAAAATCACCGCGGATCGCTCCGCGGTGATTTGTTTATGTTTGTTCTTAGCCTTCGAAGTCGGCTTCTTCGGCAGCGGGCTCTTCAGCAGCTTCCTCAGCTTCGCACTCGCACTCTTCGCACTCGCACTCTTCGCACTCGCACTCTTCCTCGTCGCACTCGCAGTCGCAGCAGTCGCAGTCGTCGCACTCGCACTCGCAGGTGCACTCGCCGTTTTCGTTGCACTCGCAGTCGTCGCACTCACAGCCGCAGCAGCCGCACTTGCCCAGCAGACCCTTAGCCCAGGCAACGATCTTGTCACCGTAGGTGGCGATGATGTAGACGATACCGGCAATGGTAGCCAGAGCGGTCAGAACCTTAGCAATAGCAGAAACAATCTTCATGGATATTACCTCCAAATAATAATTTTACAAGTACAGTATAACCAACTGCTTCCCAAAAAGCAACAGGGAATTTAAAAATTACAAAAAATTTACAAATATCCGTACATTCCGCGGATGCTGACCTCTCCGGAAGTGACTGTTTCCACGCAGCCATCCGGATATTCCACCATCAAACCGCCGTCGTTGTCTACCCCAATGGCTTTTCCGTGCCGGATGTCATCGCCCCGGATAACAGAGATTTCAGAGCCAATGCTCACGCATTTTTCCCGGAAAGAAGCCATGATCGCTTCTTTTTTCTGCAAAAGATCACGGTCCATTTGGTACAGTGTATCGATGAGGTTTGCTGCCAGATGCGGCACTTCCTGCCAATCCGTGCCCAGGGAGCAGGCCATATGCCGGATTTCCTTGGGAAACTGCCATTTCCGCTGACAGCAATTGATGCCGATGCCTACCACAACCCATGCAACCCTATCGGTTGCGGTGTCAATGGATATTTCTGTTAAAATGCCGCCCAATTTGCGCTTTCCCAGCACCAGATCGTTGGTCCATTTGATGCCAACGCTGGGGTTTCCGATGGCATTGACCGCGGCGACACCGGCGGCACAGGTCAGGTGCATAATTTCCGACGGCTTACAATCGGGACGCAGAAGGACACTCAGGTAAAGGCCCATGTTTTCCGGAGAAGAAAAGCTGCGCCCCAATCTGCCGCGACCTGCCGTTTGCGTGCCTGCGATAATGACTGTACCAGCAGGCGCGCCCTCCATGGCAAGCTTTTTGGTGTAGGTGTTGGTCGAATCGATGGTGTCAAAGTAATGAATGGAATCCGCCCAGGGGTGAGGTCCCAGATGATGGATAATTTCTGCAAGCATGATCGTCACCTCCGTTTGCTGATGAACTTCCAATTTTCGTTTGTCGCTGCGTTCCCTACAGCACACCGCAAGGTGTGCGATAAATCCCAATTTGATTATCTTCATAGTATCATGTGGGCTTTGCGATGGCAACAGAAAATTTCCGAAAGGGCTTTACCTTTTTCGTCAAATTTGATAGAATATGCGTATCAACATACAATGGGTGATTCTATGGATGAGAACATGATACAAAGGTTCCTGGACGCCCGGCAACGCTATATTGCCGGACAGTTTCAGAATTTGAATGGGATGCAGCGGCAGGCTGTAATGACAACAGAAGGCCCTCTGCTGCTGCTGGCGGGCGCTGGCTCCGGAAAGACCACGGTGCTGATCAACCGGGTCGCAAATCTGATCCGCTTCGGCAAGGGAAGCGATTGCGCCCTTGTGCCGGATTTTGTGGAGGAAGCGGATGTTGTCTTTTTGGAAAGCCTGGACGGTTCGCTTTCCGATACGGACAGACGCCGCGCCGATTGGCTCTGCGCTGTGGAGAGCGTGGCGCCCTGGAGCATCCTGGCCATTACCTTCACGAACAAAGCCGCCGGGGAACTGAAAGAGCGCCTGCAAACCATGCTGGGCCCTCAGGCACAGGATGTGTGGGCCATGACTTTTCACTCTGCATGCTGCCGCATTCTGCGCCGTGACGCGGAGCGCGTCGGCTATACTGCTCACTTTACCATCTATGATACTGCCGATTCCGAGCGGATCATGAAGGACATTATCAAGGAAATGGGTCTGGATGACAAGACTTTTCCTGCCAAATACATCCTTTCCGTCATCAGCCGGGAGAAGGACGCCATGACAACGCCGGAGCGTCTGCTGACCCGTGCGGAAATGACCGGCGATTTTCGGGTAAAGCAGGTGGCAAAAGCCTACAAGATCTACCAGGATCGGCTGAAGGAAAACAATGCGGTTGACTTTGACGACATTATCTTGCTGACGGTAAAGCTGTTGCAGGAAAATGAGGATATTCGGCAATACTATCAGCGGAAATTCCGGTATGTGCTGGTGGATGAGTATCAGGATACCAACCATCTGCAATATCTGCTGACCAGTCTGCTGGCCGGTGGATATGAAAATATCTGCGTGGTCGGTGATGATGACCAGAGTATTTACCGCTTCCGCGGCGCCACCATTGAGAACATTCTGGACTTTGAAAAGCAGTACCGCGGTGCCCGTGTCATCCGTCTGGAGCAGAATTACCGCTCCACCCAGGCGATTTTGAACGCGGCAAACGGGGTTATCTCCCACAACCTTGGGCGCAAGGGCAAGCGGCTTTGGACGGCCAACTGCGCAGGTGATCCCATCACGGTATATGAGGCCGCAGACGAGCGCGCAGAGGCTAATTATGTGGCCAGCCGTATCCTTGCCGGCTCGAAGGGAAGGGGCTTTCAGGATTACGCTGTCCTGTACCGCACCAATGCCCAGTCCAACGCCATGGAATATGCCTTCAAAATGAATGGTATTCCTTACCGTATCATCGGCGGTACCCGATTCTTTGACCGGGCGGAAATCAAGGATATGCTGGCGTATCTGGTGGTGATCAACAACCGCGCTGACGATCTTCGCCTGAAGCGGATCATCAACAATCCGCCCCGTGGTATTGGCGCAAAAACCGTAGAAACCGCGGAGCGCCTTGCCATCGCTGAGGGCAGAGCCCTTTACGATGTGGTTGCCGATCCCTATTCCTATGGCCCGCTGGAGAAGTCAGCCGGAAAGCTGATGCAGTTTGTGATCATGCTGGAGGAATTGGCATCGCTGTTGGAGGGCGGCATGAGCCTGCCGGAGTTTTACGACGAGGTGATGCGGCGAACCGGCTACGCGGAGGCTTTGGAGTTGAAGCCCACGGAGGAAAATAAGACCCGGCTGGAGAACGTAAAGGAATTGCGATCTTCCATCCTTTCCTATTGCGAAAATGCGGATTTGCCCACGCTGGCAGGCTTTTTGGAGGAAATTGCCCTGTATACCGACATTGAGCAGTATAATGACAGCGAGGACGCGGTTGTGATGATGACCATGCACTCGGCAAAGGGACTGGAGTTTCCCCATGTGTTTTTGGTGGGCTTTGAGGATGGACTGTTTCCCGGTATGCGTGCCATCGGCGATAGCGATGAGATGGAGGAGGAGCGCCGTCTTTGCTATGTGGCCATTACCCGTGCAAAGCGGAATCTGACCATCACCCATGCCAGACAGCGTATGCTCTACGGACGCACCAATTCCGCCATGGCCAGCCGTTTCCTGCGGGAGATCCCGGAGGATACAGTGGTGAAAAAGGGAAGCTTCCGGTCTGCAAGCGATCGGACCACCGGTGCACAGACCCCCTGGAGCCGTCCCCAGCAGACTGTATCCAAACCCTCCTACACGCCCTATACACCACCCAAGAGCAGTCCTGTTCCCGATTTTTATAAGGGCGATATGGTGGAGCATACCGCCTTTGGCCGCGGTCTGGTGCTGAGCGTGCTGAAAATGTCCGGTGATGCCTTGCTGGAAATTGCTTTTGACCGGGTGGGTACGAAAAAGCTGATGGCAAAAACCGCCTCGGCCCATATGAAAAAGCTTTAAGCATAAACAACAAATTGGGATTTATCGCGCCGATAGATCGGTCATCGCGAACCAGTGCGCACACTGGTGTGGCGATCCCCAAAGGTTTTAGGCAGTACTTTTCAATACGATTTTCCATCTAACCGGGGGATTGCCACGTCGCTTCGCTCCTCGCAATGACCGAATGTAGGAACGATAAACGAATATTTGAATATCTCCGGCATTTTCTGCCCAGGATGCGCATAGACTTTCCCGGGAGGGGATTGCTATGGGCTGGTGGCTGCGGCGGTTTGTACGGATGATGCTGATATTGATGTTGATCTGTACGGTTTTGCTGGTGTTTCTGCGCAGTAAGTATGACGCGGTGATGGTGGAGCTGACCCGAACCCAGGTGACCAATTCCACCTCCGACCTCATTAACGATGCCATTGCCCAGCAGATCTCCTCAGGGAAGATCGAATACGACCGTATCGTCTATTTTGAAAAAGACCTGAACGGAAAAATCACTGCCCTGAAAACCAATATCGGTGAAGTCAATAAGCTGAAAACAGACACGCTGAACATCATCAACGATGAAATCCTTGCCAATGACCACTCCCAGATGGGCATTCCTCTGGGAAGCTTGTTTCTGCCGGAGTTTTTCTCCGGGAAAGGGCCGGAGATCCCGGTGAAGATCCTGTCCATCCGCAACTCGGACGCCACTTTTGAAAGCACCTTTACCCATGCCGGCATCAATCAGACCATGCACCAGCTTCGGATGTGCGTGCTGATCGATGTTTCGGTGCTGGTTTTGGGGGAGACCGTCAGCTTTACGGTCACCAGTGATGTTGTGATTGCTGAGACCATTATTGTGGGCGCTGTGCCCGATACATTCTTAGATACCGGAGGCTAATATGAACGCCAAAGAGAGAATGGCGGAGCTGACTGCTCTGCTGAGCGAAGCCAATTATCAGTATTATGTGCTGGATAACCCCCAAATGCCGGATTTTGAATATGACCGCCTTCTGCGGGAGCTGGAAATCCTGGAAGGGGAGAACCCTCAGTTTGCTGATGCCAATTCGCCTGCGAAACGGGTGGGCGGCCAGGCGCTGAGCCAGTTTCAGAAATATTCCCATCCCGTGCCCCTGATGAGCCTGCAGGATGTGTTTACCCAGGAGGAACTGGTGGAATTTTTGGAAAAGGTTGCAGGGGAGTGCCCCGGTGCGGCCTTTTCTGTGGAGCCCAAGATCGACGGCCTTTCCGTGGCGCTGGAGTATGAAAACGGTGTGTTTGTCCGGGGCGCTACCCGCGGTGACGGCGTGACCGGCGAGGATGTGACGGAAAACCTGAAAACCATCCGTTCCATTCCCATGTCCATTCCCGACGCACCGGCCCGGCTTATTGTCCGTGGCGAGGTTTATATGCCGAAAAAAAGCTTTGAAAAGCTGAACGAGCGGCAGGAACTGGAGGGAAAACCCCTCTTCGCCAATCCTAGAAACGCCGCGGCAGGCTCTCTGCGACAGTTAGACCCCAAGATCGCCGCTTCCCGGGGACTGGATATTCTGATCTTTAATATCCAGCTATGCGACGGCGTGACGTTTGCCACCCACGGTGAAACACTGGAGTACCTGCGTCAGCGCCGCTTTAAGGTGATCCCCAATGCCATGCTTACCGATGCAGAGAGCATCGTCGGGGAAGTGATGCAGATCAACGAGCGTCGTGAGAGCTTTGCCTTTGACATCGACGGTGCCGTGATCAAGCTGGATGATCTTGCTGACCGGGAAAGGCTGGGCGCTACTGCCAAGTTCCCCCGGTGGGCTGCGGCCTACAAATATCCCCCGGAGATCAAGCCCACGGTGGTGGAGGATATTGTGGTGCAGGTTGGTCGTACAGGTGTTCTGACCCCCAAGGCCGTGGTGCGCCCTGTGCGTCTGGCCGGTACAACTGTGACCAACGCCACGCTCCACAATCAGGATTTCATCACCGAGCGGGATATTCGCATCGGTGACACGGTGCTCATCCGCAAGGCAGGCGAAATCATCCCGGAGATTTTGGAAGTGGATGTTTCCAAGCGGCCTGCTGACAGCATTCCTTACCGTCTGCCCTGTGTCTGCCCGGTCTGCGGCGCCAGGGTGGAACGGGACACCGACGGGGCCTTCCTGCGCTGCACCGGTATAGAGTGCCCTGCTCAGCTTGTGCGCAATATCGCCCATTTTACCAGCCGGGATGCCATGGATATTGAGGGTCTTGGCGCTGCCATCGTCGAAGCGCTTGTGGATGCGGAGCTGATCAAATCCACGGCGGATATTTACTATCTGACTCTGGATGACGTTAAATCCCTTTGGAAATCCGGTGAAACGGCGGCAAAGAAGCTGCTTGCCGCCATCGAAAACAGCAAACAGCAGGATTTGAGCCGACTCATTTATGCTCTGGGCATCCGGCAGGTGGGTGCCAAGACCGGCAAGGTGCTCTCTCAACACTTTGGGTCTATGGACGCGCTTGCCACCGCCTCCATTGCGGAATTGACAGAGGTCAGCGATGTGGGCGCGGTGACTGCGGAGAATATTTTTGACTGGTTCCACGCCCCCCAATCTCAGCATCTTCTGCAACGGCTGAAGGATGCGGGGGTGAACATGGAAAGTAAGCGCACCGTCACCGATACCCGCTTCGCCGGGATGACCTTTGTGCTGACGGGCGCGCTGACCAAGTTCACCCGTGACGAAGCCACCGAGAAAATCGAGGCTTTTGGCGGCAAGGCAGCCGGTTCTGTCAGCAAAAAGACCACCTATGTGGTGGTAGGCGAAAACGCCGGCTCCAAGGAAAAGAAAGCGCGGGAGCTGGGCATTCCCATCCTTTCTGAGGATGATTTTCTGGCTATGATTGAATAACAGTGGGGGAGGGGCGTGCTGCCTCTCCCTTTTCTGTCTTTATTTTAACAAGAAAAGGACCGCCATTTCGGCGGTCCTTCTATATTAGGTTATCTTACTTTTCCTCGTTTGCGTAGGGCTCCAGGAAGGCGTGGAAGTGACGCATGGGCAGGGTACGACCCTGGATGATGCGCATATTGGGGATGCTCTCGCGATCCTCGTACAGCTCCTTAACAGCGGCAATGACGTAGTCCATGTGCTCCTGGTTGAACATGGAACGGTTGACGGCGAAGCGGACAACGTTGCACAGCTCTTCCTGCTGCTCGGGGGTCTTCAGGTCATATTCCATGGAGTAGTCGCCCAGCTCGGAGGTGCGGATACCGTAGCGGCGGATCAGCTCGATGGAGAAGCCCTGACCGGCGAAGGTCTCGTGGCCGCGCTTATTGTCGAAGAACTCGGTCATGTTGATGTAAACACCGTGGCCGCCGGCGGGCAGGATAACGCCCTTAACACCGGCCTTGTAGAAGCCCTGAGCCAGGTACTCGCACTGCTCAACACGGGCCTTCTGGTAGTTGAAGTTGCACTCCTCGTACAGACCGGCGGTCAGAGCCATGATGTCGCGGCCGGACATACCGCCGTAGGAGTCGTTGCCGTAGCAGGAGATCTGCTTGACCTTCAGCTTCACACCGATGTCAGCGATCAGGTTGCCATTCTCGTCGAAGTCGGAGAACTTTCTCCAGAAGCGGCCCTTGTCGCGGAAGGCCAGCATACCGCCCATGTTGGCGTGGCCGTTCTTCTTGGCGGACATGGTGAAGCCGTCGCAGTAGCTGAACATCTCGGTAGCGATCTCAGCGATGGACTTGTCAGCATAGCCTTCTTCGTTGACCTTGATGAAGTAAGCGTTTTCAGCCCAGCGGGCAACGTCGAACATGAAGGGGATGTCGTACTTCTCAGCGATCTTGGCGGTCTCGCGGATGGACTTCATGGAGACGGCCTGGCCGCAGACGGTGTTGTTGGTGATGGTGGTGTAGATCAGGGGCACATTCTCGGGGCCTACAGCCTCGATCAGCTCAACCAGCTTCTTGACGTCCATATCGCCCTTGAAGGGGTTCTTCTCGTAAACGCCGCCCTCGGGAACTTCGTAGAGCAGTTCCTTGTTGTACAGGTTACGGGGGATGGAGCCCATCTGCTTGATGTTACCTTCGGTGGTGTCGAAGTGACCGTTGGAAGGAATGGTGAAGACCTTGCCGGGATAACGCTCGGACATGATCTTCTTGACCATCTCGAACAGAACGGACTCAGCGGCACGACCCTGCTGGATGATGAAGGTGTTGGGGCGCTCCAACTGAGCGGCGCCGCCATTGAACAGACCGCCTTCGTATTCGCACAGATACAGCTCGTCCATCATCTTGTCGATGTCGGTGCAATCAGTGCGGACCAGGTCGATAGACTTCTTCCAGTTCTTTTCGCCGCCGCGCTCGAAGATGTCACGGAAAGCATCCAGCAGCACGTAGTAGCCCTTGTTACGGCCGTAGCTCTCGTCGCCCAGGAACATGGTAGCCCACTGCTGATCGGTCATAGCGGTGGTGCCGGAGTCGGACAGCATAGCGATGGTCAGCATACGGGCGGGGAAGGCGAACACATTGTAGTGGGTGGCCTTCAGGGCACGCTCACGCTGCTCCACGGTCACCTCGGGAATGTTACGGGTGACATAAGTAACGGAGCGGGGAGTCTTTACATTCAGGGGATATTCTTTTGCCATGGTAATTTACCTCCAATTATTTTTTAGAGGCACTCCGGTCATCGAGTAGATACGACTGGCGGACAGCACCT
>JAZRBW010000119.1:0-32627 GCA_045635305.1 Faecousia sp. | reverse complement strand
GGAATTCGGGCAGAAATGTTATTATTTTGAGGTATTTTCAGACCTAGAATAGCGTAACACAGCAGAATGTCTGATACCCATACCGCATCGTAGGTTACCTCCCGCGTTCCACATCCGCCCCCTGCGGGGGCACCTTCTCCCGGGGAGAAGGTACGCGCCTTCGGCGCATAATGGAGCGATAAATCTCAATTTACATTTTTCTGTAGCAAAGTAACCTGCGGTGTGCTATAATGATCAAAAACACACAATGAGGTAAACGATATGCTTCCAGAAGCTTTCTTATTGCGGATGCAATCCCAACTGGGCGAAGAATACCCGGAGTATCTGGCCAGTCTGGAGCGCCCGCGGGCGGTGGCGCTGCGCTATAATCCATTGAAGGGAAACGCCCCCACTTTGCCCTTTGTAGGTGCCTGCGTCCCCTGGGAGCCTCAGGGCTATTATTATGATCCCAAAGCCCGTCCCGGTCTGCACCCTTACCACGAAGCCGGCGTATACTATCTGCAGGAAGCCAGCGCCATGTCCGCGGTGGCCTTACTGGAGCCGCAGCCCGGTGAGCGGATCTGCGACCTGTGCGCCGCGCCCGGAGGAAAATCCACCCAGATAGCCGGCAGGATGGAAGGCAAAGGCTTCCTTTTGTGCAACGAATGGAGTCCCAAGCGGGCCAAGATCCTGTCCCAAAACATAGAACGCATGGGCGTAGCCAATGGGTTGGTAACCAATGAGACCGCAGACCGTCTGGCAGCCAAACTGCCTGGCTATTTCGACCGGGTACTCATCGACGCACCCTGCTCCGGCGAGGGTATGTTCCGCAAGGAGGAAGCCGCCGTCACCGACTGGAGCGAGGAAACCGTAGCCATGTGCGCACGGCGGCAAGCCGACATTCTGGATGCCGGCGCCAGACTTTTGCGCCCCGGTGGGCGGTTGGTGTATTCCACCTGCACCTTCGCCCCTGCGGAAAACGAGGAGACCATCGCCGCCTTCCTTGCACGCAACCCCGATTTCGAATTGGAGGATGTGGCCGCTCCCTGGTTCACCAAAGTCGGTATTGGGCAGTTCCGCCTGTGGCCCCATAAACTGCTGGGTGAAGGGCATTTCGCCGCCGTTCTCCGCAAAACAGGTGACGCACCCACCGCAGGTACGCCCTGTCCCGGTGAAAAGCTTCCCAAAGAATGGCTGTCCTTTGCCAGAGAACTGGACATTTCCCTTCCCCAGGGAAAAGCTGTTTCCTTTGGCCCGAATCTCTACTGGGCACCTGCCGAAATGCCGGAGCTGAAGGGCTTGAAGGTGCTGCGTCCCGGTCTGGAGCTGGGCGAAATAAAAAAAGACCGGTTCGAACCGGCCCACGCTTTGGCGCTGTGGCTGCATTCCTGCGCCAGCACCCTTACTCTTGGTGCTGACAGCGACGAAATGCGCCGCTACCTTCACGGCGAGGTACTGCCCCACACCCGGCGGGGATGGTGTCTTGTGCTGGCAGATGGCTACAGCATCGGATGGGGCAAGGGCGACGGAAAAATGCTGAAAAATCACTATCCAAAAGGGCTTCGCCGATAATCCCCCGATTTTTTCTTGGCAAATCCGGAAATACTACTTTACATAATCTGCTTGCTATGATATAATTTGAGCGCAAAATGCAAAATAATGCCAATTCGCAAGGAGCGTGTATTCCTTGGCTAGATATGAAATTACAGGTGGCGCACCCTTAAACGGTGAGGTCACCATCAGCGGTGCCAAAAACGCCGCCGTAGCCATTTTGCCTGCCGCGTTGCTGGTAAATGGCGTATGCCGAATCGAAAATGTTCCGGACATCTCCGATGTCCGCATTCTGCTTTCCATCGTGCAGGATCTGGGTGCCACGGTATCCCAGCCCGAGGCGGATGTGGTCATCATCGATGCCACCACCATTCACTCCACCAGACCCCTGGCCGCCTTGGTCAAAAAAATGCGGGCCAGCTACTATCTGATGGGCGCTCTGCTGGGTCGCTTTGGCAACTGCCATGTGGCTTTGCCCGGCGGCTGCAGCTTTGCCACCCGACCCATCGACCAGCACATCAAGGGTTTCAAGGCGTTGGGCGCCAAGGTGGAGGAAACAGAAGAATATGTGGCTATGACCCCCGGCGAAAACGGTCTTGCCGGCAACCGTGTCTGTCTGGACATGGCATCCGTGGGCGCTACCGCCAATATTATGATGGCCGCCGTTCTGCTGGAGGGCCAGACCATCATCGAAAACGCAGCCAAAGAGCCCCACATCGTAGATTTGGCCAACTTCCTGAACACCATGGGCGCCCAGATCAGCGGCGCCGGTACGGACACCGTGAAGATCCGCGGCGTGCAGACCCTGCAGGGCGGCACCTACACCATCATCCCCGACCAGATCGAGGCCGGCACCTACATGGCTGCCGTGGCCGCTGCCGGCGGTAATGTGCTGGTGAAGAATGTTATCCCCAAGCACATGGACTGCATCACCTCCAAGCTGGAGGAAATGGGCGCGGAGGTCATCCCCTATGACGATGCCATCCGCATCCGCAGCACCGGCAAGCTGACAGCCGCCACCGTCAAGACCCGGCCCTACCCCGGCTTCCCCACGGATATGCAGGCGCAGATCTGTGTGTGCATGACCCTGGCGGAAGGTCAGAGCCGTTTGACAGAAAGCGTGTACGAGACCCGCTTCTTCGGCTACTGCACAGAGCTGGAAAGCATGGGCGCCAAGATCAACATCAACGGCAAGACCGCTGAGGTTACCGGCCGTGACCGGCTGAAGGGAACCACTGTGATCGCCCGTGACCTGCGGGCAGGCGCAGCCCTTGTTATCGCCGGCTTGTGTGCAGAGGGCACCACCAAAGTGGAAAACATCCACTTTGTAGAGCGGGGCTACCAAAATCTGGTGGAAAAGCTGACCTGCCTGGGCGCTACCATCCGCCGCATTGACGACTGATACGCCAATTCCCGGAGCATACCGCTCCGGGAATTTTTCTGTGCCAATGCAACGATAAATTGTTGTTTACAATAGGACGGTCATTGCGAGGAGCCGCCAAAAGGCGGCGACGTGGCAATCCCCAAAGGTTTTAGACACAGGATTTCGGAGCTTTTTCCCCATATTCCAGGGGATTCCCACGCCAGTGTGCGCACTGGCTCGGAATGACCTAAAACTGGTAAACAACAATTCACCTTACCAAAAAAGCGGGCCGTGGCGATTGCCACGGCCCATTTTATAGGAAGAAACAGAAAAAGCACTGTCTATCAGCCCAGATTGTAAAAATCCTCCGGGTCAACGCTCACCCCATTGCAGGTGACCGCGAAATGCAGATGATCCCCCAGCGCTGTTTCCAGCAGAGCACTGCAGCCCACATAACCAATCGCCTGTCCAAGCTGCACATACTCGCCAACCGAAACCTTCACATCCTCTGCCAGACTGGAATAGGTGGTCACATAGCCGTCGTCATGGCGGATCACGATGGTGGTACCCATGGCATCATCGGTGAAAACGGTATACACCGTGCCCTCTGCGGCAGCGCAAACCACGGTGCCTGCGGTGGCGGCATAATCCATGCCGTCATGGGTGCGCCAATCCCGGGTGGTGGGGTTGTAGCACAGGCAATCCATGGAATAATCCATCACCACTTCTCCATTCACCGGCTTGCCGGTTCTAAAAGGCTTTTTGGTGGGAGTTGTGGGCACAGTTGGCTTGGGCTGCTGGGTTACAGAACCATTGGGATTCATCACATCCACCGTAGGATTGGGATCTTCCAGATTGGACACATCCTCATTTGCATTGCTGTAGTACAAATAGCCGGAGATCCCGATGGCAACCGCGCACAGGATCAGGGCTATGTAATAGCCCTTGCCGGCAAACTTGTCCAGAAAGAATTTCTTGTTTTTGCTCATAAATAAGCACCTCCGAAACTCAGTATTGCCAGCTTTTAGGAAAATAAACCAGTTTCGGAGATTTTTTCAAATTGGGATTTATCGTTCCGATAGAACGGTCATCGCGAACCAGCGCGCACGCTGGTGTGGCGATCCCCAAAGGCTTTAGACAGTACTTTTCAATACGATTCCCCCCTAACCGGGGGATTGCCACGTCGCCTTCGGCTCCTCGCAATGACCGAATTGGGGAACGATAAACGAAAATTTGCACGCCACTATATTGCTTGTCTGCGGCATATATGGTATAATATTTTAGTTATGCTTACAGAAAGAAAGGACTGCCTATGAAAAAGGATATTTCCCGCCTGCAGGAAAACAAGATGGGTGTCATGCCCGTTGGCAAGCTGCTGATTAACATGGCTGTGCCCATGATCATGAGTATGCTGGTGCAGGCACTGTACAATGTGATAGACAGTGTATATATTTCCCGCTACAGCCAGGACGCTGTCACCGCGCTGGGACTTGCGTTTCCTGTGCAGAATGTGCAGATCGGCATTGCGGTTGGTATCGGCGTGGGTGTCAACTCCATGCTCAGCAAATCCCTCGGCGAGGGCGACCGGGAAAAAGCCAACCTGGTAGCCGGCAACGGCATTTTCCTGGCATTGGTTGCCACGGCGATTTTCATTCTCTTTGGCGCGTTTGGCACCAAATTTTATTACAGCGTACAGACAGATAATCCGGTGATTTTGGCAAACGGCACTGCCTACACCAGCATCTGCTGCATCTTTACCCTGGGCATCTATTTTGAGATACTCTTTGAGCGAATGCTGCAGGCAACCGGACGTACTATGCACACCATGATTACCCAAAGCGCAGGCGCCGTCATTAATATCGTGCTGGATCCCGTCTTTATTTTCGGCGTGCCCGCCCTGAACATTCCCGCCATGGGCGCCGCCGGCGCAGCCATCGCCACGGTGGCCGGTCAGTGGGGTGCGGCCGCACTGGCGCTGCTGTTCAATCTGAAGTTCAACCCCGATGTGAAGCTGCGTTTCAGGAACATTCTTCCCAAGAAGGAGATTGTCAAGCCGGTCCTGTCTGTGGGCGTGCCCTCTATGATCATGAACTCCGTCAGCTCTGTCATGAATTTCTCCATGAATCAGATCCTGCTGGGCTTCCCGGTGGTGGGCAATACGGCTACCGGCGTATTCTCCATTTACTATAAGCTGCAAAGCTTCTTCTTTATGCCCCTGTTCGGCCTGAACAATGCCACCATCTCCATCGTAGCTTACAACTACGGTGCCAGAAATCCCAAGCGGATCAAGCAGACGCTGAAGCTGGCAGTCTTTGGCGCGCTGTTTTTCATGGTGGCCGGTCTGCTGGCCTTTGAGCTGATTCCCGATGTGCTGCTGAGCATTTTTGCTTTGGATGGCGACTTCATGACCATCGGCAAAGCAGCGCTGCGAACCATCGCACTCCACTTCCCTCTGGCCGCCATCGGCATTGCGCTGGGCGCAGCCTTCCCGGCGCTGGGCAACGGCTTCTACTCCACCATCACGTCTCTGTGCCGACAGATGCTGGCCCTGCTGCCGGCCGCCTATCTGCTGAGTCTTTCCGGCAATGTCAATGCGGTGTGGTGGTCCTTCCCCATCGCAGAGGTCATCAGCCTGGCGGTAACCCTGTTCCTCTTTGCCCGCATTTATCGCAAAAAAGTCAAGCCGCTTTATGAAGCTTGATCCCTAAATTGGGATTTATCGCACACCTTTCGGTGTGCAGTAGGGAACGCTGTCCTCAGCGTTCCGAAACGATTTAGGGGGTTCGATGCCCCCTAAATCGTTAACTTGCGTCAAATAATGCCGCTTCGCGGACGGAACGCTGAGGACAGCGTTCCCTACGGGCGTGTTTGAAACACAGCGATAAACGAAAATTTGCAGTTGCCCTTGTCAGAATGGTAGCCGCGTTGTATAATTGGTGTAGAACAAAAGGAGAGTGAGGTGCCGCCATGCGTCTGCGTTATCCCAAGATTTTAGAAGAATTTACCTGTATCGCCGGTGCTTGCTCCGATAGCTGCTGCAAGGAATGGGATGTACTGGTGGACGAGGATACCGCCCAAATGTATCTGGCTATGCCCGGCGATTTGGGCGATTGGATTCGCAGCCATCTGAAGCAGGAAGAAGGGGATTGGTACTTCGAAATTACCGACGGCCGCTGCCCCATGTGGCGGCCCGATGGCCTGTGCCGCATCCAGGCGGAGATGGATCACGCTGCGCTGTGCGAAACCTGCCGGGATTTCCCCAGGCTGACCCATGATTATGGCGATTTTGTGGAGCGGGGGTTGGAGCTGAGCTGCCCGGAGGCGGCAAGACTGATTTTTTCCCGGTCTGCCGAATGGGTGGAAACAGAAATGCCCGGTGGGGAAGAACCGGAATACGACCCCCGGGATATGGAAGTTCTCCTGCGGACAAGGAGAGTTATGTTAACCATCCTGGCGGACGAAAGCCGTCCTGTCAATGAAATGCTAACCTTGGCTCTGCTCTATGGCTATCGGGCCCAGGACGAACTGGACGGCGGCGAACCGGTGGACTTCGATGCGGATGCCGAACTGCAATTTGCCCACTCTGTGGCAAAAACCGGGGATATGGCCGGTGTTTTGCATTTCTATACCGGTTTGGAAATCTTGACGGATGCCTGGCGTCAGCGGCTGGCAAGCCCAAAAGGGGATGGCAGTTGGGATGATCGCCTGCGGATTCTGGCACGCTACGGCGTGGAACGCTACTGGCTGCAGGCAATTTCCGATTTTGACTTGGTTGGCCGGGTGAAGATGATCGTTTTGTCCTGTATTCTGGTGCGTCATTTGGGTGGCGATTTGGTGCAAACTGCCCAGCTCTACGCCAAGGAGATCGAAAATAACACCGACAATGTGGATACCATCCTGAATGGTGCCTATACGCATCCTGCTTTGACGGATGAAAAGATTTTGGCGCTGCTTCTCCAGGAAAATACCGGTGTGAAAAAATGAAACAAAAAGGTGCATCCTGCAAAGGATGCACCTTTTTTGGATTTTAGTCGAACGGATAGCGATCCGGTGTGAAAGGCGTTTCGTTACAGGTCATGGTTTCTCTGGTCAAAGGATAGTGATCCTCATACAGACAGAAGCCGATACCGTATTCGTCCTGGCGGTTTCTGGTAATGAATTCTTCCCGCTTGGCCACAGTTGTTTCGCCAATGAGGTACAGATACTGGATTTCCGCCCACTTTGCCATGCCTTCATAGATCAGCAGCCGCTTTTTCTTAGGACATTTTTTCAGTTTTTTGTTGTTATCCCAATGGGTATACTGCCAGATATGGGTCAGCTCGTGAGCAAAGGTGGCGATCAAAGAGATACGGGGCGCACCGTTTTCCAAAAGAATGCTGTATTTCTTTTTCTTGTTGATGGCTACACCCAGGATGAGCATACTCTGATCGTCCTTGGTACCCAGAGAAGCACCGATCTTTTTCTTCAGCTTTCGTTCGTCCAGAACTTCAATAGCGACAGGAACTTCAATGGTGGCACCGAAGAAGTGGTCCAGATTGGCGATGACGCGGCGGCACAGCTCCTCCACCTCGGCCTTGTCTTTGACTACAGAGCTGCTGCAGGAGGTACAGCGGAGCCGGCCATCGTTCAGACGGTAGTATTCCACACCGGCAATTTCTGTGCCGCAATAGGAACAATACATTTGGTTGCTTTTACCCTGCTCCGCGGTACGGAAGGTTTCGACCATGTCCTTGCCCACGCGGGCCTGGCGTAGCTCGCCACCATCAAAGCCGATGTTCTGCAGGAAATTTTTCGTATTTTCCAGATCCATGGGCATAGTGCGCGTGCCGGTGCCGTAACGCAGGTAATACCGCTCGTGGTAGGGAACTTCATTAGCGGGGGTGGGTGCGGGAGCGACGTCTTCCACGACTTCAGCTAAGGGGTTTTCCTGCAGTAAGGCCTGCTCCAGCAGGGCGTTGTCGTTATTCATCATCGCTCACCTCAACTTCGCTCTGTTCTTCGTCGTCCGCAAAGGACAGGTCTTCTTCGCTGGAAGGAATCTCTTTGTCCTGCTTCTTAGCCTTTTTTAGTCGGGCTTTTTCTTCCTTCTTGGCGGCTTTTTCCGCTTTGCGCGCTGCTTTCGCTGCGGCCTTGGCAGCCTTTTTCTGCTGCTTCGGGGTCAGTTCCTCGGCCTGTTCCGGTGCGCTGTCCGGTGTTTCTTCATCGCCGGTGTCCTTCTTTTTCTTGAAAAGACCCTTGAACCAATCAGCGATCCTGCTGAAAATGCCCTTCTTTTCCTTCTGGTCCTTTGCGTAGACATCGAAGGGCTGAGGCTTGACTTCTTCTGCAGGTGCATTCATCTTCTCCAGACTTTCAGCAATTTGCTGATCGTTCCAGTTCAGATAATCGGCAATGATTTGCAGAATGCGGTTGACATTTCGCTCCACGGAAATCAGCAGACCAATATCCAGCTGGCTGTCTTCCACAATGAAGATGCACTTGTCGGATACTTCGACACCCTCGTCAAAGGCAATGCTGTAGGTGATGGGCGCGTCATAGCTTCCCGGCGTTACAGCGCAGACGAAGCTTTGGTTATCCGCAAACAAAGTGACAAAGGTTTCATTGAGAAGATTGGTCAAGGTCATTCTCACGGAGTCGGTGAAGGCATCACCCAACTTGGAGAAGTCGAACTTCAAAATCTGCTTGTGATGATAATGACGGACAGGCACACCGTTTACCATCACCAGATCGCCGTTGTCGAAATCGTTGTTGGCGCGCAGCTTCCAATAGCCCGGCGTTTCGACGCTAAAGTCTGCATACTGATAGTGGATATCAATGTCGTTTACAGTCTTAAGGGCACCCATGGCGTTGGAATCTGCAAGTCGGTGGATCTGGTAATTACGCAGCTGCCGATAGTACAGTCTGCCACCGATGTGTTCGGAGGCACGGCGCACCAGAATGCGGTTGTCAGCAGTGGTGGAAACCATTTCATAATACTTGCCGTAGAGAGTGAAGAACTGACCAGGCAAATATTTCTGGTAAACATGGCCCTTCAGTTCGGTGCCGATGTAAATATCCTTGCTTTCTTCCTCGGCAATGTAACAGGCGTTTTGCAGATCGTCCAGAATGACGCGGGCGAAATCCTCGTCGTCGATGGTGTAGACGCTTTCGAATTTGCCGCTTTCCACAAAGTAGGCCCGCTTGAATTGGATGGTTTTGTCCTTCCGGAAGCGCATTGGCTTGCCGTCGCTGCCCGTTACGCACAAAATCCGGTTACCCTGCTTGTCCAACTCGGGCTGGGAGTCATCACAGAAAATAACACAAAGTTCCTCCCACATCTGCGCGGAGGGATCCTGCGTGTCCAGATTCAGCATAGCCATCTGCCGGTTCAGTATCTCCTCAGGCACCGAATCGATGCACAGCAGCAGACACAGCGACAGAATCACATTGCGCTTGGTGCGGGCATAGTCTGCAGCGATGTAGGGGATCGCTTTGGCATCGACTGTAAACAACTCGGTGTTGGCAGACATATACTCACGCAGCATATACTCCGAGGATATGACGTTGATGAAGCCCTGCTGACCTGCAATGGTGGCAAAGTTTCGCCGGGTTTCAAACAGGTTATGCCGATCGTCTTCAACCGTGATGAAGGAGTAATCGTTGACCTTCTCGTTACACATATTGAAGGAGGTCTGGAAGCACTTGTCGAACAGTTCCTGGTTCTGAGGAAGCTTGGCATAGCCCAGCAGTTCATAGTAGTACTGCTTGGCGATCCAGTGGGCGTCCCGGACAGGGAAAGCGTCCGCGCCATACCAAACGGTCTTTTCCACCTGGTTTTTCAGGGCTACAGCGGCAATTTCGGTGCCCATGCCCAAATATCGGGATACGCCGGGCAGAAGGCGGTGCTGCAGATAGTCGCTGTCGGCAGTCCAGAACATATACGAGCTCATGCCGGCGGGATATTCGGTGGCGGCAACTTCTGTGATATTGGCCATCAAAATATGGGAAAGGGCGTCCACCAAGCCGTCGCAGTTGCGGTCTACCGAGCAGAAGGTGATGCCCCGTTCCTGATCGCAGCACTTAATCAGCAGATTCAAGCCGATCTGTGCGGTGGTTACCAGCAGGGAAGGCTCGACAACCACAACAAAGGAAACCTTCTTCAGGAAGGGAAGATTGGCTTTATGAATGCCCAGGTCATGGACGCCGGAACGGGAGATAATGCCAATATCCGGAAGCTCCTCGTTGGCATTCTGGGTATCGGAGAGTACGGAGATATTCCAAAGATTGGGAATGTTGGAAACCTGCTGAATGCCCTTATCGCACCATTGATACAGATCCTCTTCTGTACCGTGGCGACCCAGAACGATCAGAACCTTGCCGCCGGTCAGCAGAGACCGGTTCATGGCGTAGAACACATAGGGGTTCAGCTTGTCGTAGAAGGGAGTGTTGAACAGCAAGCTGGTGCCGGTGGCCAGATCGTAGCCACAGCGCACATACTCAACATTGGGTTTGAGTCCGTTTTCCATCTTTTTGCGGATGAAAGCGGAGTAGTTCTTACCAATGTGACCGCCCTTGGTTTCCAAATCGATTAAGACGTCCTCCACCGCACCGCCCTTGATGCCGCCGTTGTTTACGGTCGTGCCCTCTGCAGAGAGCTTGTCCCCAAACAATGCCTTCAGAGGTCTGCGCAGCAGCGAATACATGGCAATGCGTCTGGAATTGTCGGCTTGCATGGAAAGGCTGGATTTTTCCTCGTCGGACCGCAGGCCGTCGATAAAGAAGGCCATTTCACCGATGATAATGACAGCGAACACAGGATAGAACGGTGCGCTGATCAGCTGCTCCATGCACAGGTAGCAGGAGATAAATAGCGCCAGTCCGGAAGCAAAACAGCTGCCATAATAGACGGTTTTGATAAAGGTGCGGGCCTGGCCGCAGTGATCCTTGATATACCAGCGATCGTTCTGCTCGTCATAGGTGTAGAACAGTTCCACAATGGAACCGATGAAGGTGCTTCTGTGTACCTTGAGCTTGCCCAGGATCAGCTTCAGGAAGAACTTGAGCACCACATAAGCCACCAAAGCGGCGGTGTTGAACAGCACCAGCGACAGATAGATACCCCAGGTGTTGTACAGATCACGGATAAAATCGCCCACAAAGGACAGCTTGATCATGTCAAAGATGCCTGCCAGCTTGAAGAACAGGTCCATGAAAAGCGCAGACAGCTTATCCAGGAAGATCAGCACTACGATGCTGTAGATCAATGCGAACAGGGGCAGGGGATACTGCCTGTGGCGGAATTCCTTCTTTACATTGAGCTTGCTGTTGATAAAAGCAAACAGGATAAAGGGGAGGAAAGATACGGCCAGCTCTATGAGAAATAAAGCGTTCTTACTCATAAATTTCCTCCAATCTTACCAGGATGCGGGTGACATAGCTGGACGGAACCGTTACGAAATTGCCGTTGCTGATGAATTCGATCTGACGGCAGTCACCTGCCAGGAAGGGGGCAGGGTACTCGTACTCCGCTTTGCGGCCAAAGTCATAATCATAGGGCCGCGACATGGTCTCGTCGCAGAAAGATTTGTCTGCCAGGTAATCCAGGTAATCCTCCACAAGATAGGCCCGCTTTTTGCGGATGTCCTCCTGATGCTTTTTGCGGATGCGCAGGCTCTTTGTGTATTCGTCCACATTTTGGTGGGCGTAATTTTGTACAGCATGGCCTCTGCGCACATTACAGGCAGCGCTCAGATACTTGGAGAAGCACTTCAGGGAGGATTGAATTTCGTTCAGGATATCCCTGGCATTGTTATTATAGGATTTGACGGCCTTTTTGACAGACCTGCGCATAAACAGCAGCGCAACGAACATGATCGCGACCAGCAGACCAAGCATACAGCCGCACAGGACAATGGCGGTCATGACGGTCATCGATGTTCCGCTGTTGGAAAACAGGAAGGGCAGGAAGCAAAGCAGGTACAGCACCAGGCAAACTCCGCCCAGCGCAAAGGTAGTGCCTCTGCTCATGCGTCGGCTGATGGCTTTTTTGACCTGTTCCGACTCCTGTTCCATCCGCTCTGTGTAGCGGGAAATATCTGCCAGATCCGGCAGGGTGGAGGCAATCATTTCGTTTTCGGCAGTGTTGGTATATTCCCGAATGTCATCGATCTGGTACGGTGTCAAACGGCTGATGTTGACATCAGATACCTCACTGGACAGATGCAGCTGTCCAACGCTCTTACGAATGGCCCGGGATTGCTGCTTTACGATGTATGCCAGGGCATCTTTTGAGGTGCGATAGTCGCGATTCCATTTGTGGTGCTCGTTTTCAGGGTGATCGAAGAATAAGCCGTAATCCTTCTCTGCAAAAAGCTTTTCCGGATCGCAGGACTCATCCAGCAGCACAGACACATCCTTCGGCGTACAGAACAGGGCTGCAGCAGCCTTGTCGGACAGCTCTCCGGGGATCTCGCTGCGAATGCGCTCCATCTCGTTATCGATGACTTCCGAGGTGGCGGCCAGCTTTTTGTCGTAGGATGTGATCAGTGTGCACAGGGGTGTATCGTCTGTTTCTGCTTCCAGTTGATACAAATGCCGTGCCTGCATGGCGCTGCTGGGCACAGGATTGGAAACAAAAATCAGCAAAGATGCCAAGAAGCGGATGTAATCGGTACGGTAATTCCGGTGTGTCCGGGGAAGCAGGTCAAACACCATAAACCGCATCTTATCAAAGTACATATTGCGATCCACGAAGGAGGAATACTCGCTTTGCTGACGGATATTCCAGTAGATAGCGGGGTCAAAGAAGAAGCTTTCTGCTGTGCGGACGGAAATGCAATGCACCTCTGTGGGGTAAGCAATATTCAGGTAGTTGTGGGCCACAAATTCTCTGCGAATGGTTTCTTTCATCCGCTGTGACAGCTTATACTGCTCCCGTTCCAGCAGCTCCAGTCTGGTGCTGGGTTTGACGGCTTCCCGACCGATCATCTCCAATGCCCAATCCTGGACATCTTGTTTTTCCTGTACTTCGTTAAGAATGTAGTCCTCCGGCTTGAAGCAAAGCCAGGTAGCCAGTTTCTGCAAGGGATGCTCCAGCGCGCCTTTATAAATGGCCTGCTTTTCTTTGGCCAGGGCATCGTAGTAAGTTTTCCAGTCGGCTTCCCAGTGATTCCAGTCCTCGTCAGAATTCGGCTGCCGTTTGGGAGCCGACAGGGAGGCAATGGTACTGAAATCCACAATGTCGAAGGGGTTGCGCATCTTGATGGATTCGTCATTGGGATTGTTGACAATAACTGCCCGCCATTCCTTGCGGCGGCCAACCGTGTCCAGCAGTCCGGGGACAGAGTCGTGAAGACTCTGCCCCGCGGGGTTCCAATAACAGAATGCTAGCTCTTTGCTTTCCAGAAACGGTTCGAAAAACAGCTTGTTACCCTGTTTTATGGCATCAATATGTTCTTTTTCAGCGATTAATACTGTGAACAAACCACTCAACTCCGTTTCTTTTTTGTATTAATGGGATTCGGCGTCCTTAAATTCCTTTGCCACCTTGTCAAGCAGAGCTTCGTAATCTTCCGGCTCGGGGGCGGACAGGATCACATCTCTGACCTTGCGCTGGATGATGTCGATGACCACATTGTCGGTGGCGGCGGGAGCGCGCAGGTAATCGATGTAGAACTGATAGTTGCGCTTGAGCAGATTCAACTCGTCCACCAGACGGGTGCACAGCACGAACTTGACATCGGCTTCCTTCTCCCACTTAGAGTATTCTTCGCGGAATACGTCGATGACCGCTTCAACCATGGCGGTGATTTCGGATACATAGCGGCCGGAGTTGGGCAGCGTGCAGTAGAACATCAGCGGGATAGCGAACAGGCTGGTGGGGTTCTCCACATAACGCTTGCCGTCGTCCTCCAGCGCGGATACATCCCATTCCTTGCCCTGCAGTTTGCTGCGGGCATCGTTGTTCTCGCGCAGCTCGGCCTTCAGCGCTTCCAGGCTCTTCTGGGTGCCGTCACAGCTGTCGTACTGATGGGGATTATCCAAATCACCCAGCAGGTGCAGCAGGTTGAACCGAGCCATATCCCGGAAGAATTCGGTGTTCTCATAGTTGCAGTTCTTGGCCTCGCTCATGGCTCTCTTGCGGTTCTTGATCAGACCGATGTCTTCCACCACCTTGGAGTTGACATACAGGGCATCCAGAACCTCATAGAATTCGTCACACAGGGTGCCGTTGGGTACCTGCAGCTCAATGTCCCGATTGTCGGAATCCCGGTACAGGTATACCTTCTTGCCGTTGGCGACAGCAGACAGAGGACGCTGCTGGATGGCCCGGTGAATCAGACCGTAGACAAAGGCCTTGTGGACCTTGCGGATGACTTGCTGCTGGTAATCGAAGTCCAGCTCGGGCATACTCTTGATGGAGTCCCAGCGCTTGTCGATATGGGTGGAGATAGCGGCGTTCTTGGTGGAGTCGGGTCCGATAAGGCGGGAGTATTCGCTGTAGGCCTTATGGTAAGTACCCGCGCTCTTCTTGCCGGTTTCGGTTTCGAAGGGGGCGGCAAACTTCTTCAGCTTGTTGGGGGTCAGGTTATACAGGGCGTTGTAGAAGTGGATCTCGTACTTGGAAACGGTATCCACGGCTTCGCCGTTGGGGATCAGATCCTTGACGCGGAACTTGCGGTTATCCAGCAGGATCTTGTTGTAAGCGCAGACCTTGATTTCTCTGGGTTCTTCATTGGTGGCGCGCTGTACGGAGGGAGCCGCGATACGGGCGCCCATAGCCACCACTTCGGCAATATGCCGCTGGGCATCGGCCACGGAAACCTGCTCAAACACCTGGGTATCTCCGTCGTTTTCGTTGCGCAGGCGGATACGCTCCTTCAGGCGCTGCTCCAGCTCGATGGCGCCGATGATGTCCTTGTCGATGTCGTCGCACTTTTCGCGGACGCTGGTTCTGAAGTAGCCCATCAGAATGTCGTCAAAGATGTCGACACGGCGATCCTCGTCAATATAGCCGCCGCCGGTCTTGTCCAGCTCCATCTTGAAGATGGCGTTATTCTTAACGGCATCGAAGATACCGCCATTGATCTCGGAGTTGAGCATGGTGGTTTCTTTCTGTGCCTTCTGCAGAGAATACTTGCTCAGCTCCTGCAGCAGAGCTTCTGTGGCACAGATATTGACGAAGGAGTCACCCTTCTTGTACTGCAGCTCGTCGATCATGTCGATCTTCTTGCGGCTCAGATTCTTTACCTTGAACACGAAGGAGTTGAAGAAAGCTTCGAACTGCTCGGAGAAGGCCTTCACATAGGTATATGCCTTGGCATAGGCGGCGTGGATGGCGGTCTTCTTGCAGTAGTCTTCCAGTGCCATAAAGTAGCCGGGAATATCCTGGTTGGCTTCTTCGTTGAGCTTCTTGTAGCCCTTCAGCTTGTCAAACAGGGAGGGCTCCTTCTCCAGCTCAGCCAGACTCTCGATGCCGATGACCTTTTCTTTGGTGAACTTGAACTCGTATTCCTTGTTCTTGAAGGCTTCAATGGACTCCTCGGCCTGAATGTGGGCGGTGGAACGGACGGCTTTGTCAAATTCTTCCAGCAGACGGTAGAGTACATAGCGGGCTGCGCAGGGATGGAACACCTCACCCTGGGCGTTTTTCAGCAGACTTTCAACGCTGTAGGTATCGTTGATGATCACAGTCTTCTGCTCGTTGGTGTACAGAGCCTCGACCCAGCGGTTTACGATGCCTTCCACAACAGGACTGCCGTCCTTGCTTCTGGCTTCCACGATGCCGCGGTAAGCGCTCAGAGAGTCGATGGCATCCGCGATCTTGTCTTCGCTTTCACCGAAGGATGCGCCGCTTTCCCAGTGCTTGGCGGAATTGTAAAGGGCGGAGAAGCTTCTGTCGCTGAGAACAACACGGTATACCTGATCTTCAAAGCTCTTCTTGAAGCGCTTGATTCTGGAGTCGATGCCGTCCAGCTCAAAGGTGTTGACCAGATCTCTGGAGAAGGGGTCCTTGGCGTTGCTCATGGTATCGCAGAACACCTTGCCGTCGGGATCCCAGGTAGACATAGGAACGCCACGTTTCTTCTGCTCGGCCTTGTAAGCCAGAACAGCATTATCGTACTTGGTCCACTTGGTGGCATCGCCTTCGCCGCCTACGCTGTCGATGGCCAGATCGTAGGATACATAGTCAGCAATCTTCTCGTAGGGATAACGGATGACACCGGCGCCGATGCCGCCGAAACGGTTACGGCCATAGTTGCCGGGCTTGGTCATTTCCTTGATGATATTGTCTTCCACGGAGAAGGCCTTTTTCTGCATGGGGCCAATGTTCTGCTCATACAGTGCCTGGGCGGCCTGCTCGATATACTGACCAATGCTGATCATGGTGCTGTCTTCTGCGTCCTGACCGTCCATCAGGAAGCAGAAATCCATGGGCAGCAGAGACAGGGACTTCTGCTTGTCGGAACCGGCAATGGAAACGTTCAGATGCAGGTTGCTGAACTGCTTCAGATCGTCGTCCAGATCAATGAAGCCGGAGCCCTTCATCATGAAGGCATTCAGCTCCTTGATGGTTGCATAGGCGTTACGGGCCTGGCTGTCGCGCTCGGTCTGGGAGTCGATGACGCTGTCCAGGGTTTCGGGCAGCAGGATCAGGGAACGAACAATCAGACTGGTGTTGGGATACTTTTCCTTTACATAGTCACGGATGAACATGGAAAGGGGAAGGATAATGCCGGAACCGGTGCCGCCAGAGGAGGTGGAAGCAATGACAACACGCATGGCCTGCTTCATTTCCTTGCCGGTCTTGCGGAACAGATCGTCAATGGCATCATACATGGGGCGGATTTTGCCGGTCTTGATGGTGGCGTTCAGTGCCAGTCGGGAGATGGCACGAACCTGGCCTGCACCTTCGGAAACGGTCTTATCATACATGACAGCGTTCTTGGGGAACCACTTTTTCCGGGCTTCCTCATCGTAGTCCAGGTAGCTGCCTACGGTCTGCGTGTTGGAGGTCTGGATCCAGTAAATTTTGGATTTGCCGTTTGCAATGTCGGTCAGATCGTTTACATTGGTATCCAGGCACAGGAAATTGATGTTTTCCTTTTCCTCGGGGGCACACAGATCGGCCACCTTCTTGATGATCTTACAGCCGGTGCCGCCGACACCCACAAACAGAGTGGGGGCAATAACCTCATTGGGTTTCAGTTTTTCGGTCTTGATTTCCATGTACGTTTCTCCTTCGCATTATTTCTTTTTGAAGTTCAGTTTTGTGGACACAGTAAAGGGCTTGGGAACACCGGCATTGAGCATAGTTCCGGAATACTTAATGGGGGTTCCGTGCTTTAGCATAAAGGGCTTATCGCTCTTGGGCATACGTTCCAGTTTGCCGGTATCCTCGTTGAGCACGTATTTGATGCTGCCGATGGATGCTTCCAAAATGGTAGCATTGCCATACTTGCGGACACTGGCACTCTTGACTTCCGCACTGCGGCGGGTCTGGGGCTTCTTTAAGTAACTTTCCTTACCTGGCTTTACATCCATGGAAAGGCCGGTTTTGGTGCCTGCATATTTGCTGTGCAGTACCATTTGCCCCTTTTCAATTTTGGCGGTGAAAGCGGTGGACTTGGTTTCGTCCTCACCGTCAAAAATCATGGAGCTGTCCTTTTTGGTTACGTGTGTGTGCTTGGGAAGAACCTTGATGTGCAGAATCAGCACAATGATGATGATCAGCACCAACAGGATCAGCAGACAAATTACGATCTTCAGCCAAAGGGGCATATTGCTCAAGGTAAGCGATACGGAATCTTCCGCCTTTGCAACTCTGCCAATGCGGTCGGTGTATTGGGCTTTGACCGAGACGGTGTAGTCGCCTTCCTCCAGACCGTCGGTAGACAGCAGCTTGATGGTAAAGGAGGAATCCTGTTCATTCGGTATCAGGGTGTATTGGATACCACCGGTATCTACCTGCAGCTGCACCGAGGCGAACAGCTCCGGTGTCAGCGGCACGCCTGCGGAGGTCAGCCGCACTGTCAGCGCCGGACTTTCTTCCAACTCGGAAATGACGATATAGGTTTCCGGGGCGTGCAGTTCCATTTCCAGCGGTGCGTAGTCGTTGGTAATGTTGTAGGTGAGGGGAGCCTGTCCTACCGATTGCTCACTGGCGGCTGCGGTATAGTAGGCATAGATGGTAACGGTGCATTCACCGCAGGGTGTATTCTGAGGTGCAGCGGGGTCTTTATGGTGCAGGGTCAGCTTCCAGTGGTCGCCGGCAAAGGTTTTCTTAATTTCTACATTGCTGGTTTCCGGCTGCCATTTCAGCTCCACAGACTCTAGCGCATCGCCGGTCAGCAGAATGCCCTGGTGGAAGACCTGCAAGGTGTAGGGCGTGCCCTCCTCCAGCTCCATCAGCGGATAGCTGCTGTCGCCGCCGGTGATGACCACTTCCAGATCGCCTGCCGGACGGGGCAATACCAACAGACCGTCGCTGGGCCAGCCAAAGTCGGCAGGACCCTTGGAGTTGGTGTAGCCGCCCAGATAGGTGACGGACAGATTGGCGTTGAACCGATCGTCCATCTTCAGGCTGATGGGAATTTCACCACTGGCACCGTCGTGACTGATGGTGTATTCCTTGCCGTTGATGAAGTAGCTGCCCTGGTAGTGGGGATTGCCCAGCAGGGGAGAGTCGATCAGCTTGCCGGTTTTGGCATCCCGCATACCGAAGCTGACCTTGTATTCTCCTTCATAAAGGGTATCGGGATCCACTTCGTTTCCGGCTGCGTCGGTGAAGATGAAGGCAAGCTCAGCGGCAGGCTCATAGTAAATTTCGATGCTGGTGGCGGTGCCGGTGTACTCGATGGTGTATTTACCTGCGGTACAATCGGTGTAGGTGACCATCATGCCCTGCAGGGAGGTGTCCGGAACCGGGTCGTATTTGCTGCCGCAAGCGTCGGTTGCATACTTGGTCTGCTGTTTGTCAACTTCCTGCCCAACCAGCGCCCCGGAAGCATTGCGGATTTTCAGGTTGGAAATATTCTCGCCCTGAACAAAGACGATCAGCTTGTTCATGGAGATGTCAAACTCCACGCTGTGATCCGAAATATTGCTTTCCGGCAGGGTGTCGCGACCGAAGATCAGGTTGCACATTTCCGTCAGCATGGACAGAACATCCTGGCTGTTCTTGGCGTGCTTCTTGACGAAGTACTTGGATTGAGCAGTGCTGGGAATACAGGCATCCGGGTCAATGCCCAGATACATGACAGTCATGCCTCTGCCGGCATATTCCTGGATGCGCGCATCCAGCGCAGCCTTGGTTTTATCCTTGCTTAAAGACTTGCTGTTTTCCGAGAAAGTGCCGCCGTCCGTCAAGACGATCATGTATTTCAGATCTGCCTGAATATCCTTCAAACCCTGAGCTGCGTAATCGATACTCTCGATGGGCGTACCGCTGGGCTCGGGTGTGTAGATCTGCCGGATGGTGGATGCCTGGGAAGAATCCGTGACCCGATAGGGGTTTTCCATGGTGTATTCCTTGCCGCCTACCATGATCGGGTGCATGGGATAGATCAACAGGGTATCGCCTGCGTTGAGCATCGAGGCGAACACCTCCATGGCGTAGGTTGCGCGGCACCAGGCCATGTTTCCATCCTTATACATGGAACCGGAGTTGTCAAAAACAATGGCGATTGCTCTTGACTGGGTTTTCTTACCGGAAGCGGAAGCACCCGGGCTGCCTGTAAGCGTACAGGCAAGCAACAGGAGAATTGCAAGGGTAACGCATAAGAATCTTTTCACGAAGATATCTCTCCCTCCTTAATACCAATCTGCAGAGATCGGTAAATAGATAGAATTCTGTGCTGCTTTGCGCTGGGGGAAGCCCCGTTTGCGCATTCACAACCCAACATCCCCGCACAATGGCAGCCATTGTGCTTAATGGGCATACAGGCCGCAGCGTTTACTGCAGCCTGCCTGATTGTTTACAGATTGTTAATAATAGTATATGTTATTTTTTGACAAAAATCAAGTGTCTTTGGGCAAAAAACAACAGCGCTTTGTTGCTTTTTCTGTTCTTTGGTGGTATATTGAAAAAGAAAATGGAGTTTGCCGGACATGGTCTGCGTTACCCTGCCTGGCGGACGCATCCTGTGCATTTTGAAAGGGACAACGGATATGAAAAAACTACTGATTACCGGTTTCGACCCCTTTGGCGGCGCAGCCGTCAACCCTTCCTGGCTGGCCGTGCAAGGTTTGCCGGACACTGTGGGAGATTTTGTGTTATGTAAACTTGAAATCCCTACAGTCTACGAAAAAGCGACCCAAACTGTGCTGGAAAAGGCGGCCGAGTTTCATCCTGATATGATCCTGTGTGTAGGACAGGCAGGTGGCAGGGATGCGGTAACGCCGGAGCGCATTGGTGTTAACATCCGCGATGCCCGCATTTGCGACAATGCAGGCAACCAACCCCGGGGCGAATTCGTGGATGCGAATGGCCCGGCGGCTTATTTTGCTACCGTTCCCGTAGAGAAAATGGCCCAAGCTATCCGGGATGCGCACATCCGCGCTACAGTATCCAACTCTGCCGGTGCCTTTGTCTGCAACGATACGCTTTACGGTCTGCTGCACCATTATGCCGGCACGAAGGTAAAGGTTGGCTTCATCCATGTGCCTTATATTCCGGAGCAGGGCGAACCCAATATGCCGCTGGAGCGAATCACCGCTGCCCTGGAGGCTGCCATCACAGCTTGTAAATAGGCCGAATCTTTGGTATACTGGACAAAAAGCATTTGAAAGGAGCACACACCATGACGTTTTCTCAGATTCCTTACCAACGCGCAGACCTGGCAGCCTGGAAGGCCCAGGTGGAAGACCAAACCAAACGCTTCCGGGAGGCCAAGACCTTCCAAGAGGCGGATGCCATCTTCCAGGAGGCGGAAAAGACCTCCGACGCCTATGACTCCATGGTCACCGTTGCGTCGCTGCGCCGGGATATCGACACCCGGGATGCCTTCTACGATGGTGAAAATGATTACTACGATGAAAATCTGCCCACTTTGCAGCCTGCCTTCAAGGCATGGACCATGGCCACTTTGGAATCCCCCTTCCGTAAGGAACTGGAAGCCAAGTATGGCAGCGTCCCCTTCGTAAATGCGGAAATGGAAACCAAGACCTTCTCGCCTGAAATCGTGGAGGATCTGCAGAAAGAAAATGCCCTCAAGAGCCGCTATGACAAGCTGCTGGCCTCTGCCCAGATTCCTTTCCGGGGTGAGGTCTATACCCTCAGCCAGCTTTCTCCCTGGAAGCAGGATCCCGATGATGCCATCCGCAAGGAGGCCTGGATCGCGGAGGGCAACTGGTATAACGAGCATGGCGCGGAGCTGGACGAGATCTATGATGAACTGGTAAAGCTGCGCCACAGCATGGGTTGCAAGCTGGGCTATGGTGGATATACCCAACTGGGTTACTACCGGATGCAGCGCAATTGCTATGGCCCGAAGGATCTGGACAAATTCCGTATCGCTGTACAAAAGTATTTGGTTCCTGTAGCGAAGAAACTGTATATCCGTCAGGCGCAGATGCAGGGCCGTTCTTTCCCTATGAATTTTGCGGACAGCGCTCTGGCTTTTAAGTCCGGCAATCCCAAACCTGTTGGCGATCCTGAGCAGATCCTGGCTATGGGTGATAAATTCTACGCAGAACTGAGCGAGGAAACCAATGAATTCTGGAAATTCATGCGTCAGCATGAAATGCTGGATGTGGAAAGCAAGATCGGCAAGGCCGGTGGCGGCTACTGCACCCGTATCGCCTCCATGGGTTCTCCCTTTATCTTTGCCAACTTCAACGGCACTTCTCACGATGTGGAAGTGGTGACCCACGAGGCAGGACACGCCTTTGCGTGTTATGTAAACCGTGACAGAATCCCCTCCTCCACGATCTGGCCCAGCATGGAGGGCTGCGAGGTTCACTCCATGTCCATGGAGTTCTTCGCATGGCCCTGGGCGGAAGGTTTCTTTGGGGATGATACCCGCAAGTTCCTGTACAGCCACCTGAAGGGCGCGCTGTGCTTCATTCCCTATGGCACCATGGTGGACCATTTCCAGCACGTGGTTTACGCACATCCTGAATTTGGCCCCGAGGAGCGCCATCAGCTCTGGCGGGAACTGCTGGGACTGTATATGCCCTGGCTGAAGCCGGGCGAGATCCCCTTCTACGGCGAGGGCAAGGCATGGCAGCGCCAGAGCCATATCTATTCCATGCCTTTCTACTACATCGACTACTGCCTGGCGCAGACCGTGGCGCTGGATTTCTGGGCCCGGATCCAGGAGGATTCCAAGGCTGCCTTTGAAAGCTATCTCAAGTACACCAAGCTGGGCGGCACCCTGTTCTTCACGGACCTGCTGAAGGAAGCGGGGCTGGGCGATCCCTTCGACGAAGCTACCCTGCGCCGCATCTGCGCCGCGGCGGAAGCTTGGCTGGATAACTACGTTCTGACCGGAATTGAATAAAACAGTTGCCCCCCACAGCGCGCCTGTGGGGGCAATGCTTGTAAATGCTATCCGGCTAGACGTGGATTTTGCCATCGAAGAAAAAATACAGAAAAATGTAAAATTACACTTGACAAACTGTACTCGCTTTGCTATAATATGAAAGCTGTCTGGAACAGCGAACTGAATATGGGGGTATAGCTCAGCTGGGAGAGCGCTTGAATGGCATTCAAGAGGTCAGCGGTTCGATCCCGCTTATCTCCACCAAAAGCCTTGAAAACCATTGGTTTTCAAGGCTTTTTTGCGTAGAAAGTACTTATTTTTTCCGCGAAAGAATCTCTTGACTGTACTTTGCCTACAACCACAACCTTTTTATTTTGTCTATTGTGTCTATCTGATTTTGGATAGTCTAATAGGTACTTTCACCTCTTGAATTCAATAATAACGCCGATTCCTCTTCCCACAATTCATGCGATCTTATCATTTAATGCTACGATCGCAGCATTTTTACTTGTATTTTGTCGTTTGGTCTGTTATAGTGGTATACAACGTGTCAGTGTTGTATATATTCTGGCAGATTATTGAACACCCAAAGCTCTGCCATCCCGGCGGAGCTTTTTTGCATTTAGGGAGGAAAAACCTATGGCAGTTAGTTATAAGAAACTCTGGAAAATCCTTATTGATAAGGACATCAAGAAGAAGGATCTCAGCACTATGGCAGGCATCAGCCCCGCCACCATCACCAAGATGGGCAAGAACGGTCATGTAACTACCGAAGTACTTATTAAGATTTGTACTGCGCTTAACTGTGGGCTAGACGACATTATGGAAATCCTACCTACGGAAGTAAAGGAATGAGGGAAACACTATGGAAAACAAAAAGAATCAAGAAGAATTGTTCCGTACCATATATAAAATCGCAACCGATCTGGTTCATGCGGGCCATGTGGCAGAGTGGGATTTCAAGTCCTATGTTCTGGGTACCATGTTCTACCGCTATATTTCCGAGAATTTTGCGGAGTACATTAACAAAGGCGAGCGCGAGGCCGGCAATCCGGATTTTGACTACGCCAAGATGAGCGACGCCGATGCGGAAACCGCTCGGGAAGGTTTGATTCAGGAGAAGGGTTTCTTTATCCTACCCAGCGAGCTGTTCTGCAATGTTCGCGCTCGGGCAGATAAGGATGACAACCTGAACGAGACCCTGGAACGGATTTTTAAGAATATTGAAGCCAGTGCTGCTACCGGTGCTGCAGAAAATGACTTTGCAGGCCTGTTCGATGATTTTGATGTCAATGCCAAGGCTATCGGCGAAACCGTTGCTAAGCGCAATAAGGTGTTGGTGGAGCTGCTGAACGGTGTTGCGCAGATGCCTCTGTTCTCCACTGACGGCATTAATCCGGATCTGTTCGGTGATGCCTACGAATACCTCATGGGTATGTATGCTGCCAATGCCGGTAAAAAAGGTGGCCAGTATTTCACCCCGGCAGATGTTTCTGAACTGCTGGCACGGTTGGGCACCATCGGCAAGACAAAGGTTAACAAGGTTTATGACCCTGCTTGCGGTTCTGGTTCTTTGCTACTGAAGGTAGAAAAGGTGCTGGGCAAGGACAATATTGAGCGTGGTTTCTATGGTCAGGAAATTGACCTGACCACTTATAACCTTTGCCGTATCAATATGTTCCTGCATAACATTGAATTTGATAAGTTCAATATCGTCCGTGAGGATACCTTGCTGTCTCCTATGCATTGGGATGACCAGCCTTTTGAACTGATCGTTTCCAACCCGCCGTTCTCTGTGCCTTGGGAGGGTGATAAAAATCCTCTGCTGATCAATGATCCCCGTTTCGCACCTGCCGGTGTGTTGGCACCTGCATCCAAGGGCGATATGGCATTTATTATGCACAGCCTGTCCTGGCTGGCCAATAACGGTGCGGCTGCTATTGTCTGTTTCCCTGGCATTATGTACCGGGGTGGTGCAGAGCAGAAGATCCGCAAATACCTGGTGGATAACAACTATGTGGATGCTATCATCCAGCTGCCTTCCAATCTGTTCCTCAATGTCACCATCTCTGTTGACATTATGGTTCTACGGAAGAATAAGACCGATAACGGCATTATGTTTGTGGATGCTTCTGGTGAGTTTGTAAAGGTAACGAAGAATAATCGACTGACTGAAGCCAATATCCAGCGGATCGTATCTGCGGTGGCGGAGCGTAAGGATGTAGATCACTTCTGCCGACTGGTGCCCAGCGATGAGGTGGGTAGTAAGGAGAATGCGTATAATCTGTCTGTATCTACCTATGTGGAGGCAGAAGATACCCGGGAGAAGATCGATATTGTCAAACTGAATGCCCAGATTGCGGAAATCGTGGAAAGAGAGGCTGTCCTTCGTGCAGAGATCGATAAGATCATCGCAGAAATCGAGGGGTACTAAATGGGAAATAAAGCAGAGGAACAAACTTGCCTTGATTTGGCTATTCAAAAATGTTTGAAGCAGAGAGGTGTTACAAAGAAAATTGGTCAATTGCTTTCTGGTGATGACATTACAAGAGCGGATGACGAACGACCGGACTTTCTGCGATACACGAAGGTAGCAGACCATGATCGGGATGTCATAATCGGAATCGAGCATTTTCGCGTTGACCACTTTTCAAAGGAACTGGCAAATGCACGTGTAGGTTCTACAGGTGTTGTGTACGAGAAAAATTTGAAGAAAACATTTGAGAAATGGAAACCGCATATTTCCGAGGATAGGGATGTGCCAGATGGGGCAATTAAGTCAATAGGCGAACTTGTAGCACAGGCGATGGAACAACGTATCCTCTCCACGTATCATGCATTTATAGAATCGTTTAGGTACTCTCTGAACAAACATACCCAATCTATAGAGCATTATCATGCTGTTTTAGACAAGCATGCAGGCAATAGTGTTAAAAAGCTGGCTTTCTTAATTGAGGTTCATTCTGACTTTAGAACACTATTTTACCATGACAAGAATGGTGTGCACCATCAAAATAACATATGTCCAGTTTTTGAAGATATCGTGCAGATATTGGAAACTATTGACCATAATAAGGTGCATTATGTGATCCTTTGCTTTGGAAATACCGTATATGATGAAGATGTTAAGGTTATAGCCTTGCCTACTCAAAATATAAGAAACCAGCTCTTACGGATCAATGTGCCGATATATTATTATGCAGGCCATGATATATACTTACCAGGATTTCAAGCGCCCAGATTGGACTTTAATGCTACATCCGACTACAAAAGACGGGGCGATAGTATTGATTTTCATATCGCTATTTCGTCAAAGGAGATTAAAGATGAAAAGAAATTTGAAATGGTGCTGGGAGCATTTAAGATTATTCAAGCACTCAAACGCAAAAAACAAAACTATGCTACGACCGATATTGTGGAAATGTTTTGTGATGTATGGGGTGACTTTTGCGAGGGAATTGCTGATAAATCAGTAGAAGAGATAATGGCAGTATGGCCATTGATCAATAGAAATAACGAGAGTGCAATTTATGCGAACTATGCTAAACATAAATCTACTTGGGAGTAGGTGAAAACGATGGAATTTATACTTACAGAGCTAATTGAAGCGTTATGCCCTGATGGAGTAGTCTATAAGAGAATTGGAGACATTGCTGAAGTTGGCACCGGAAGTAGCAATGGTAATGAGGCCGTTGATAATGGCGTGTATCCCTTTTTTGTGCGCTCGCAGACTATAAAGGCAAAAGACGATTATGAATACGATGAAGAAGCAATCATAATCCCAGGTGAAGGTGGCATTGGTGAAATTTTCCACTATGTAAATGGGAAATATGCACTCCACCAAAGAGTATATCGCATTCATTTTCTTACAAAAGATGTAAATGTGAAATTTGCATATTACTATATGCAAGCAAACTTTAAGTCCTTTATTCTCAAGAAGGCGGTAAGTGCAACTGTAACCTCGATTAGAAAACCTATGGTTGAAGGCTTTCCTTTGCCAATGCCTCCTTTGCCTGTGCAGAGTGAAATTGTCCGGATTTTGGACAATTTCACGGAGCTTACAGCGGAACTGACAACCGAGCTGGAAGCAGAAATTATAGCTAGAGGAAAACAATACGAGTATTATAGAGAGGAACTACTAAAACCCAAAGCAGACATTCCTATGGTTACGCTTAAGGAGATTGCTACAGATATATACCGCGGCTCCGGTATAAAGCGTGACCAGGTGACCGAGGATGGTATTCCTTGTGTCCGCTATGGTGAAATCTATACCACCTACAACACTTGGTTTGATGAGTGCATTTCTCATACCCAACTGGAATATGTTCCGAGTCCGAAATACTTTGAACACGGTGATATTCTGTTTGCAATTACCGGCGAGAGTGTGGAGGATATCGCAAAATCTGTTGCATACATCGGTCACGAAAAGTGTTTGGCCGGCGGTGATATTGTTGTTCTGAAGCACAATCAGAATCCCCGTTATCTGGCTCACGTTTTGGCTACAAAGGCTGCAAGAGATCAGAAAAGCAAGGGCAAGGTAAAAAGCAAAGTTGTTCATGCCAGTGTACCATCTATCGAAAAAATCACCATTCCGCTGCCTCCTCTGGATGTTCAGGAGCGATATGCTGACGTACTTGACAATTTTGAAGCCGTTTGTACAAACCTCAACATCAGTCTGCCTGCAGAGGTTGAGGCCCGTAGAAAACAGTATGAATTCTACCGTGATCAACTCTTGACATTCGCAGAAACCGGTAAGACAATCTTGACAGACAGACAGACAGACAGACAGACAGACAGACAGACAGACAGACAGACAGACAGACAGACAGACAGACAGACAGACAGCTGATTATACGGCCCTGATTCGACTGTGTCAATATGTGTTTGGTTATATTCTGCTGTCCATGGGAGACCTGTTTGACTTCCGGAACGGCCTGAGTAAAGGTAAGGAGTTCTTCGGAACCGGTACTCCCTTTATTCGCTATACCGATGTGTATAATAATCGATTCCTGAAAGCAGAGAATGTCACTGCGTTAGTAGAATGCACACCCGCCGAACTGGAGAAACTGCGTGTTTCCCGTGGCGATGTGCTGTTCACCCGCACCTCCGAAACTGCGGAGGATGTAGGTTGGTCTTCGGTTATGCTGGATGATATTGGCGATTGCGTATTCAATGGATTCTGTATCAAGGCTACCCCTAAGACATCACATCTGCTGCCGGAATACTCTGCATACTGCTTTACCGGAAAAGATTTCCGGCAGTATGTCACATCCCATTGTGCATTTACAACTAGAGCATCGCTGACGGGAAAAACTATAGCGGAATACCTGCTACCGGTTCCCAGTATTGAGGAACAACGGCGTATTTCGGGTATTCTGGATAAGTTTTATATGATCTGTATGGACATGTCCGAAGGCCTGCCCGCAGAAATCGCCGCCCGCCAGAAGCAGTATGAATACTACCGGGACAAGCTATTAACTTTCAAAGAAAGAGTTGACTAATGACCTATGGCGAAAAACAAAAAGAAAAGTAAGAAACAGAATAAAACTGAAGCCAAAGTTGTTTCTGCCCCTACTTCCACCGATGAGCAACTACAGCATCTGATTGCGCTTGCGATTGTTGAAGCGGATGAAATCAAGGAACAAGAACGTCGCAAACAGCAAGATGCTGAACTTTTGGAATGGCGGGCAGCAACTGGATACAAAGAATTCGATGACAAAAGCAAATTATTGCGTGGTGTCAAATCCTTTTTCAATCGCTTTGGGTGTTTTATTAAGCTTTGCTTTGTACCATCCAAAGCAATCAAAGGGGATCGTGCATCCTTTGCGCTTATGAAACTGTTTTTACGAATCTTCTTTGATTTTGCCAAATGGATACTGGGCCTCGCTTCTCTTTTATTTGTTGTTTACGGAATAGCATTGTTCTTTGCGCCTGAAACATTACCAGTGCTTTGGTTCAGCAATGTCGGTCTAATTATTCTCGGTATTACCACTTTCTTTCTATCCAGAATGTTCCGTATGGCAAGTATTGAGATAGAGAAAATCGAAGACCGAAACTATTTGTTTGGATTATTTGCGTCTGTTGCATCTATCGTTTCAATTGTGATTGCAATTGTCGCAGTAGTCAAAGGAGGTTGACCTATGGCGTACTTTAATATCGTTGCCCAAAGCAGCGAGAGTACAGTTGTAACTGAATATACTCCCAAAGGCAAGCGGTCTGAGGGTTATCAGAGCGAAGCGCAGCTGGAGCAGGAGTTTATCCGTATGCTCCAGGATCTGGGCTATGGTTATCTGCACATCCACAAGGAAGCAGACCTTATCGCCAACCTCCGGGTACAGCTTTCCAAGGTGAATGGATATGAGTTCACTGACGGGGAGTGGGATCGGTTCTTCAAGGAAGTGTTGGCTAATCCCAACGCAAACATTGAAGAAAAAAGCCGGCTGATCCAGGAAGACCATGTGCAGGTGCTGAAGCGGGATAATGGCGAAAGCAAGAATATTGTGCTGATTGATAAGAAGAATATCCACAATAATGTTCTGCAGGTCATCAATCAGTACACTGTGTCTACCGATGATGGTGCCAAGCACGACAATCGCTATGATGTGACCATCCTGGTCAACGGTCTGCCTTTAGTACATATCGAACTGAGGCGCCGGGGTGTGCCGATCCGCGAGGCTTTCAATCAGATTAACCGCTATCAGCGGGACAGCTTTTGGACAGCCAGCGGTTTATATCAGTTTGTGCAGATCTTCGTGATCTCCAACGGCACCAACACCAAGTACTATTCCAATACCACCCGGTTCAACCATATCAAAGATGCCAATTCTCAGAAGGCGAAGAAGGAAAAGACTAGCAATAGCTTTGAGTTTACTTCCTTCTGGGCAGATGCCAACAACCGCATCATTCCGGACCTAATCGACTTTACCAAGACCTTCTTTGCAAAGCATACGATCCTGAATATTCTGACCCGCTACTGCGTTTTCACGGCTGAAAAACTGCTGCTGGTCATGCGCCCCTATCAGATCGTTGCTACGGAACGGATCATCAACCGTATCGAGATTGCCAACAACTATAAAAAGTTTGGCCGTGTTTCCGGTGGCGGCTACATTTGGCACACTACCGGCAGTGGTAAGACCCTGACCTCCTTCAAGACCGCACAGCTGGCATCCAAGTTGGATTACATCGATAAGGTGCTGTTTGTAGTTGACCGTAAGGATCTGGACTATCAGACCATGAAGGAATATGACCGCTTTGAGAAGGGCGCCGCCAACAGCAACACTTCTACGGCTGTGCTGAAGCGACAGCTGGAGGACGATGGCGCAAAGATCATCATCACCACCATTCAGAAACTGGCAACCTTCATCAAGAAGAATACCGGTCACGGCGTGTTTGATAAACGGATCGTCATTATCTTTGACGAGTGTCACCGCAGCCAGTTTGGTGATATGCATCAGGCAATTACCAAGTATTTCAAGAAATACCATCTGTTTGGTTTCACCGGTACACCTATCTTTGCAGCTAATGCCGGCGTCAGCAAAAATCCTACTCTGCGCACTACGGAGCAGGCTTTTGGCGATCAGCTTCACGCATACACCATCGTGGATGCTATCAACGACAAGAATGTTCTGCCTTTCCGTGTGGACTATATTAAGACAATGGATATGGCTCATGATATCGATGATAAGGATGTTTGGGATATCAATAGAGAGCGTGCCTTTATGGCACCGGAGCGTATTCGGTTGGTCACGGAGTATATCCTGGATCACTTTGATCAGAAGACCTACCGCGGAAGCAAGACCTACACCTATAATGTTCTGCAGAACATTGCAGCAGTTGCTTCCGCGGGTGGCAGAGATGCGATCGATGAGGTAAAGCAGAAGCAGCGTGTCAGCGGTTTCAACTCCATTTTTGCAGTGTCCTCTGTGGATGCAGCCAAGCTGTACTATGAAGAGTTCCAACGGCAGATGGCTGCCGATCCTACCAAGCGTCTGCGTGTGGCCTTGATTTACAGCTATGGCGCAAACGAGGAAGAGGCGGACGGCATCCTGGACGAAGAAAACTCGGAGGATACCAGCGCTTTGGACAGTAACTCCCGGGATTTCCTGGAGCGGGCAATTGCAGATTACAACTCTATGTTCCACACCAACTACTCCACAGATGGGGACAAGTTCCAGAACTACTACAAGGATGTTTCCTTGCGTATGAAGAATAAGGAACTGGATCTGCTGATCGTGGTCAATATGTTCCTTACCGGTTTTGATGCTACCACCCTGAACACCCTTTGGGTGGACAAGAATCTGAAGATGCACGGATTGATTCAGGCGTACTCCCGAACCAACCGTATCCTCAATTCCATCAAGACTTTTGGCAATATTGTTTGCTTCCGCAATCTACAGAAGCGGACAGATGATGCAATTTCTCTGTTCGGCGACAAGGAAGCCGGCGGTATTGTGCTGCTCCGGGGTTACAAGGACTATTATTACGGCTATACCGATGATAATGACAAAGAACATCCCGGCTATGTAGATATGATCGACGAGCTGGTGACTAAGTTCCCATTGACGGATGAACGCATTACCGGAGAGCAGAATCAGAAGGACTTTATTATGCTGTTCGGTGCAATCCTCCGTATGCGGAATCTGCTGACCTCCTTTGATGAGTTTGCCGGCAATGAGATCCTTTCTGAACGGGATCTGCAGGATTACCTTGGCCGTTACCAGGATCTGCGTGATGAGTGGCGCAATCGTCAGCCGAAGGGTGATAAGGAAGATATCATTGATGACATCGTATTTGAAATTGAATTGATCAAGCAGATCGAGATCAATATCGACTATATCCTGATGCTGGTAAAGAAGTACCACGATTCCCATTGTGACGATAAGGAAGTGCTGATCACCATTCAAAAAGCCATTGACGCAAGTCCGGAACTGCGCAGCAAGAAGACACTGATTGAAAACTTTATCGCCGGTATCAATGATGTGTCGGATGTTATGGTTGAGTGGCGGCAGTATGTTGCAGCGGAGAAGGAGCGCCAGTTAGTGCAGCTGATCCAGGAGGAGAACCTGAAGGAGGAAGAAACCCGCAAGTTTATCGAGGTGGCCTTCCGTGATGGTTCTGTCAAGACCACCGGCACCGACATTGACAAGCTGATGCCGCCTATGTCCCGTTTCGGTGGAGGCAACCGTGCTGAAAAGAAGCAAGGCGTTATTGCTAAGTTGATGACATTCTTTGAACGGTTCTTTGGGATTGGGTAAAAGAGCATGTGGCACGATGCGCCTCGCAGAAAAGCATTTTCAATTTCAAAAAGTGTGCTGTTATATGGGCCCATAGATGATTATAACCGCAAGAAAGGTAGAAGCTAATTATGAAGCAAATAGTAGAAAAAATACTAAATGAATACATAGATGCTAAAAAAGCACCTTTCACCGGGCATCCTATGGGTTCGTTTTTCCGAAATGATATCCCTAGTTTTATTTACGAAACGGGTATCATTGACTCAAAAACTCACTTAATCACCGGAAGTGTTGGCAAGGGCAACTGGGCTATGGTTCCGTGGATTTGCATCTTTGATCGGCAAATCACCACCAGTGCCACTAAAGGTGTTTACATTGTGTATCTGCTCTCTAAGGACGGCAACACACTGTATCTAACCTTTAACCAAGGCTGCACCGAAATCCGTAACACCCACAGCAAAGCTGATACCATTAAACTCATGCGCCGAAAGGCAGCCGAGATTGTGTCTCAAATTGACGGACGTGGATTTGGTCCGGACGAAAACGTCAACCTTGGATCCGGCTTAACTGAGCTTGGTGAGCTTTATCAGAGAGGTACTATCTTCTACAAAGCATACCGTAAAGGTAATGTTCCGTCTGATGAAGTTTTACTGGATGACCTTAAAAACATGATGGACATCTATCGTGAATATGTGGCCGGAAATGCTAACGACGGTTGGTGGCCCTCCGAAGCAGAATATCCACTCCATCTATCCAAGGAGGATTGGAAGAAGTATATTCTCGAGGTCGAATTGCCCAATCATCCCTCTCCCATAAAAATGCTGAAGGGAATGATGGAACTTGGCGGCACAGCCAGCTGCAAGCAGCTTTCTGACATATACGGCGGTCATCCCTCCGTATATGCAGGCTGCGCCATGAATCTTGGTCGCAGAGTGAAAAAGTATTTCAATTTGCCTGCTTGTATGGATGGCAATCAGGAACGCTACTTCCCGTTCCCCTTCCAGGGAAAGTATCAGGGTAGCAGTCAAGATAATTACA
>JAZRBW010000118.1:0-18549 GCA_045635305.1 Faecousia sp. | reverse complement strand
GTAACAACTTCCTTCTTGGTGGGCAGCGGGATGGGGCCGGAAACCTGAGCGCCGTTGCGCTTTGCGGTCTCCACGATCTTTGCAGCGCTGGAGTCGATCAGCTGGTGATCGTAAGCCTTCAGTCGAATGCGGATCATCTGGTTTGCCATGGTTTGTTTCCTCCTAAAATTTCGTACTCAGTTTGCTTAGTTTGTCTGGGTACGGTCGAACTTTACTGTTCACGCCGCCGTGCGTATCATTCCAGCCCATGAAAAATGGCCGACGCAAGGCCGACCCTTTCCATTGGCGCAGCGATATACGCTAGCGCAAACAGACGCAGTTCAGCCGCCCGATGACCGGACATACTCCGCAGAAGTTACCTCATTTCTGAGCAATCTCCTGCATCATCGCAGTGCGTGTTTTTTGTTTTCGGGAAAAATTCGCAAACTTCCCCTACACACGCTCGAATATATTACCACGTCTTTTTTCATTTGTCAAGAACTTTTTTATCGAAAATCACGATTTTTTCATAAAAATTTCGTACAACTTGCAGGACGCAAGTTGTACGAAATCAAGTTCTACTTCAATTCCCACTCTTTGATCTGGCTCGCCTTCTCATACAGCTTCAAGTAGCTGTCGTAGCGGGTAGGCTCAATACCCCCCTGCCCTACTGCCGCCGTCACGGCGCAGCCGGGTTCTTTCCGATGGGAACAGTCCCGGAACTGGCAGGAGCCGATGTATCGGCCAAAATCCGGGAAGGCATACTGCAGGTTCTCCTTCAATATTACTTCCATCTGATCCGTATCGAAAGAAGAAAAGCCGGGGGTATCCGCCACATACGTATCCTCACCCAGCTTGTACAGCTCCACATGGCGGGTGGTATGGCGGCCACGGCCCAGTTTTTCAGAAACCTCACCTACCGGCAAATGCAGATCGGGGCAAAGCTGATTGAGAATGCTGCTCTTGCCCACGCCGGAATTACCGGTGAAGGCCGCCAGCTTCCCTCGCAGAAGGTTGCGCAGCTGCTCTACGCCCATGCCGGTTTCGGCACTGGTCTGGATCACAGTAAAACCGGCATTGGTGTAGATCCGAGACAGGTCAACAGCCGGATCCAAATCGCACTTATTCACCACCAGCGCGACCTTCACTTCCTGGTCGCCGGCAATAGCAGCCACCCGGTCGATCAGAAAGGGTTCTGTCACCGGGTTCACATTGGCAGCGAAGATCACCAGCACATCCACATTGGCCACCGCCGGGCGAACAAAGTGATTCTTTCTGGGCAGGATCTTTTCCACCATGCCCTTGCCCCGTTCCACGGTGATCTCCACCATATCGCCGGTCAGCGGCGTTTCCGTCCCCCGGCGCAAATGTCCGCGGCCACGGCAGGAAATCACGCCGCTGTCGGTCTGTACATCATAAAATCCGCTTAAGGAGCGCACAATGCGTCCCGTTTTTCTCTCTGTCATGAAAAATTCACCGTTACTGTCGCATAATAGTTCAAATTGACGTAGATGGTGTATTCCGTGGGATCACGGCCGGTCAGAGAAACTGTGAAGGTGGTCTGGCCCGGCTCAATGGTTGCCGCCTGAACAATAACCTCATCACCCTGCATGATGGTGATCACATAGCTTTCTTCCATCAGCGGCAGATCGATAAAGGTGTACTCAATGGTTACAATGGGGCGCACGCCATTGGAATACTCAATGACGATGGGCGTTGTCACATCGATATGCTCGTTGGCATCCACAGACTGACTCACTACGATGCCTGCTTCCAGCACACTGTCCACCGGCACCCAGGTGACATTGGTGAATTCACGCAGCGCCATCATGCGCTCCGCTTCCACCTTGGACCTGCCAACCAGCTTGGGCATATACTCATACCAGGGCTCCTCGCCCTTACTGATCGTCAGCACGATCTTCTGTCCGCTGTACAGTTCATCGCCCTTGTCAACGCTGGCAGAAATGACCAGCCCCGCTTCCACGGTATCGTGGAAAACCTCTTTGGTCTCCACGTTCAGCTTCAGCTCCAGCGCATCCAAAATCGCAATCGCTTCCTCTTTGCTCTTGCCGACCACATCCGGCATGGTTACCTCCGGGGGTCTGGGGCCCAGGCTGACAATCACGAACACCTTTCTGCCTGCTTCCACCTGGGTGCCCGCTTCCGGTCTCTGACTGATGATATAGCCGGCAGGATAATCATCGGAATAAACCGGATCCTGCTGAACGATGGTGATCCCCTCATATTCGGGAAGGGTCTCAAATCGCTTATTGCGCAGATCAGGCACTTCGTAGGTGACTGTTTCATTGGCAAACAGGCCGCCGTTGGCCAGCAGCACCAGGAAGATCACCACCGCTACAATGGCCACCACACAGCAGCTGACCACCGCAATGGTTGCGATCCTTCCGCGCCCCAGCTCTGTTTCGTAATAATCCCGGGGCTTTTTTTCCTTGGCTTTGGCAGGAACCGCAGGCTTCGCCTCCTCCTCCGGACGGGCTTTGGGCTTTTCCGGAGCCGCCTTAGGCGTGACTGTAGGGAAGGTCATGCCAGGTTCCTTGCGCAGCTCATCCATATCCGCAATCATATCCACCGCGGTGGCATAGCGATCCTTCAGATCGTTGGCCATGGCCCGCTGAATGATCTGCTCCAGGCCGGCAGGGATATTGGGATTGAGCTGCGAGGGCTTGGTGGCACCACCGGCAATATGCTGAATCGCCACAGAAACCGGGGATTCACCATCATAGGGCGGACGGCCCGTGATCATCTCGTACATCACAACGCCCAGAGAATACAGGTCGCTGCGATGGTCAACCCTGCCGCCCTTGGCCTGCTCGGGAGAAATATAGTGCACCGAGCCCAGGGCTTCCTTGGTCAGGGTATTGCTTTTGGACATGATCCGCGCGATACCGAAATCCGTAACACGGACAGAACCGTTCTTGAGCACCATCACATTGTGGGGCTTGATGTCCCGGTGCACCAGGCCGCGGCTGTGGGCGTGATCCAGGGCTTTGGCGATCTGGGTGGCAAAATGGAGGGTTTCTTTCCAGTTAAGCACGCCCTTTCGCTCCATATACTGCTTCAGGGTAATGCCCTCCACCAGTTCCATAACGATATAGTCCACGCCATCAACGCTGGAAACATCATACACAGAAACAATATTGGGATGGCTCAGCATACCGACTGCCTGACCCTCCGCATGAAAGCGGCGGCGGAAATCGTCGTCCTGCATATTTTCGTCCCGCAGGATCTTAATGGCCACCATCCGGTTTAACCGGTGGCAGAGGGCTTTATATACAACGGCCATGCCGCCGGTACCCAGGATCTCCAGGATCTCGTACCGGTCATCCAGCATACGCCCGATATATCTATCCATAACTAACTCCTTTCGCTCAGGCTTGCACCAGAATGCAGGTCACATTGTCCGGTGCACCGCGACTGATTGCGATGTCCAGCAAACGCCGGCAGCAAGTCTGCCGGTCTTCATTGTACATGATTTCAAAGAGGATCTCCTGTTCCTCCAGCAGATTGGTCAGGCCGTCGGTGCAGATGAGCCAAATTTCGCCCCAATCCGAGCGCAAATGGAACAAATCACTTTGTACAGCCGCTTCCGTACCTACAGCCCGGGTAATCATGTTCTTACCGGGGTATGTTCTGCCCTGCTCCTGGGTCAGTTCTCCCCGATCGATCATCATCTGCACCAGGGAGTGATCCTTTGTCACCTGGCGGATGCCATCGGCATTGATTCGGTAAACCCGGCTGTCTCCCACATTGACCACAGTGACCCGGTCATTTTCCACCAGGATCGCTGCCAGTGTGGTGCCCATGCCGGCGAAATCTTCCACGCTCATGGCCTGGTCATACACGGTAAAGTTCGTAACCTTTACCGCATTCAGCAACAAGGTATCCAAGGTTTTCTGATCCATGCCGGGTTTCCAGGCACCCTTTACCGCCTGAGCAAAAATTTCGGCCGTCAATGCGCTGGCAATATTGCCGGATTTCGCACCACCCATACCGTCACAGACAGCACACAACAGTGCGCCATTCAGTTCCTCGATAATATAGGCATCCTGATTTTCTGTGCGCACACAGCCCGGATCGGTGATCGCCCAGTATTGCATATCGGCCACTTCCTTTCATGGTTTCTTGGTTTCTTTGTGATATTTGCGGCGCAGTTGACCGCAGGAGGCGTCAATGTCGCCGCCTAAGGTACGTCGCACCGTGGCGGTAATGCCGCCATCTTCCAGAATTTTCTGGAAGGTCGCCACAGCAGCCTTGCTGCTGGGCTTCAGAGGACTTTCCTCCACATGGTTCAGAGGAATCATATTGATGTGGGCCGGCAGACCCTTCAGCAGACCCAGCAGTTGCTTCGCATCACAGGGTCGGTCATTGACCCCATCGATCATGGCGTACTCAAAATGGATACGCCGGGAGGTGGCATCATAGTAGCGGCGGCAGGCCGCGATCAGATCCTCAATGGGGTATGCCTTGTTCACCGGCATGATCCTGGCACGAATGTCATTATTGGGGCCGTGCAGGGAAATTGCCAAACTGATTTGCAGCTTTTTCTCTGCCAGGGCATCGATCTTGGGGATCAGACCGCAGGTAGATAGACTGATGTGACGCATGGAAATGTTCATGCCGTCAGCGCTGTTGACCAGCTCCAAAAACCGCAGAACATTGTCAAAATTATCCAACGGCTCGCCGATGCCCATCAGCACGATATGGGAAATGGGCAGTCCGGAATCGATCTGGGTAAACAGCACCTCATCCAGCATTTCGTAAGGCTCCAGCCGTCGCACCAGACCGCCAATGGTGGAAGCGCAGAAGGCACAGCCCATGGCGCAGCCCACTTCCGTGGAGATGCAGACGGTGTTTCCGTAATGATAGCGCATCAGCACCGTTTCCACGCAGTTACCGTCAGAGAGCTGCCATAAGTATTTTATGGTGCCATCCTTTTTTGATTCCTGCTTGCGCACCACTTTCGGGGCATAAATAGGGTATTTTTCTGACAAGGTATCCCGCAACGTCTTGGGCAGATTGGTCATCTCATCGTAGCTGACCGCGCCCTTATGGAGCCATGTATAGATCTGCTTGCCACGAAAGGCAGGCTGACCCAGCTCTTTTAGCATCGCCGTAATTTCCGGCGCGGTCATGGACTTGATGTTCATACTTTCCTCCGCAGTTTTGCGATAAAGAATCCGTCGGTATCATACCGTCCCGGGATCAGCACCAGCATTCCCGTTTCATTTTTGGGGAATGCAGCCGGCAGAGACAGATTTTCCAGACAATAGTCTGGGTGTTCTTTCAAAAAAGCCTCCACCATGCCCTCGTTTTCAGAGCGTACCAATGTGCAGGTAGAATACAGCAGCACGCCGCCGGGACGGACGTAGGTGGATACATTATTCAAAATCTTCATTTGCAGTGCAGGAAGGTCAGCCAGCTCCTGCAAGTTCTTATAGCGGATGTCCGGCTTCTTTCGGATGATACCCAAACCGGAGCAGGGCACGTCCGCGATCACCGCATCCATTTTGCCCTCCCATTCGGCCACATGGGTAGTAGCATCCAGATGACGGGCAGTGATATTCTCAATTCCCAGTCGCTGTGCACCGTTGGCAATCAAACCTGCCTTATGCTCGTAAACATCGCAGGCTGTGATACTGCCGGTACCGCCCATGGCCATAGCCGCGGCAAAGCTCTTGCCGCCGGGAGCGGCGCAGCAATCCAGCACATTGGCTTTTTTCGGAAGCTGGGCGCACAGCACGCTCAGCTTGGCGGCCGCGTCCTGGATATAGAACAGACCCTCCCGGAAAGAAGGCAAGCTCTCCAGATTGCCGGGGTTTTGCAGGATCAGGCAGTCCGGCATCCAGTCGTGGGGACGGGTGGTGACACCCTCCTCTGCCAGACGCGCAGCCAGCGCCTGCGTGGAAGTTTTCAAGGTATTGACCTGTGCCACCGTATCGGGAGCCGCATTGTTTGCCTTCAGCATAGGCTCTAATGTGCCCTTGGGCACATAGCTTTTCAGCAAATCAATGAGAGGCTGGGGGTGGCTGTAGGTTTCCTGCCAGCCGGTGGGTTGCTTCAACTCTGCTGTGACTGCCTTGCGCAGCACCGCATTCACCAAACCGGGGGCATAGCGCTGCTTTTTGCAGTATTTCTTCGCCAGCTCCACCGACTCATTCACCGCGGCAGAAGAAGGCACTTTATCCATCTCATACAACTGGTACAGGCCCAGATGCAGGATGTCCCGCACCGCAGGATGCAGGTCTTTCAATTTGCCGGTCAACAGCTGCTGCAGATAAAAATCCAGCTTCAGCCGGTTTTGCAGCACACCGTAGCAAAGTCGGGTAGCCAAAGCCGCATCACGGCGATCAAGGCGGTCACGGTTCAAATACTCCTTCAGCACACCGTTGGACCAACCGTCCTCCGTGCGGCAGGCGATCAGCACATTCAGTGCTGTTTCTCTGGCGCCCATATCAAATCTCCAAGGGGTGACCCCGGAAATAGTCGGGAGCCGCCATCCGCTTGCCGCCCTCTGCCTGCAGAATACGGATCTCCACCGCACCCTCGCCACAGGCAACCACCAGGCCGGTCTTGGTCATCGCCAGCACCTGACCGGGCTGACCCTTTCCTTCCGCGATCACCGTGGAATGGATCTTGAAGAAGGTACCGCCAATGGTAGTGGTGGCAGTCGGCCAGGGATTCAGACCGCGCACATGGTCATGAACCTGCTGGCCGGTCTTGTTCCAGTCAATGGGGCACAGCCCCTTATCCAGCATGGGGGCAAAGGTCACTTCCGCTTCATTCTGAGGCGTTGCAACAGCTTCGCCCTTTTCTACCTTTTTCAAGGTATCACTGAGCAGTTCGGCACCCAGCACCGCCAGGCGGTCCAGCAGCTCACCGGCGGTCTCATTTTCACCGATGGGCGTCTCAATGGCGCCGATAATGTCACCGGCATCCATTTTCAGCGCCATATACTGGGCGCTCACGCCTGTTTTCTTGCAGCCGTCCAGCACCGCCCACTGATAAGGCGCAGAACCGCGGTACTGAGGAAGCAGGCTGGCATGAATATTGATGCAGCCCTTGGCCGGAATATCCAGTACCCGCTGGGGCAGGATTCTGCCATAGGCCACCACAGCACAGACATCGGGCCGCAGTGCTGCCAACTGCTCCACCACCGCGTCCTCCCGGAAGTTTTCCGGCTGGAACACAGGGATGTTATGGCGCAGAGCAACCTCCTTCACAGGCGGGGCAACCAGCTTCATTCCCCTGCCCTTGGGCCGGTCCGGCTGGCAGTAAACGCCTACAACCTCAAAACCGTCATTCAGAATTTTCGTCAAACAGGTGGCCGCAATATCCGGCGTGCCCATAAATACTACTCTCAAAGGGTTTCCTCCAAAGCCTTATTCGTCCCGGGACAATTCCTCATCCGACAGGAAGCGATCCATTACCTGGGTGTAAATGATGCCATCCAAGTGGTCATTTTCATGGCAGAAGCAGCGGCCGATCAGTTCTTCGCCCTCTGCTTCGAACCAGTCGCCATTGCGATCCTGGGCACGCACCTTGACATAGTAGGGGCGCTTGACCAGACCGTACTTGCCGGGCACGCTGAGGCAGCCCTCCGGGCCTACCTGCTCGCCATCGGTTTCCAGAATCTCGGGGTTGATGAATTCGATGATCTCATTTTCCTCCATGCCCACATCCACCAGGAAGATCCGGCGCAGAATGCCCACCTGGGGGGCAGCCAGACCAACACCGCCGGACTCGATCAGGGTTTCGGCCATGTCATCCAGTAGCTTATGGAGCTTACTGTCGAAATCTGTCACCGGCTTGCATACCTTATGCAGCGCAGGGTCTTTATCTGTCAAAATTTTACGCAGTCCCATGTCTTTCTCCTCTTAATCGTAACCGTTCACATCCGCAAAGGCATTCACGCCCCGGTTGCTGCTGTCCTGAGCAAATTGCCGCAGTAAGTGAGCCAAAAGCTCCCGCAGGGGCTTATTCAAGCCGCAGCGCACTGTCAGGCGGTAACGGAAATTATAATTGATCTTTGGCACCGCGCAGGGCGCAGGGCCCAGAACGGTACAATGTTGCGATGTATATTGGGGCAATTTCAGGCAAGCAATCAAACTGTCCCGGAATTTCGCCGCGCCGCGGAGCACCGCCCCCTCCTCCTGCCCGGTGAAGGTGATCTCTACCAAGTCAGCAAAGGGTGGGCAGTTCTGCACCTGGCGCAGTCGGATCTCCAAATCATAAAAGCCATCATAATCCTGCTTAGCGGCCAGTTTTAAGACAGCGTGCTCCGGCACTAAAGTCTGGATGATGGCCTGTCCGCTGGTCTCACCGCGTCCCGCACGGCCTACCACCTGGGTAAGCATATTGAATGTATTTTCCGCAGCCCGGTAAGAGCCGGCATACAGCCCCAAATCCGCGTCCAGCACACCCACCAGCGTCACATTGGGCAAATTCAGCCCCTTGGCAACCATTTGCGTGCCGATCAGTACCGGCACACGGTCGTCAGCAAAATGCTCCAGAATCTTTTCATGGGTATTGACGGCACTGACCGTATCGGTATCCATTCTGGCAATTTCCAGCTCCGGAAACAGCTGATTCAGTTCCTGCTGTGCCTTTTGCGTGCCGGTGCCGATACGCTTGAGCGGACCGCCGCAGGCAGGACACCGCTTAGGGGTCGGTTGGGAATAACCGCAATAGTGGCACATGAGCCGCTCATTGGCACTGTGGTAAGTCAGTCTTGCGCTGCATCGGGGACACTCCGGTGCCTGACGGCAATCCACGCACACCATCGCCCGGGCATTGCCCCGACGGTTGAGAAACAAAATGGTCTGCTTGCCATCCCGTTGGGTATTGAAGATGGCCTCCCGCAGATCCAAACTGAAGCTCATGTCGTTGCCCTCTTTGATCTCTTCGCGCATATCCACGATACGCACATAAGGAAGCTGTTTGCCGTTATAGCGGTTTTTCAGCCGATAGAGCTGATGGCCGCCCTGCTTGGCATGGTACATGGTCTCCACCGAGGGCGTGGCAGAACCCAACAGTACCAAAAATTTTTCTTTCAAACCGCGGTACAGGGCAATTTCCTTGGCATTGTACCGGGGATTGCTTTCCGATTTATAGGAATGCTCCTGTTCTTCGTCCAGAATCAGCACGCCCAAATTGGGTGCGGGGGCAAATACCGCGCTGCGGGTACCCACCACCACTTTGGCATCGCCGCTGCGGACGCGCTTCCATTGGTCATAGCGTTCGCCGGCAGGCAGGCTACTGTGCAAAACCGCCACCTGATCACCGAAATGACCGGCAAGCAGGCTCAGTAACTGGGGTGTCAGCGCAATTTCCGGAACCAGAAGCATGGCCGCTTTACCTGCATCCAGACAAGCGCGAATCAGCTTCAGATACACCGCCGTCTTGCCCGAACCGGTAACACCGTAGAGCAAGGCGCTGCCCGGCGTTTCCCGGGTCATCTGCTGACGCAGCCCTTCAAAGGCTGCCGTCTGCTCATCGTTCAAAACCAGAGGGCCGTCCACCCGGGTCTGCTTGATTTGGCGGCAGCGCAATACCGGTCGCTCCGTCAGCGCAATGTAGCCAAGATCCGCCAGACGCCTGACCGTTGCGCTGCTTGCACCGGTGAAATAGCACAGTTCCTTGACAGAAACCGTACCCAGGCTGCACAACAGTTCCAGCACAGCACGCTGCATGGCGGCCGATTTCGGCCGACGGGCGGCATATTCCAGGGCTTCCTCACTGGATGCGGCGAGGGTGGCAATTTTCTCCGTCTTATCGCCGGATCGTGTCAGGAAGTCCGTTTGGGATGTGATCCACTTTTTCCGTTGCAAATACGAGAGCGCATTTTCCAACACTTCCCCGTCGGGCAAAGCTTTGCGCAGGGCCGTTTCCTCTGTCTTGCCGCCCAAGTCCTGCAAGAATTGCAGAATCTCCCGGGCACCATTTGTGCGGATGTTTTTTTCCTGCCAGGTGCGATCCTCTGTCAAGGAAATGACATTCTTCGTATCAAACCATAAGCCGGCAGGCAGCATGACCCGCACCGCTTCAAACAGAGTGCAAAAATAGCGTTCCCGCATAAATGCCGCCAGTTGCAGCATTTGCATGGTGACCACAGGGGCTTCATCCAGGCAGCAATCAACGGTTTTCAGGTTTTCCTCGCTGCCCGCCTCCACCGCCAGCACCACACCTTCGGTGCGGCGGTTTCCCCGGCCAAACGGCACCTGCACCCGCATACCGGGCTTAAGGGTCATTTGCGCCGGGATTCGATAGGAATAGGGCTTGTCAATGGCAAAAGTAGCCGCAGACACGGCAATTTTTGCGATCATCTTAAGCCCCTCCCCTCATTTTAGTGCTGGTATTCTTCCTTCAGACCGGCAGTCAGCTCACCGGCAGCCACTTCCTTGATGGCCATGGTTACAGGCTTCTCAGGCAGCTCTTCATTCAGCGCCTCGGCCTCGGATGCGATCTGGCGGGCGCGCTGGGCAACCACATTCACCAGCAGATAACGGCTCTGCACATTCTTCAGCAGATCAGCTACAGGGGGGTAAAGCATAGTATTTTCCTCCAAAAATTAATCTTCATCGATGATCCGCAGCACCTTGGCCACGGCCTCTTCGAGGACATCGTTGACAACAATGTAATCGTATTTATCCTTCTGAGAATCCTCCCAGGCGGCCCGCTCGGAGCGGATCTTTATCTGATCCTCCGGGGTATCGTTGCGCTCACGCAGACGCTTCTGCAGCACTTCCATGGAAGGCGGCGCGATGTAAATCAGTGTGGCATTGGGGAATATCTCCTTGACGCGCATGGCGCCCACAGGCTCCACATCCAGGATCATGCCACCCTGTTTGGTTTTTCTGACGATCTCAGACTTTAGGGTACCGTAGAAATTGCCCATGTGGTAATCATACTCCACAAACGCGCCCTGCTCGATCATCTGGCGGAATGCCTCTTCGCTGACGAAGAAGTACTGTACGCCATCGGTTTCACCCTCCCGGGGTGGGCGGCTGGTGGCCGAAACAGAGAATTGCAGTTGGGGTCTTTCAGCCATGACCCGCTTGAGGATGGTGCTTTTGCCTACACCGGACGCGCCGGAAATGACGAAAAGGTGCTCACCGTTCATTCCTCTTCCTCCTCATAGGTTATGTTTTGTTTATCCTGCCAGCGCACCGCAATAACATCGGGACCGATGGCAGAGAGAATCACATGGTCTGTATCCATCAGGATGACTGCTTTGGTCTTGCGTCCATAGGATGCGTCGATGAGCATACCGCGCTCCCGCGCTTCCTGGACTACACGCTTGATAGGGGCTGAATCCGGTGCCACGATGGTCAGCACACGGGAGGCCGAAACCATACTGCCAAAGCCGATATTGATCAATCTCATCCCGGCACCTCTTATTCGATATTCTGGGTCTGTTCCCGGATTTTTTCCAGTTCTGCCTTAATGTCCACCACAATACGGGCCAGGCGCACATCGGTACACTTGGAGCCGATGGTGTTGGCCTCCCGGTTCATTTCCTGCAGCAGGAAATCCAGCTTGCGGCCCATGGCACCGCCGGTGGTCAGCATGGCATACATCTGCTGCAGATGGCTGCGCAGACGGACTGTTTCCTCGTCCACAGCCACCTTATCGGCAAAGATGGCCGCTTCGGTCAGGATGCGGTTTTCGTCGATGGCTGTGTTGTGCAGCACTTCCTTCAGCTTGTTTTCCAATCTGGTGCGGTAATCGATCACCGTCTGGGCATTGCCGGCTTCCACCTGGGAAACCAGCACCTCAATGGTGGCGCCACGGCTGCGCAGATCATTTTCCAACGCCTTGCCTTCCGTGCAGCGCATAGCATCGTAGCCAGCCAAGGCAGTCTGCAGCACACCCATCAGGTCGGCAAGCAGCTGCTCCTCGTCCACCTCCGGCTTTTCCACCGTGAATACCTCCGGCATTCTGGACAGCAGCGACACGCTGATGTCATCTTTTACGCTGTAATCTTCCACCATCCGGTTCATGGCAGCCAGATACCCTTCCAGCATGGCAGTGTTCAGGCTCACCTTTGCCTCTGTACCGTTTTCGCTGCGCAGGGAGATGAACACATCCACCTTACCGCGGGAGATGGCGTTTTTTACTGCCTGCTTTACGGATTCTTCCGCAAAGGACAGCATTCGCGGCAGCTTCACACTGCAATCGAGATACCGATTATTGACCGAGCGCAATTCAACCGTGAACTCCCGGCCATTTACCATTTCCACCGCCCGGCCATAGCCGGTCATGCTCTTAATCAACTTCATTATCCCCTTTTTTCGTAAATTTAGGCTGCTATGCTTGCCGGGCATAGGCCTTAATCGTATATACCGTTCCCTTTTTCGCCAGATACCGGTCATAGAGCTTGATGGGAATCATGCCCAGCACGAAGCCTGCAATGCCCACCAAAATGCCCTTTCCCCAAAGGTGCTCACCTGCTATGTAGGCCGCCAGGAAAGTCAGCAGGGGCAGCAGATACAACAGCAGGGCGCCTTTCAGCACCGCGCCTGTTTCAGATTCCACCACCACCAGATCGCCGGGCTTTGCACCGATAGGGTTATGAGCCGAAAACAGCATGGTTTGCTTGGCCGCGCCACAGCCTGCACATTTATGGCAGTCGCCGCTGCAGGCGCTTTCCCGGATGCGCATGACTTCCGCCATACCATCCGGCAGCAGGCGATGAACTTTTACGGTTTGTTCCATTTACATCCCCGCTTCCGGTGTAGGATTCAGGGATACCATGATGATGTAATCGCCTTCACTGTATACAACGCCCACATCCGACACGCCGGTGATCTCAATCATGCAGGTATAGCGGTCACGGCCAACCGTCGCACCGGCCAGATCAATGGTCACCGTAATATTTTCCTCTGTCACTTCCGCCAGTCTGTTCTCACGTCCGCGGACATAGACCCGCAAGACCACCGCATCCGCCACAGGATTCAGCCCCTCCGGAACATTCAGGAAGATAAACTTCGCTCTGGGGATCACCAGCATTTTGGTGGTCATCTCCGGTATCCGAACATCCACTTCCACTTCGGAAATACCAGTCTCATTGGTCACACCCTCCGGAAGCTGAATGGGGAATCGCAGGATCTGGCTCTCCGTCAGCTTGTTCAGGTCAACCTCCACTTGGATTTTGTTCAATCCAAGCAGGGACGACACAGGCCCCGATACCAGAATGCTGTTCCAGTTGGGCACAGCAGTCACTTCCTCCGCTGTCAGGCCACCGCCATCTTTGATGATAACCTCAATGGGAATTTCCTTGATCTGCACCACTTTGACCGTCAATTGGATCTCGCTGACATTGACCGTTACGGAGCTGACATCCTCAACAGGCTTTCCGTCTCTGTCACACAGGGTATGGCGGTGCGTTTCTACGATGGTATCTGTACGGCCTGTCAGATCCACACTGATGTCCGCATAGTAAATCTGGCTTACCACTTCCTCCGGTCCGGTAACGGTAACGATTTTGTGGTTCAGCACAGCATTCTGCACATCCGCCACGAAGTTTTCCGGCACAGCACCTACTTCCTGAATCCGCACCGGCACTTCCTTACGCACACGCTTTGACACATGAACGGTAATATACTGGGGGTCCTGATCCAGCACCTCGATGGTGCCGGCACTGCTGGGATAGGAGATGGTGTATTTCACCGTGTGCTCACCCGGCGTGGTGATCTTGGAAAGATCCGCCAAAATGGTGATATTGGTTTTATCCAGCTTATTCAAATCTGTCCGGTTGCCTAACAGCTTCAGATCCACCGTCGCATCCGTACCGGAAGTGATCATCAGATCCCGGCTGTCCAGATAAGCCAGTCCGTCAAAAACCACCGGAACATCATAATAGCTGTTTTCCGATTCCGGGCTGACCACTGTGATCACATACAGCCACAGACCAAAAGCAATGGCAACCGACACCAGGATGGTAATGAGTTTATTTGTCATTTTTGTCATGCTTTCCCTCCCTGGCGTTCAAGCGCAGTTTCAGCGATTTTTTCTTTGCGTCGGTTTGCTCGGCGATCAGCTCATTGCGCAGCAGCCGCTCCAGCATCTGAGGAGCAAGATAACGCTTCAGCATACCGTCCACTGCCATGGAAATGGTGCCGGTTTCTTCGGACACAATCACTACCACCGCGTCACTGGCCTGGCTCATACCCAAACCGGCCAGATGGCGGGTTCCCAGATCGGTATTGCTCCGCTTGCTGTTGGACAGCGGCAGCACGCAGCCTGCCGCTGTCACACGGCCGTCTGTAATGATCACCGCACCGTCATGCAGCGCAGCCTTGGGGAAGAAAATGTTGCGGATCAACTGTTCCGTCACCACCGCATCGATCATGGTGCCGGTTTTTACCCATTCATCCATGGGATTATCCCGGGAGAATACGATCAGCGCACCCACCTTTTCCCTACTGAGCTGCTCACAGGCCATCACCGTCTGGGCGATTACCTTTTCCATCTCCTGGCCCACCTGATCGCCGCTGAAGAATTTGCTCAGCTTCACATTGCCGATATGGGCCAGAATGCGCCGCAGCTCCGGCTGGAACAGGATCACAAGGGCAATCAAGCCAACTGTCATCACCTGTTCAATCACAAAATTCAGGGCATACATATCCAGCCAGTCAGTGATCCAGGATGCCACAATCACAACCACAACCGCTCTGGCAATGCGCATCGCACCGGACGAACGCAGCAGCGGATACACTTTGAATATTAACAATGCAAGGACAAAAATATCAATAAAATCCGTCAGTTTCATGTTGGTCACTTGCCGGATCAATTCATCAAATACGTTCATCGCAGCCGCCACCGCCTCTCAGTTCTTCGACAAAACCGGCTATTTTTGATAAAATCGTATAGCCGTCCGATTATCTGTATTATTATAGCGGATTTGCGCTGTGATAGCAATAGTCAAGTGAAAAATTTTTCAGAAATTAGTTTACCGTAATTTCCCAACAGCACGCAAAAAGGCTCTGCTTTGCCGATCAGAGGCATCATGCCCAAAGCTGATGCGGACAGTTCCTGTGTGCAAAGTGCCTGCGCTTTCGTGTGCCAGCGGCGCACAGTGCAAGCCTGCGCGCACCGCAATACCTGCCTTTGCCAGAATTTCCGCCGCTTCCTGACAGTCCATTCCGGGCAGAAACGACACAGTTCCCGCCTGATGGTCTCCCGAAAACACAGAAAACCCCATCTTCTTCAATTCCCGGGCGCAGTAGGCCGCCTGCCGATGTTCCCGCTGGCGTATGCGATCCAACCCCATTTGGTTTACATAACAAATTCCTTTTGCCAACCCCGCGATCCCTGGCACATTATGAGTGCCGGCTTCCGCCCGATCCGGCAAAAAGTCCGGCATTTGCATATCAATGGAGTTGCTGCCCGTACCACCCCACAGCAGTGCATCCGGCAACTCCGCGCACAATAAAATGCCGGTTCCCATGGGACCCAGCAGTCCCTTGTGTCCCGGCATGGCGATAAAATTCGCCCCCAGTTCTTTAAGGCTTATGGGCAGTATACCCGCTGACTGTGCCGCATCCACCACAAAGGGTACCTGATATTTCCGGCACAGCGCGGCCATTTCCGCCACCGGCAGAATATAACCAAACACATTGGACACATGGGTAAACACTGCCGCTTTCGGTCTGCGCTTCAAGGCATCCTCCCAGGATTGCAGCATATCTGCCCAGTCAAACAGGCGCCTTCCTGCCACCTTCACATCCGCGTTCAGCGCGTAAAGAGGGCGTGTCACCGCATTATGCTCAAACCCGGAGATCACAACGCTGTCCCCGGGTTTTACCAGGGTGCGGATGGCTATATTGAGTCCGTGGGTACAGTTCCCGGTAAAAACGACCTGCTCCGGCAGGCAGGTAAACATTTGAGACGCCAGTTCCCTGCAATGATACAATTCTTCCGCAGCCACCATGGCTGCCGGATACCCTCCCCTGCCCGGGTTCGCGCAGGTACGCATCGCCACGGACACTGCCGCGCCCACGGGAGGCGGCTTCGGAAAGGAGGTGGCACCGTGATCCAGATAAATCATATCTGCAATTCCTCCCCACCGCCTTCCGCATCTGTATAAACTTTGCTGAAGCTCAGCTTATTTTGGCGCAGCAACGCTACCGCACGCTGCGTGTCTTCCGGCCGCAGCCGCAGACAGTAGCCACAGCCCTTCTCCTCCATCCATCTGGGTGTACGCAGCAGCGCGCAGGTGATCCCTGCCTGCTGCAGGATCCGCTGTCCCCGTTGCGCCGGGGTCACCGAACGAAAAGTGATAAAATGCATCCCCATACGACAAAACCTCCTGTGCTAATGTATGAACCAACCGGATATTCTGTGTCGCAAATTTTCGTTTATCGTTCCCCTATTCGGTCATTGCGAGGAGCCGAAGGCGACGTGGCGCCCTAAGCACGAAGTGCGAGGAAGTGCCCTTGGGGTGCAATCCCCCGGTTAGGGGGGGAAATCGTATTGAAAAGTACTGTCTAAAACCTTTGGGGATCGCCACACCAGCGTGCGCGCTGGTTCGCGATGACCGTTCTATCGGAACGATAAATCCCAATTTGAAGTTTTGGGGCGCAAATGTCTCCGGGTGGTTGAATTTTGTTTGTCTATCTGCTACAATAGAGGCAATCAAACAAAGGAGGCACATTATGGAACATCATAATCCGCTGCTTGTCAACCGCAAAAGTGACCACAAGTTCATCACCATTGGCGAAATCATGCTGCGTCTGACCCCTCCCAACTACGAGAAAATCCGCATGGCCAACAATTTTGAGGCTACCTACGGCGGCAGTGAAGCCAACATCGCCCTGGCTCTGGCGAATTTGGGTATCGACTCCACCTTCTTTTCCGTGGTTCCCGATAATTCCATTGGCAAGAGCGCCATCCGTATGCTGCGCTCCAACGATGTGCACTGCACCCCGGTGATCCTGTCCACCCCGGAGGAAACCCCCTCCCACCGGCTCGGCACATACTATCTGGAAACCGGCTACGGCATCCGGGCCAGCAAGGTCATTTATGACCGTAAGCACTCCGCCATCACCGAATACGATTTGAGTAAGGTGGACATCCGCAAGCTGCTGACCGGCTTTACATGGCTTCATGTTTCCGGCATCACCCCGGCACTGAACCAGGGCTGCGCTGACTTCATTCTGGAATGCCTGAAGGTTGCCAAGGAGCTGGGTATGGTCACCAGCTTTGACGGCAATTTCCGCAGCAAGCTGTGGACCTGGGAGCAGGCTCGGGACTACTGCACCCAGTGTCTGCCCTATGTGGATGTGCTGCTGGGCATTGAGCCCTACCACCTGTGGAAGGACGAAAACGACCACAGCAAGGGCGACTGGAAGGACGGCGTGCCTCTGCAGCCCAGCTATGAGGAGCAGGACGAAGTATTCCAGCACTTCATTGCCCGCTATCCCAATATCCGCTGCATTGCCCGCCATGTGCGCTACGCCCATTCCGGTTCCCAGAACAGCCTGAAGGCCTTTATGTGGTATCAGGGCCACACCTTCGAAAGTAAGCTCTTTACCTTCAACATCCTCGACCGCGTGGGCGGCGGTGACGCCTTCGCCTCCGGTCTGATCTACGCCATGATGCGCGGCTATAAGCCCATGGATATGGTCAATTTTGCCGTGGCATCCTCCGTCATCAAGCATACCATCCACGGCGATGCCAACATCACCGACGATGCCAAGGCCATCAAGGAAATCATGAATATGAATTTTGATATTAAGCGGTAATAGCCGCAGTGGAGGTTCCATGAAACTGTTACGCCGTATCACAGGGCGGATCCGTTCTTTTTTCCGTGTGGATCTACCGATGTTTTGGTGTAATCGTTCCCTCTTTGGGAAGATTTCGCTGGGTTGCTTTGGAGCCATTCTGGCAAAGCTTCTGCTGATTGGTCTGGTGTTTGGATTCGCCTTTCTGATGACCCTACTCAACCGCAATCAAACCTACGAGATTCTTTATCCTGCCGAGCAGATAAACAGCATCGAGATTCTGCACGTCGATACTTCCTTATCCTTATACCATTATTCTCTGGAGGAGCTTCCCGAGGTTGTCCGTCAGCACACTGTATCTTCGGTTCTTCTGGACAAATCCGCCATAGCAGCGTGTATGGATGAACTTCATGGGCTTTCCGCCAGCAGATGGTGGAACGACCCCTCCCCATACATTGAAGGCGGCACTCTCCTGATAACCTATGCGAACGGCTCACGCGAATGGATTTGCGCCGACGGCACCTTTTATTACGATGCCGGTTCTTCGGATCACGACTTGACTTGGTACTTCTTCGACCGTGATGAATTTGCTATTTTCTTAGAAAGATACGGTTATCAACCCCCGAAATAATGTAGCGTGGGCGTGCCAAAAAACGGCACGCCCACTACCTATATGCGTTTCAAATTTTCGTTTATCGCTGCGTTTCAAACACGCCCGTAGGGAACGCTGTCCTCAGCGTTCCGTCCGCGAAGCGGCATTTTTTGATGCAAGTTAACGATTTAGGGGGCATCGAACCCCCTAAATCGTTTCGGAACGCTGAGGACA
>JAZRBW010000117.1:0-39448 GCA_045635305.1 Faecousia sp. | reverse complement strand
TTTGTGCATTGACTTTCCGGGTGTTTCATCATATCATAAGAATGCTATAGTTTTATACAAGATGGGGCACTCTGTCCCCATCGGTTTTTGACAGAACATACAAGGAAAAGGAGTAATTGCTATGATCCGTTCTTTGGAAACCCTGCGTACTTCCCTGGGCGAGCGTGGTGCCAGCAAGATCGCTGTTGCCGTGGCACAGGATGCTGAAGTCCTGCTGGCTGTGGACGCTGCCGCCAAGCTGGGCATCGCTACCGCTGTGCTGGTTGGTGACGAAGCTGAGATCCGCGCCATCGCTGAAAAGCTGAATATTTCCCTGGAAGGCTATGAAATCCTCCACGAGGCAGACAAGGTGGAAGCCTGCCGCAAGGCTGTCAAGCTGGTCCGCGACAAGGAAGCGGATGTGGTCATGAAGGGCATCGTGGATACCTCTGTGATCCTGAAGGCCGTGCTGGACAAAGAGATCGGCCTGCGTCAGAGCCCTGTGCTGAGCCATGTGGCTGTTTTCGAGGTTCCCGGCTATGACCGGCTGTTCTACCTGACTGACGCTGCCATGAACATTGCCCCCGATGCGGAAACCAAGAAGCACATCCTGCGCAACGCCGTAAAGGTTGCCCACGCCCTAGGTAACGAGAACCCCATCGCCGCTTGCCTGTGCGCTGTAGAAAAGGTCAATCCCAAGATGCAGGCCACCCTGGACGCTGCCGCTCTGGTGGAAGCCAACCAAAACGGTGAGATCGAAGGCTGCACTGTCATCGGCCCTCTGGCGCTGGACAATGCCATCTCCGTGGAAGCTGCCCATCACAAGGGCATCACCGATCCCAATGCCGGCCATGCTGACATTCTGCTGGTGCCTGCTATCGAGGTCGGTAACGTGTTCTATAAGTCCATGGTCTTTATGGCCCGTGCCAAGAATGCCGGTGTCATCGTGGGTGCCAAGGCTCCCGTGGTGCTGACTTCCCGTGCCGACTCCGACGAGACCAAGCTCAATTCCATTGCCCTGGCTCTGCAGATCGCTGCTTCCAACAACTAAAATTCCCCGTAGGGGCCAATGCCCACATTGCCCCGGGCGGATGTAGGCATCCCCCCCTACAAACCTATACCTTGCAACGAAAAAAGGAGATTTTATGAGCTACAAAGTATTAGCTATGAACTTCGGCTCCACTTCCACCAAGGTCGCCATCTACGAGGGCGACAGGGAAGTGATGATCCAGACCTTCCGTCACACCAACGAGGAAATGGCAAATATCCACAACATGGAAGAAAATGCCGCTTTCCGCAAGGGTGTCATCATGGCCTATCTGCATGAGCAGAATGTGGATCTGGAGGACCTGGATGCCATCGTGGGCCGTGGCGGTCTGATGCGCCCCATTCAGGGCGGTACCTATATTGTAGGCGAAGAGATGCTGAAGGACCTGCATTCCTGCCAGTATGGCTACCATGTGTGTAATCTGGGCGGCATCCTGGCTGACGAGATCGGCAAGGAGCTGGACAAGCCCGCTTATGTGGTTGACCCCCCGGTGGTCTACGAAGTAGCGGATGTAGCCAAGCTGTCCGGACATCCTGCCTTCCCTCGCCGTCCTCTGTTCCACGCGCTGAACCAGAAGGCCATTGCCAAGCGGTTCGCTGAGGAGACCGGCCGTCCCTATGAAAGCCTGAACCTGATCGTTGCCCACATGGGCGGCGGTACTTCTGTTGGCTGCCATCGCCAGGGCATGGTGGTGGATGTCAATAACGGACTGGAAGGCGAGGGTGCCTTCACCGGCGAGCGCTGCGGCGGTCTGACCGCCCTGGATGTGGTCAAGGCCACCCTCAGCGGCCAGTGGGGCACTACCTATGCCGAGATCCGTCACGAGCTGTGTATGAAGAGCGGTCTGGTGGGTCACACCGGCACCAACGACGGCCGTGAGATCACTCGCCGTATCGCCGAGGGCGACAAGCAGGCTGAACTGGCTTACCGCACCATGGCTTACCAGGTCCCCAAGGAGATCTGGGCCCTGGCTGCCCCCTTGCAGGGTAAGGTGGATGCCATTCTGCTGACCGGCGGTTTCGCTTACGACAAGGGTCTCATGGGCTGGATCAAGGACTATGTCAGTTTCCTGGCCCCCGTCCATGTCTATCCCGGCGAGGATGAGATGCTGGCTCTGGCACAGGGTGCAATGCGTGTGCTGACCGGCAAGGAAGAGGCGAAGGTTTACTAATGAAACGAATGCAGATCATCACCGGTCACTACGGCAGCGGCAAAACCGAATACGCCGTGAACCTGGCTATGAAAATGGCCGGTGAGATGGATAATGTGGCTCTGGCGGATCTGGATATTGTCAATCCTTATTTCCGCAGCTACGAGCAGACCAAGATGCTGGAGGATGCGGGCGTCCGTGTCATCGTTACTTCCTGTGGCGGTGTGGCGGATATCCCTGCCCTGAACCCGGCGGTCATGTCCATTTTCCAGCAGGAAAAGTGGAATGGCGTGCTGGATATCGGCGGCGACCCCATCGGCGCCCGGGTGCTGGCAAGATTTGCCCACCAGATCAAGGAAGGGGACTACGACCTGCTGTTCGTGCTCAACGCCAACCGTCCCGAAACCAAGACCGTGGAGCTGGCACTGGAGTACCTGCGCAATATCGAGGCTGAGTGCCGTCTGAAGGCCACCGGCATCGTCAATAATACCCACCTGTGCCAGGAGACCGTCCTGGAAGAAATTTTCAAAGGCGCTGATTTGGCCCGGGCGCTGTCGGAAAAGACGGGTCTTCCCATTGTTCACCATGCAGTGCAGAAAAAGTTTGCCGAGCAGGCCGCTGCGAAGCTAACAGAACCTGTGCTGCCGATGAAAATATACATGAAAAAACCTTGGGAAATTATATTCTGTGAGGAGGAATAACCAACATGGCCGGAAAAGTAACATTCCAGCATGACAGATGTAAGGGCTGCGAGCTCTGCACCCTGGTCTGTCCCAAGAACATCATCGTCATGGATGATGCCACCAACCGCAAGGGCTATCATCCCGCAACGGTGAAGCCCGAAGACATGGAAAAGTGTGTAGGCTGCGCCAGCTGCGCAAAGATCTGCCCCGATTCCATCATCACTGTCGAACGCGACTAAGGAGGACACATGGAGAAAGAACTTTGGAAAGGCAATGAAGCTGTTGCCGAAGCCGCCATCCGCGCCGGCTGTAAATACTTCTTCGGTTATCCCATTACCCCCCAGAATGAGATTCCCGAATATCTGTCCCTGCACCTGCCCAAGATCGGCGGCTGCTTCCTGCAGGCCGAATCTGAGGTCGCTGCTATCAACATGATCTACGGCGCTGCCGGCTGCGGCGTGCGTGTTATGACCTCCTCTTCCTCTCCCGGAATTTCCCTGAAGCAGGAAGGCATCACCTATATGTGCGGCGCTGAGCTGCCTGCCGTTATCGTCAACATGATGCGCGGCGGCCCCGGCCTGGGCACCATCCAGCCTGCTCAGGGCGACTACTTCCAGGCTACCCGCGGCGGCGGCAACGGTGACTACCGTCACCTGGTCTACGCTCCCGCTACCATCCAGGAAGCTGCCGACTATGTTCAGATGGCCTTCGACGTTGCTGACTACTACCGTAACCCCGTTATGGTGGTTGCTGACGGTATGATCGGCCAGATGATGGAAGCGATCGAGTGGCGCGAACTGCCCAAGCGCGACCTGCCCGAGAAGACCTGGGCCACCACCGGCACCAAGGGCCAGCGTAAGCCCAATGTCATCAACTCTCTGTACATCGACCCCAACCTGTGTGCCGAGCACAATGAGCGCCTGGCTGCCAAGTACAAGGCCATGGAAGAGAACGAGACCCGTTACGAGGAAGTGAACACCGAGGACTGCGAAGTTCTGTTCGTTGCTTACGGCACTCCCTCCAGAATCACCAAGGCAGCCATCAAGCTGCTGGAAAAGGAAGGCATTAAGGCCGGCCTGTTCCGCCCCATCACCCTGTGGCCCTTCCCCAGCAAGCAGCTGAAGGAAATCGCCTCTCAGCCCACCGTGAAGGCCGTTGTGGACTTCGAGCTGAGCATGGGTCAGATGATCGACGACGTTAAGATCGCCCTGGAAGGCTGCCGTCCTGTTACTTTCGTTGGTAAGGCCGGCGGTGTGGTTCCCACTCCTGCTGAAGTGGCTTCCGCGGCAAAAGCAGCAATCGGGAGGTAAGAAATTATGGCAATCGTATATGAAAAGACCAAGGGCTTGACGGATGTTGAGCTGCACTACTGCCCCGGCTGCACCCATGGTATCGTACATAAGCTGGTAGCCGAGGTTCTGGAAGAGCTGGGTCTGCTGGGCACTACCATCGGTGTTGCTCCCGTCGGCTGCTCCGTTTTCGCTTACAACTACTTCAACTGCGATATGCACGAGGCTGCCCACGGCCGCGCTCCCGCTGTCGCTACCGCTATTAAGCGCGTTTCTGAGCCCGGCACCACCGTTTTCACCTACCAGGGTGACGGCGACCTGGCCGCAATCGGTACTGCTGAGGTTATCCACGCTGCTATGCGTGGCGAGAAGATCACCACCATCTTCATCAACAACGGCATCTACGGCATGACCGGTGGCCAGATGGCTCCCACTACTCTGGTTGGCGAGAAGGCTACCACCGCCCCCATGGGCCGCCAGGCTGACCACTACGGCAGCCCCATCCGCATGAGCGAGATCATCGCCACTCTGGATGGCTGCGCCTACGCCACCCGCGTGTGCGTCACCGATGTGCCCAACCTGAACAAGGCCAAGAAGGCTATCAAGAAGGCTTTCCAGATGCAGATGGAAGGCAAGGGCTTCACCTTCGTGGAAGTTCTGGCCTGCTGCCCCACCAACTGGGGCAAGACTCCCGTTGCGTCTGTGGAGTTCCTGAAGGAAAAGATGATTCCCTACTTCCCCCTGGGAGTCTATAAGGACAAGGATGCGGAGGTAAAGTAATATGACCAATGAAATTATGATCGCCGGTTTCGGTGGCCAGGGTGTTATGGCCATCGGCAAGACTCTGGCAGAAGCAGGCATGAAGGAAGGCAAGGATGTTTCCTGGCTGCCCTCCTACGGCCCCGAAATGCGTGGCGGTACCGCTAACTGCTGCGTGGTCATCTCCGAAGACGAGATCATCTGCCCCATCGTTCTGGAGCCCACTGAGCTGATCGCCATGAACCTGCCCTCTTTGCTGAAGTTCGAGCCCACTGTTGTTAAGGGTGGCACCATCTTTGTCAACAGTTCCATCATCACCGAGAAGGTCTCCCGTGATGATGTCCGCGCCATCTACGTTCCTTGCCTGGATATCGCCAATGAGCTGGGCAACGCTAAGGTTGCTAACATGGTCATGCTGGGCGCTTATATCGAGGCTATGGGCAACCTGGGCACCGATACCATCAAGGAAATGCTGGTTCATATGTTCACCGGCCCCAAGGCAAAGCTGGTTGACCTGAACATTGAGGCTCTGCGCCGTGGCGCTGCCTGCGTAAAGTAAGAAAAGGAGATAGTACCATGCTGGATCTGGATATTCAGATTATTAAGACGACTACCCCTAAGGATAAGCCCACCGATGAGTCCACTTTGGGCTTCGGTAAGCTGTTCACTGACCACATGTTCATCGTGGAGTACACCGAGGGCGAGGGTTGGCATGATGCCCGCATTCAGCCCTACGGCCCCCTGGCCATCGACCCCGCTTCTCCCGTGCTGCACTACAGCCAGGAGATCTTCGAGGGTCTGAAGGTTTACCGCCGTGCTGATGGTGGCATCCAGATGTTCCGCCCCATTGAAAACGCCCGCCGTATGAACCGCTCTGCCGAGCGTATGGTCATGCCCCAGCTGGACGAGCAGTTCCAGGTGAAGGCTATGAAGATGCTGGCCGAAGTGGAGCAGGATTGGGTTCCCACCCGCGAGGGCACTTCTCTGTACCTGCGACCCACCATGATCGCCCACGGTGCTGAGCTGGGTGTCCATCCCGCCCACAAGTATCTGTACTACATCATCTGCTCTCCCGCCGGTTCTTACTACAAGAACGGCATGGCTCCCATTAAAATTCACATCGAGGACAGCTATGTTCGTGCTGTTAAGGGCGGCACCGGCGCTGCCAAGACCGGTGGTAACTACTCTGCTTCTTTGAAGGCTGCATACGAGGCCTCCAAGCAGGGCTTCGACCAGGTTCTGTGGCTGGACGGCAAGCAGAATAAGTACGTTGAAGAAGTTGGCGCTATGAACATGATGTTCATCATCGACCACAAGCTCTATACCGCACCCACCGGTGGCTCCATTCTGCCCGGCATCACCCGTAAGTCTGTCCTGCGTTTGGCTGAGGATATGGGCATTGAGGTCTACGAGCGTCCTGTTTCTGTCATGGAGCTGTACGAAGCTTACAGCAAGGGCACCCTGCAGGAAGCTTTCGGCACCGGCACTGCCGCTGTCATTTCTCCTGTCGGCCTGATGGAGTACCGTGGCGATCGCATCCTGCTGTCTCCCAATGGCGAGATCGGCCCCGTTGCCATGGCCATCTACAACAAGCTGACCGGCATCCAGCGCGGCACGGAACCCGACCTGTATAACTGGATCGAGAAGATCAACTAATTGCATACCAACTCCACCGAGGCCGCATACAGCGGCCTCGGTTTTTGTGCGTTTTATACAAAACTACGGCATTAATATAGTGCATTTTGTGGACAATGGCGAGTTTGTTCTCGGGCTGAAATCAAACGACTTTGTGTACGAGACGGAAAAATGTATAAACTGTTAACTTTGGCGGCAATTGGCTTTTTTCGGTTGACTGCGGTTTTGCCTTATGCTATGATACAAGAGAAAATGTGTGAAAAAGTTTCCTTTTTTGCTTATTTATGACGGAATGAACAGGAGAAACAATATGAAGAAACTGTCCAAAGTGCTGTGCCTGCTTTTGGCGCTGTCTATGGTGCTGTCCATGGCAGCTTGCGGCGATAACAACGATGATACTGCTGAGAGCACCATCAACGGTACAAACCCGACAGATGTGGGGAATACCGAAAGAGGAACCTATATTGTTACCATAAAAACCGAGGGCGGCATGGCGCTGAAGGATATCGGTGTGTATATCTATACCGACAGCGATCAGGGTGACCTGAAAAAGGCTGCCAACACCAACGAAAACGGCCAGGCCATGTTCGATTTGCCTGCGGCTACCAATTATGTGGCTGTGCTGTCCGGTGTCCCTGAGGGCTACAGCGTGGCGCCTTATTATGAATTCTCCGGCAATTCTTGCGTTATTATCCTGAAATCCCAGCTGATCAAGGATGAATCTGTTAACAATGTAACCTTTGAACTGGGCGACATTATGTACGACTTTACTGTGGTCGATCCTGATGGTAATGTGATCAGTCTGTCCGATGCCCTGGCAGAGCACAAGATGGTCATGCTCAACTTCTGGTTCGCTGACTGCACCTACTGCGTGGAGGAGTTTCCCTTCGTGGAGGAGGTCTATCAGGAGTATGGCGATGTGATGGAAATCATCGCCCTGAACCCCTATCCCACCGACTCCGACGCGGATGTGGTGGAAATGGCAGCCATGCTTGGACTGTCCTTCCCCATGGCAAAGTGCGATCTGGCATTCAATGCCGGCAACTTTGGTCAGGGCGGTTACCCCACCTCCGTATTCATTGACCGCTACGGCATGGTGTCGCTGATCATCAACGGTGCGTTCCCCAATAAGTATACGCTGGAAACCCTGGTCAGACATTTTACCGCTGAGGACTACACCCAGAAGATCGTTACCTCTTTGGATGACGTGGTGTCTACCATTAAGCCCACCGATAAGCTGGATGCCAGCGCATGGCTCGACAGTGATGCCATCGGCGCGCTGATCAACAGCGGTGAGATCAATGTTAATTATCATCACGAGGAAAAGACCGGTGATGCTGAGTATGCCTGGCCCTTTATCGCAGGCGAAAAGGATGGCGTTTCCTGCCTTATGAGCTCCAATAAGGAGATCGACAGCTCCTTCGCTATTTTGTATGCCGAAGTAGAACTGAAGGCTGGTCAGGCTATTGCATTTGACTACATTTGCTCCTCCGAGAAGCTCAATGACGTGCTGCACGTCATCGTAGATGGCGAAGCAATCTACGCTATTAGCGGCGATACCTCCAATGGACAGTGGAAGAGCTGCTATCCCTGGGTTGCTATCGAGGATGGCGTTTATGAAGTGGCGCTGTGCTATATTAAGGACGGCAGCGACAATGTAGGTGATGATACCGTATATATCAAGAATATGCGTGTAGAGCATGAGTCTGCAATCGATACCCCCACTTATATTCCTCACCAGGCAGCTGTTGAGCAGCCTGACGGTAGCTATGTGTATGCCCAGGTTGTTTACAATGAGGCTGATGGCTACTACCATGTGGGTAGCGAGAACGGCCCGCTGCTGCTGGCTAATCTGATGGGTTATACCCAGCTGGCTGAAGACGATTACCTGTATAACATGGCGCTCAAGGGTACCTTTGTTATCAATGGCCATGACTATATTGAGGAACTTGTAGAATTTGCCAACTATGCTTCCAATTCTAAGCTGACCGGCTATTGCACTGTCACCAAGGAATTGGCCGAACTGCTGGCCATCATGGACGATGTGATCGGTTTCGACGGTCACGAGATGGAGTGGCTGAAGGTTTGTAAGTATTACAGCACCTATGGCGCTTCCGTTGAACTGGAAGATCCCATTGCCGGCCTGGCTATCTTCTCCGCGCTGGATGCTGTGGAGGGTGAGGGCTGGTATAACGCCGAAACCGGCGAATACTCTGCTGCAAACTGCTTCTACTACAACGGCACACCCATCCTGCCCAGAGGCTATCTGGCAAAGTTTGTGCCCGAAAAGTCCGGTGTTTACCACATTGCCTCCAAGAATACCTCCACCAAGGGCGTGAACGGTTGGGTATTTGACGCTGAGCACAATATGCTCAACGAGTGCGATAACGATTACAGATACTTCCAGGACATGAATAATGTCAATATCATCATGTACATGGAAGCCGGTCAGGAATATTTCATTGACATTGCCTTCTGGGATATGTATGAGGTAGGCTTCATTTCCTACTCCATCGAGTACATTGGCAAGAGCTATGATCTGTTCCGTCTGGCATCTCCCCCTGTGTTCACCTACCTGCTGGACGAAAATGGCGACCTGATCTATGATGCCAACGGCAATATCGTCAGCGAACTGATCGCCGGCGGTATTGATGTGGTTCTGGACGAGGACGGCTACTACCGTCATGACCTGGGTCAGGATGAAGACGGCAAGCAGATCTATGGCAGCTATATTTACGCCGAGTTTACCGGCATTACCGCTGTTCTCAGCAAGCCGATGGTGACCCAGCCGCTGTACAATGAAGATGGCTCTGTCAAGACCGACGAGGATGGCAATATCGTCTATGTGGAAGGCTTGATCGATGCCGGTGCATTCAACTTCAGCATCAGTGAATATGATGATTATGTGCTGGTATACATTGAGCAGTGCGGCGGCGATCTGGAAGCTGCCGATGCCAAGCTGCGTGAGATCTGGGCCGATGCCTACGACGAGTACGCCGCGATCTACCAGCTGGAAGAAATTTATGATGCCTACCGCGGACTGGGCAGCTACCACGGCACCGGCGCCGATGAGACTGAGGCTATCCGTGCCTATGTGGAAAAGATCATCAGCAATGGCAAGGAAGATGGCTGTGTTAAGGTGGATGCTGAGCTGGCACGCCTGCTGCAGCTGCTGATGGATAAGTACACCTTCAAGGGCGTGGACAATGCCTGGCTGAAGCTGTGCTACTATTACGAGTATCTGGGCTAAGGGATCGCCCACGGCAGAATCATAAAAGCTGTGTCCTGCCGGACTCCTTGCAAAAGGGTCCGGCAGCGGCATTCGACAAGGAGTAGCTATGAAGACAATAAAGAGAATCAAGGCGCTGACACTGGCGGTCATTATGCTGCTGACGGTGAGTCTGCTGTGTGCCTGTCAGGGCGAAAACGGTGGGCAGCCCACCACGACCGCTATGTCAAAAACTGCGGTTTATCAGGTGAGCGTACTGGGTGTGGATGGAAAGCCTGCTACAGAGGGCGTGATTGTCCGCTTCCTGCGTAACGGTGAGGAAATTGCCCTGCAGAAGACAGATGCAACCGGCGTGGCTTCCAAGGAACTGGAAAGAGGCGACTATACCGTTGAGATTATGTTCATCGATGCCGGCAGCAACTATTATTATGACACCGCTGACCTGACCCTGTCCGCTGTCAAGACAGAACTGACTGTAGAACTGGCCCATGAGGCAGTGAAGGCGGAGAGCACCCTGTTTGCCGGGGGAGAGGATCATGAGGCTTACCTGGTCAATGCAGGCATGACCCATGTGACACTGCAGGCCAATGGCCGCACCTATTTCCTGTTTACGCCTACTGAGGCCGGTGTTTATCGCCTGTCTGCCGTGGGCGAGACTTACGCTGTCGGTTACTTTGGCAGCCCCCATTTTGTGCAGGACATGAATGCCGGTGAGGCCGACGGTAATGCAACCACCGTTACCGTCAGTCCCGACATGATTGGTACCAACGGTACCGGAACCACCGTATTTGTTATTGGTGTGGACAATCCCGGTGCTGCCGAAGCGGAAGCTATGCTGAAGGTGGAGAAAGTCAGCGCCTATGTAGATACTTCCATTCCCACGGTTACCTACAAAACTACCGGCAAGCTGACTCCTTGGGTGCTGCCTGAGGGTGCGCAGACCAATGAGTTCAATTTGACCAAGCCCACCGATGCTTATAAACTGGTACTGGATGAGGAAACCGGCTTCTACCATCTGAACAGCAAGGATGGCCCGCTGGTGCTGGTGTGTCTGGGTTCCGCGTCCAACAAGCTGCTGAAGTACGCTGCTTCCTATGATACCATTCTGCAGACTGTAGGCGTGAACAAGTATTTTACGGATGCTAACGGCAACTATACCCACAGGGAAGACTACAGCCAGTGCCTGATCGACTACATTGGCCTGAAGGATCCCGCAACCGGTCAGTACACCGGTGGTTGTATCGACCGCACCAGTGGTCTGTATCCGCTGACTGCGGATCTGATGTACATCATCCAGAATCACGGTGATCACCAGGGCTGGTGGAAGACCAGCGGCCCCAATTACCTGTTCAAGGACAGCAACGGCAATAACGATACCAGTATCAATGCACAGATTGCTTGGCTGTTTATGTGTGTTTATATCCAGCAATAATCGAACCTAAAAACAGGAGCGTGAGCAAAATGAAGAAAAATAGAAAGTTTATCGGACTGCTGTGCTGCTTGCTGTGTCTGAGCCTCTGTCTGTCTGCCTGTAATAAGGAAGATTCTCCCACAACCGCGGCTACTGAGCCCGCAAAGGATGCGATCTATACCATCACAGTCAAGACTGCCGGCGGCATGATCCTGGAGGATCTGGTGGCCTATGTGTACGAAGACAACACCGAGGACGACCTGCTGACCTTCGGCACTTTGGACAATAACGGAAGCTTTACCTTTACCGCGCCGCAAAGCGATCAGTATACTGTCCGTTTCGACAATGCGCCGGACGAGGGCTATGACCTGCAGGAGTACTACGCCATTACCTCTACCCATATGCAGATCACCCTGACATCCTCTGTGGTTGCAGGCAAGGATGTGCTGGAGGAAAACAAGACCTATACGCTGGGTTCTGTTATGCGTGACTTTACCGTTACTACCATTGACGGCCAGGAACTGACTATTTCCAAAATCCTGGAAGAAAAGCAGGCGGTAGTTCTGAACTTCTGGTTTACCGGCTGTGATCCCTGCAGGGCGGAATTCCCTCTGCTGCAGGCTGCCTATGCAGAGTACAGTGACAAGCTGGAAGTCATTACCATGAATCCTGTGGATTATTCCAAGGATACTGCTGAGGATATTCAGGCCTTCCGGGATAGCTTCGGCTTGACCATGCCCATGGCTACCTGCAGCAGCAAGTGGGAGGACGCATTGAAGGGTCACTTCGGCGGTTATCCCACCACTGTGATCATCGACCGCTATGGTATGGTTTGCCTGATTGAAAGCGGCGCTGTACAGGATGCAGGCGTGTTTGAGGCTGCATTTGCCCACTTTACTGCCGATGATTATCAGCAGAAACTGCTGGGCGGTTTCTCGGATCTGCACGTGGTAGAATACCCCCTTGGCGATGCCAAGAATCCCATGGAAGCCAATGGCGGCATGGAGGAGTTTGAAGTGACTGTTCCTGGCCAGGGCGAATTCCATGTATCTCTGTTCCGCGCAAACGGCATTGTTCTGCGCATTACGGATCCCAATGCCTATCTGATCGTGGATGGCGTGCGCCATGACCCCAACTCCAAGGGCGTCATCGAGGTGGAAATTAAGAATCCGGAAGTCACCACCCCCAGCAACTTGATTATTGGCAACTCCGGTGCAACGGAATCCACTATCATGGTGGAGATGCTACTACCTCAGGGCACCTTTACCAATCCCTATGAGGGTGCGCTGGGTGAAAATTCTGTGACCGTTAAGGAAGGAAACGACCAGGGTGTCTACTACCTCTGGACCGCTCCTGCGGACGGTGTTCTTACTATAACTGTTACCAATGTTCCGAACAATAAGTTCGATATTCAGATCTACAACCTCAATTCCTACGTTGTGCGCAATATGAATGAGGAAGAACTGTTGGACGAAAACGGCAATCGCTTTATGAGCGTACAGGTCAGAGCGGGCGACCAGATTTCCATCGGCTACATGAGCGTGCCGGATGAAAACTACAAGTATCCCAAGGTAACTGTGAAAACCGTGATTTCTTTCAGCGAAGGTATCGAGGTAGTTCCCAATTACAATATTACCGTTAAGGATGGCGAAGGCAATCCTATGCCCGGCATCAGCGTGAGCCTGACTGTGGACGGCGTGAATACCGTCTTTACCTCTGACGAAAACGGCTTGATTGCCATGGTGCTGCCGGATGGCGTCTACACTGTCAAGGTGTCTGTTCCTGAAGGTTATGTATGCGATACAACCCAATTCCTGCTGACCGCAGCCAATCCCAATAAGGAGATTGTTGTCTCTGTCTATGTGCCCCAGGAAGTTGCCTACACAGTGTATGTGGTGGATGAACTGGGCAACCCCGTGCAGGGCGCGGCTGTCGTGCTGGGTGACTCCTTCTTCTATACCGATGCCAATGGTATGGTCAGCGTCATTCTGCTGGAGAGCAAGGATTATGTGGCGACTGTGGTGGCACCGGAAGGCTACACCATCGATAAGAGCAAGCACGCCTTTGGCGACAAGACTGTAATCACTGTGACAGTGCAGACTGCTGAGCCTGTGCAGGAAGAAGTGGATTACACGGTGACCGTTGTGGATAGCAATGGAAAACCCTATACCAATCTGCTGGTTCGCTTTGATTCCGATGATGGTTCTGTATCTGTTACCGAGCCTGTGGGTTCCAATGGCAAGGTGACTGTCCGACTGCTGAAGACCAATTACACTGTAACCCTGGTGTTCAATGCCGGTACTGTTATGGGCTATGAGGCCACCAATACCAGACTGACAGCCAATGAACCCAGCGTTACTATTGAAGTCGTACCCTATGTCAGCGGCGAGAGTGAAATGCTGTTTGTGAACGATGGAGATTACGAGGCCATCAATGTGGGCACAGGCAGCTTCTATGTGGATATGACCGGCGCAGAAATTCGTTACTTCCTGTTTACGCCTGAGGAGAACGGTGTGTACACCTTCACCACTACCAACGCCAATGCGGCAATCGGCTACTGGAGCACCTCCTTCTTTGCATTCGATTGCTCTTCGGAGTATGTTAAGGACAATGTTTGCACCCTGGAGGTTAAGAACGTAGGCGCCACCTATGTCATTTCTGTCAAGGGCGGCGAGGGTATCAGCGGCACGATCCTGAAGATTGCACGTGTGGGCGATGCCCAGGAAAACAAGGTTGTTGAGGAAATTTACACCGGTACCACAACACCTACCGAACCCTTCGTAGTCAATGAGTCCGGCTCCAAGAGCTACCTGAACCTGGCAATTGAGCAGATTCTGGTAAAGGGCGATGATGGCTTCTATCATCTGGGCAGCGCTGAGGGTCCTGTGGTATACATGGACTTAACCAATGCACGTTTTGGTGTCAGCATTTCTGCTCTGGTGAACAATGGCCCCATGCGCAAGTATGAATACGATGCCAATGGCAAGCCCGTGAAGCGTACGGATTATACGGAATGTATGCTGAAATATGTGGAAAATGTGGATAAGGCCACAGGTGTATATGCACTGACCGATGACCTGATTACCATTTTGCAGAATCATGGTAACCACGCTGGCTGGTATGATGTAGGCGGATATGGCTACCTGTTTGGCACGGATCCTGTGTTGGAAGGCCAGGGTTGGATGTTCCTGCTGTGCATCTTCCAGTAATTGATAACCATTTTGGAGGAAAGAATACATGAAGAAACTGTTGATTATGCTGCTGGTGCTGACTATGATGGCTTGCATGGTTGCTTGCGGCGAAAGCAAGGAGACCAATCCTCCTGCCGGTACAACCCAGCCTACCCAGGAGACCGAGCCCACCAAGCCCACCGAACCCCAGGCGACCACCAAGCCCGTGGATACCACTGTATACAACTACAAAGTCCGCGTTGTGGATCAGGACGGCAACCCCATCGAGGGTGCCTATGTGATGTTCTGCCTGACTACCTGTAACTTCTACGCAACCGACGCAGAAGGCTGGGCTTTGATTGATGCCGAAATTACAGATGGCTATCAGGCCAAGATCATGTCCCTGCCGGAAGGCTATGAAGGCTATACCTTCTCTGAAGAATATACCAACTTTGAATCCGGCCAGACCGAGATGACCCTGGTGGCTACTAAGCCCTAACAAAATAACAGTAGGGGAGAGCAGATGCTCTCCCCTAAAATATTGCACCCGCCGTAAAAGTACGGCGGGTGTTTTATGTGGTTACTGCTTTTGTTTGATGAGTCTGAGGGATACGATGAAAGCGGTAGCGCCCAAAACAGCCATAATACCCAGAGCGATCAGACCCGGCGTTGCGGTGGTTTTTTCGGTCTGGCTGCTGTTGTCAACGGTGGCGATGCTCTCCGGCAGTACGGCCAGCAGATCTCCCACAGAGTGGAAGGGGGTAATACCGGAATAAAGGATTTCACCGTTTTCGTCCAGTACCACGGTAGCGGGGTAGGTCATGTTGAATCCAAAGGAGGTGTAGTATGCGCCATTAATGGGGTTTGCGCCCTCGTTGTCCTTGGCAAAAATGATGTTGGAGTTGGGGTAATGCTCCTGAATATAGGCCGGGGCAGTGTTAACACCCTGATTGGAATGAATGGCGATCACCACAACCTGGTCGGCGTAGGAATTGGCCACTTCGTCGAAGTAAGGCAGCTCGGCTACGCAGGGACCGCACCAGGTGCCCCAGAAGTTAATGATGGTCACCTTGCCTGTGGCGGTGGGGTCGATGGTATCGGTGGTGATGCCGTCCGCTGTGATGATTTGAAGATTGAGATCGCTGCTGGGCTGTTCGGGAACTTCCGGATTGGAATCCCAGCAGTACCACAGTGTGCCGATCAGCACAGCCAGCAGCACAACAGCAGAAAGGATCCGGGTTACCAATTTCCGTTTGTCGGTGGCGGTAGCCTTTTCATTGGCTTTTACCAGAATTTTGGGTCCCTTCCAGGAAATGGCCTTGGTGGGGCATACGCCGATACACTCGCCGCAGGCGATGCACTCCTGGTCACCGACGTGCTTGATATCCACTTTGCAATGGGAAACGCACAGATTGCAGTGGGTGCATTTTTCTTCGTCCACCTTGACACCAAAGACAGAAATCTTGTTGAACAGACCGTACAGGGCGCCCAGCGGACAGAGGAAGCGGCAGAACAGACGGAAAATGAAGATGGAACCTACCACGATGGAAACCATCAGCATGAATTTCCAGGTAAACAGGGGACCCAACAGGGAGAACATACTGTTGTTGACTTCGTTGGACAGCAATCCCAGACCGCCCTCAATGGTGCCGATGGGACAGATGTACTTGCAGAAGGCGGGCAGGGGAACATTGCGGATGGCATAAGTAATGGGAACAATGGCGACGAAGAATACCAGCACCACATACTTGAGGAAGGACAGGATCCGGGTTGCCGGGCTCTTTTTCAGCTTGGGGGTCTTGATTTTGTACAGCAGCTCTCCGATCAGACCGAAAGGACAAAGCCAACCGCAGATCATTCTGCCCAACAGAACACCGTACAGCAGCAGGATACCTGCGATGTAATACAATGTGTTGTGGTTGGGGGAACTGAAGGCGCCTTGCAGCGAACCCAAAGGACAGGCGGCTACCGCACCGGGGCAGGAGTAGCAATTGATGCCGGGGGCGCAGAAGACTTTGGAATTGCCCTGGTAGATCTGTCCGGTGGCAAAGCCCTGCACATTGGCGTTAAACAGCAGCGCAAAATACAGCTGCATGATCTTGCGCTTGGAGGGCCAGATTTTCTTTAACCAGTTTTTCATACCCATCACCCCAATCCTACGCACTCGGTGCAGATGTTGACGGCCTTCGTCAGAATGTCGGCAGTGCCCTCGTTGCAGGCACCCAGCACAATCAGCGCTGCACCTACCACCAAAATGGCGATTCGGAGAATGGTACCACAACGACAAGTGCCTTTTTTAGGGGTGGCTGCTTCGGAAAGCTTAGGTGCCTGGCGCAGCAGCGCAATTTCTGCTGCCATACTGTTATGGCACACATAGTTGCAGAACAGAATGTAAGCGAAGGGAATGGTCAGACTGCCCAGCAGTACGTACATGGCGCTGATCATACCGGTGGTGGAATTGCTGCCCCAGTTGTTGCTGTTGGCGGCATACACCAGGAAGACGATCCCGCCGGCGGTCAGTAACACAGCGGCAATGGTCGTTAGCTGCTTGCGAAGATTGCGCTGTGCTGTCAGGGAATTGCGCAGCTGCAGATCGCAGGCTTCCCAGTCAACTTTTTGCTGCAGGCGCTGCAACAGGGCAGGCAGGTTCTTTTCGGCCTTGCACTTGGCTTTCTCGATAGGCAGCACCAGGTTCAAAATCATGCCGCCGATGGTTGTAGCCAGACAGAGGTAGACCGGAATGGCGATTTTGCTGAAGCTTTCCGCTACAATTTCTCTGGTATAAATCTGGGGCGCATCAGTTGCTATGCCATGATAATAAATATTGCAGCAGGCAACGATGAAACATATGCCGGCAACAATAGCCAGAAGGCTTACGATGATGGCATACGCTTTGTGGATGCGCTTTCTCGTTTCTAGCGTCATATGACTCCTCCTTTGGAGAATGTTCGTACATTTTATGGTAGCATATTTGCCGAAAAATGTAAATCAAAATCATCCGGTCAAAACCACAAAAAATGCGGCAATGATCCTGTGAATATTTACGGGAGAGGGGAAGGCGAGAAAAGGAAAAAAGAAACAATTATGTACAAAGAATGAGGGAATTGTGAATAAAATTTGTACAAAAATGAATATTACAGCAGGATATACAAAGATGACACTGCAGAATTTTGAATAATGATGAATGAAAAAAACTTGCTTTTGTTGACAAAATTTAGTAAAATGGATAAGTGAGTGAAATTTTCGATTTTGCACGAAAAAACGAAGAAAGGCGAAGAAACAGATGAACAACAAAAAGCAAAACAAGGTGCTGCAGCGGGTAGCGATTGCCCTGCTGGCAGTAACGCTCTTGTTCGGTGTGATTGCTGCTCCGCAGGCACAAGCTACCAGCTACAACGCCTCCTATATCGAAAGATTGGACAATGGGTTCGGTGTAGACTGGAAGGATTATGTGGATGGTTCTGTCATGTATCAACTGCCTGACAGTGTGAAGGCGGATGATGATATTTCGGTCATCATCACGCTGGACGTTTTGAATCTGATGGACGCTTATGAGCAAAGCGATAAGACCATGAGCTTCAAGGATTTTGCTTTGCACAGCGAAACTTCTGCCGGTATTGAAGCACAGGTAGCCGCGAAAAAGGCGGAGATTCTGTCCAAGCTGGACGAGAAGAAAATTGCTTACAAGGTTACCGGCATCGACTATTCAACTATTCTGACCGGTTTTGAGATTGTGATCAAGGCCGCTGATTTTGAGGCTACCTGCAAATCTCTGGATGCCGGCTGTGATGTGATCGTCAGCGAGGCTTACAAGGTTTCCCAGACCCAGCTGGTTGAAAATGATGTGGCGGTTCTGGAGACCGGCATCAACGATACCACTGGCATCCGCTACGATGGCTCTGGCCTTGTGGTGGCTGTGCTGGATACGGGTCTTGACTATGCCCACAGCGCCTTCGATGTGAAGAACTTCACATCCACCAACCTGAAGCTGACCTATGAAGACATTGTGGCTCTGGTGGGCGAGACTGTTGCCAGCCAGCAGTTTGCCGGCCTGACCGCAGACGATGTCTACATCAGCGAAAAGGTTCCCTTTGGCTTCGACTATGCCGACTATGACCCCGATGTCTACTCTACCCACAATAACCACGGTACCCACGTTTCCGGCATCATTGTCGGCAAGGATGATACCATCTGCGGTGTTGCTCCCAACGCACAGCTGGTGAGCATGAAAGTGTTCTCCGACGTGTACGACTCCGCCCTCAGCTCCTGGATCCTGTCCGCGCTGGAGGACTGTGTCATTCTGGGTGTAGACGTGATCAATATGTCCCTGGGCACTGCCTGCGGCTTCAGCCGCGAGAGCGACGAGGAAAAGATCAACGGCGTTTACGATAAGATCCGTGATGCCGGTATCTGCCTGATGGTGGCTGCCTCCAACAGCTATTCCTCTGCCTACGGCCCGGAAGCAAACGGCAACCTGGGCCTGACCACCAACCCCGATACCGCCACTGTCGGCTCTCCCGGCACCTACGAGGGCGCTATGTCCATCGCCTCCATCGATGGCACCAAGACCCCCTATCTGCTGCTGGGTGACACCATCATCTATTTCGATGAGGCCAACGACAATGCCGGTAAGCCCCAGGATTTCTGCGCGTCTTTGCTGGGCGGTGAAGATACCAAGGAACTGGAGTATATTGTCATTCCCGGTATTGGCCGCAGCGCAGACTATACCGGCCTGGATGTGACCGGCAAGATCGTTCTGGTCCGCCGTGGCGATACCACCTTTGAGGAAAAAGCTATCATTGCCCAAAATCAGGGTGCTGCCGGTATTATCATTTACAACAATGTTTCCGGTGAGATCAAAATGAACATCGGTGATGCTACCCTGGCTATCTGCTCCATTTCTCAGGACGATGGCAAGATGCTGGTGGAAGCCGCAGGCGAAAGTGGCGTTGGCAAGCTGAAGATCAGCGTGCAGCAAAAGTCCGGCCCCTTCATTTCTGCCTTCTCCTCCTGGGGTCCCACCCCGGATCTGGGCATCAAGCCCGAAATTACCGGCTTCGGCGGCAACATTCTCTCCGCTGTTACCGGTGGTGGCTACGACCGCCTGTCTGGTACCTCCATGGCGACACCCAACCTGTCCGGTGTGGCACTGCTGATGCGCCAGTATGTTGTGGAGAATTTCCCCGAGATTGCCAACGACGGCCCTGCAGTTACCTCTATGGTTTACCGCCTGATGATGTCCACTGCTGACATCATTCTCAACAAGAACGGCCTGCCCTATGCTGTCCGTAAGCAGGGTGCCGGTCTTGCCAATCTGTACGATGCCATTGCTTCCACCGCTGTGATCTCCACCTATGATGAAAACGGCAAGCGGATGGACAAAACCAAGCTGGAATTGGGAGATGACCCCGATAAGGTCGGTGTATACACCATGACCTTTGCGGTAGAAAACTTCGGCAAGACCAATCTCAGCTATGACATCGGTGCTTACATCATGACCGAAGGTGTCAGCGATACCCTGACCAACGCGGGACAGACCACTGTCACCGAGCAGGGCTATCTGCTCTCCAGCGCTCTGGAGATCGTTTCTGTTACCGGCGGCACACTCAGCGACAAGAATCTGACCGTGAATGCCGGCCAGACCGCCACCGTTACCGTTCGGATCACTCTGAACGACGCAGACAGAGCCTATCTGGACGACAACTTCGCCAACGGTATGTATGTGGAAGGCTACATTACGCTGACTGCTACTGCCGGCACCGAAGTGGATATGAGCGTGCCTTATCTGGCCTTCTATGGCGACTGGACCAAGGCGCCCATGTTCGACAAGGACTTCTATGAAACCAATGCCGACGAGCTCAACGGCGCGCTGGACGAAGAGGATAAGAACAAGGCTGACGCCTATGCCACCCGTCCCATCGGCGGTGTCAGCGATGACTATGTCAGCTTCCTGGGTACTTACTACTTCCTGCAGAATCCCGAGGATATGGTAATTTCCGCCAACCGGGATTACATTGCCCTTTCCAACCAGGAGGGTACGATCCATTCCCTGCGTTTCGTCTGGGCTGGCCTGCTGCGCAGCGCCGCCAAGATCGTTATCACCATCACCGATGATGCCACCGGCGAAGTGATCTTCGAAACCGTGGACACCGATGTGCGTAAGTCCTACGGTGACGGCGGCAGCATTTACCCCGCCAACATTGAGATCGAGTTCGATACTATGGACTACAATCTCATGAACAACTCCCAGTATACGGTCAAACTCCAGGGCTACATGGACTACGGCAACGGTGGCCTGGAGACCAATGAAAAGAGCACCTTCGAGTTCCCCCTGGTGATCGACTTCGAAGCACCGGTTGTGGAGGACGTGGAGTTCTACTATGAGTACGACAAGGAACTCAAGAAGAACCGCCTCTATGCCGACATTGCTGTCTATGACAATCACTACGCCATGGCCATGCAGCTGGGCTACATTGTCAGCACCGAAGAGGGCCTGGAGATGAAGGCCTTCCAGCAGTATATGACCCCTGTGTACTCCACCAAAAACGGTACTACCGTGGTCACCTACGAGCTGACGGACTACATCCAGGAACTGAAGTATGCTTACACCGACAACAACGACAACAGCGCCTTCGTCATCACCTGCTATGACTATGCGCTGAACTATGCCACCTACGAGATCGGCCTGCCCGATAACTATGTGGACTTCTACATGGACGGCCTGGAAGAAGGCCTGACCCTGAGCCCCAACGAGGTCTACACCATCATGCCCTCTGTTTATCCCGCCAGCGAATGGGGTGAACTGCTGGAGGTCACCTCCTCCAAGCAGAGCGTGGTGCGTGTTGTCAATGACAAGCTGGTAGCAGTCGGCCCCGGCACTGCCACCATCAAGGTTCAGGACAGAACCACCAAGGAGTATATTACTTTCCGTGTGACCGTCCTGAAAGAAGGGGAGGAGGGCTACAAGCGCTATGATAAGCCTGTTGTGGATGTATTTAACCTGACCGGCTACTATGTTGATCGAGCCTACTACCAGGTTGACAGCAGTGAGCGGGACATCGGCTCTACCGGTGACCTGCGCTTCTTCGACGGCAATTTCAGCCTGAGTATGTATCCGTCCGAGGCTGTAAGCCTGCGCTATGATCTGGATGCCTACTTCCCCAATGACACCACCGTTGCGTTCAAATCCAGCAATGAGAATATTGTCAAGATCGATGCCTACGGCAAGGTGACCGCGGTGGCTGAGGGCTATGCCTCCGTTACTATGAGCATCCTGCTGGACGGCAAGAGCACCTACTATTCTCAGACCGTCAGCGTTGAAGTCAAGGATCCTTATGTTACCAGCGGCCCCACCCTCAGCCATTACTTTGGCAACGGCGGCCTGGTGGACATCCCCGCAGATCTGGACCTGACCACCATTGGCAGCTTCGCGTTCTCCAACTTCGAGTATGTGATGAAGACCCCTGCGGAATTGGCCATCGATCCCAGCTCTACCTCTAAGGCTTGGTTCATCGGTGACAATACCATTACCAAGGTTATTATTCCCGAGGGCGTGGAAACCATCAGTGCCTACGCTTTCGCCAACCTGACTGCGCTGAAGGAGGTCGTGTTCCCCTCTACGCTGAAATACATTGAGTACGGTGCTTTCTGGGGCTGTACCAGTCTGGAGAAGATTTCCTTCAGCGGTGAGAACAATATCACCACCGTCAACCAGCAGGCATTCCAGAACTGCGACCTGCAGGGAACCCTGGAACTGCCCAATGTTTACGTTGTTTCCAACTATGCCTTTGCCGGCAACCAGGATCTGAAGAAGATCGTCCTGCCTGCTACCCTGCAGACCATCGGTGAGTATGCTTTCGCCGGCTGTGAAAGCCTGAACGAAGTAGTTCTGGGTGCGGAAAAGGTCAAGTACGGTGCTTATGCTTTCATGGGCTGCAAGAAGCTGACCTCCTTCCCCGTTGTGAATACCTCCGTCATCCCTGCCGGTATGTTCTATAACAGCGGTCTGACTGCCGTTACCATCGGTGCGGATGTGAACGCCATCAACGAATTTGCCTTCACCGATACCCCTGTGGAGACCTTCACGGTTGCCTCCGGCAATACTGCCTTCAAGGTACAGACTGAGAACTATGTGATCAGTGCCGATGGCAGCACGCTGATTGCCGTATCTCCCATGATCACCGGCGACTTCACAGCCCAGAGCATTGGCGGCGCCAAGGTCACAAAGATCGGCAGAGGTGCCTTCTCCCACAACCTGCGCATCACCTCTGTTAAGCTGGAAAATGTCATCGAGCTGGGCGCATACGCCTTCGGCTTCTATGACACCAGCCGCCCCGACCGCCGCAGCCATCTGCGCAGTGTGCAGCTGGGTGAGCTGACCTATGTTGGTGAGTATGCCTTCTACGGTATCCTCATCAGCGAAATGCCTGCTTACAGCTCCAGCACTGTGTTTGGCAAGTATGCCTTTGCCAGAACTGCCCTGACCGAAGTGACTGTTCCCGATGGCGCAGTCATTGCTGAGGGTATGTTCGCCCAGTGCCCCAATCTGGAAACGGTTATCATTGGCAACAATGTCACCATCGGTGCTTACGCCTTCTACACCGAGAAGGATGAAAACTTCTCTGTCAGCAGCTACACTGCTGATGGTACCAAGTATTACTATTACAGTTTCTCTTCCGCGCTGAAGAATATCACCATTGGCGACAATGCCCACATTGGTGAGAGTGCCTTCAACTGTGCCGCATCTGTGGAGACCGTTAAACTGGGTGCAGGTGCCAATATTGGCAAGATGGCCTTCTATAACTGCTCCAGCCTGAAGAATATCGACCTGAGCAAGGCAGTATCCATCGGTGACTTTGCTTTCTCCGGTGATACCTACTACATTTGCAAGGATGAAAATATGTCCGTGGCAGCTGTGGGCCTCAGCGGTGCAGATTACGGCAAGTACCTGTATAGCTATCACGCCAACCAGCTGGAGAATGTGGACCTGAGCAGCGCCACATCCGTGGGTATCAATGCCTTTGCGGTTTGCCGCCAGCTGAAGACAGTTTACCTGGGTGAGGGCGTCACTGAGATTGGTGACTATGCCTTTGCCAGCTGCGCCAGCCTGGAGGGCATCAACCTGGACAAGGTAGTCAATGTGGGCGAATATGCCTTCATGGAAAGCGGCCTGCTGACGGCTGACCTGTCTGCTGCCACCCAGATTGGCAAGTATGCCTTTGTCAATTCCCCCAACCTGAGCATTGTGGTTCTGAATACCGCCGGCAGCCAGATCGGTGAGGGTGCTTTTGCCTACACCGCTGCGCTGACCGATGTGCAGAACCTGCAGTTCGCTACCCGAATTGATGCCTATGCCTTTGCCTACAGCGGTCTGACCGCTGCAGACCTATCCGGTGCGGTGCACATCGGTGATTTTGCCTTCATGAAGGAAAGCATTACCGACTTCACCGTAACGCTGGGCAATGCACTGGTCACCCTGGGCGATAATCCCTTTGCTATGTGCAAGGTAGCGCCCTTCTTCACCATCCAGTCTGAAGTATTCAACGGCGTGGAATACACCGCAGAAGTTTATGACTTCCAGCTGAGTGACACAGTCATCGTAGTCGATGGCTCCCTGTATTGCAAGGTGGCAAATGGTGGTCTGGAGCTGATCACCTACACTGGCCGCAATGCTGACAATGTGATCATCGCCGACGGTACGGTGCGCATTTCCGGCCAGGCCTTTGCCGGCACCAATGTGCAGCGGGTGACGCTGCCCTACACCGTGGCTTCCATCGGTCACAAGGCCTTCTACGGTTGCCGCGATCTGAAGATGGTGGTCTTTACCAGCTTCAACGCGCCCGTTCTGGAAGAAGAGTTCGATGCCACCTACTATGAGGGCCTGGAGCATCTTCCCGGCTCCGGTGACTACGGCAGCTATACCGATTACGACGGCTCTGAAGTGATGATCCAGCCTGCGGAAATCGTGCCCTGGTTTATGTGGAACGCCACCGGCGGTATGTACTCCAACTGCTACTACGGCGCCAACTTTGTGGACTACATCGGCTATGTGGAAAACAAGCTGGTCATGGTTCGCCCCTCCAACGGCGTGGGCTATGAGACCTTCATCATGGAGCAGTATTTCGATCTGCTCTTTGACGGCAGCGTGGCCGCCGAGGATATGACCCTGGAGGCTATTGAAGCCATCAACCGCATCCCCAACCGTGTAAATCTGAATGACGAAGCTGTGGTTGTTGCTGCCCGTGCCGCTTACGACAAGGTGCGCAGCAAGGCGCAGCAGGCCCTGGTCAGCAACTATGATGCTCTGCTCTCTGCTGAGCAGCGTATCCTGGCGCTGAAGAATGCGGCAGAGGAACAGACCCCCGAAGAGGAGCCACAGGAGCCGGAAGCCCCCGCTGAACGCTTCACCCTGCTGCCCATCATCGCTGTTTGCGGTGGTGCGTTGGCGGTGATCGCCTGTGCAGTCGTGTTCATCTTGCGTCGCAAGGCACTGCGCAAGGCTCAGCAGGCAGATGCCGAAGAAGAAACTGCCCAGTCCCAGGAAACCTGATTCGTTTGAAATGCCATAGCCGCCGGTGGCGGCTATGGCAGCACGAGCCCAACGTTATGAAGGATGATGTGAAACAATGAACAGAATATGTAAATTAGCACTCCTGACCTTTATGCTTTTGGCTACCGTTTTCTTTGCCACTGCTTGCAGCGGTGAAACCACTCCCTACGACAAGAACGATGCTGAGGGCTATACCGTCAGTATTCGCTACGATGCCAACGGCGGTGTTTTTGCCACCAATACCACCATCATTGTAGACTCCTACAATATTTCCGGTATGAGCAAGGACGGCGACGGTATGGTGCATCTGGGCCTGTTGGCGCCCGATGACGAGAGAAGAGGCAGTAGCGACCGTTTTGAGGCTACCAAAAAAGGATATTTCCTGGAAGGCTGGTATACGGAGCGCATAGAAACAACTGACAGCGAAGGCAATACGGTTTATACCTACAGCGGCAAGTGGGATTTTGAGAATCAGACTTACCCTGTGGATCCCAATAAAACCTATGCGTCCTCTGAACCTGTGGTGACGCTGTACGCGGCATGGGTTCCCATGTTTGAGATTGAGTTTGTTACCCTGGGTACAGACGAAGTGCTGGATACCTACATCTTTAACCCCTTGACCACCGAGGTCAAAACACCCGACTGGGACATGAAAACCGGCACGATGAAACTCTATAACTTCCCTGAAAAAACCGGCTATACCTTTGCCAACGCCTACTATGATGCGGAAAAGACCCAGCCTGTGACAGGTGGCGTCGTAACCCATACCGGCAAGTTCCTGGGCAACGGCACGGCGGAAGGTACCAAGATGACAGTCTATATTGAATGGCTGGAAGGGGAGTGGTACCACATCTATACCGCAGAACAGCTGCGTAAGAACGCCAATCCCGCCGGACACTATGTACTGGAGGCGGATCTGGATTTCACCGATGAAAACTGGCCCAGTATCTTCGCCACCGGCAACTTTACCGGCTCTATTCAGGGCAACGGCCACACCATCAAAAATGTGACCTTCAACCAGACCAAGCGAGATGCGGAGAACACCGGTCTGTTCGGCACGCTGCAGTCCGGCTGCGTGATCGAGGATGTGATCTTCGAGAATGTGACCTTTACCGTCGAAAAGGGCTTCAACCGTGCCGCCAACTACGGCCTGTTTGCAGGCAGTATTTACGAAGGCGCGCAGATCCGCGGTGTGCAGATCAAAAACGGCAGGCTGCTGATCGATTCCGATGCCCGTTTCGCGACAAATGACTATGCGATCGGTCTTATTTGCGGTGCAGGTAAGCCGGATCAACTGGCCGGCGCGGACATTACCCCCGAAATGACTGGTAAAAACCCCGAGAAATATACGATCACTGTGGATGAAGATGGCAACGGTCTGATCCTGACTGCCACGGATGCTGCTTGATCGAGAAATAATGCACTGCCCCACATTTATTAAAGGAGAATCACTATGAAAAAGAGAGTCCTTTCCCTGGTCCTCTGCGTCTGCCTGTGTGTCGGTATGATGTCCATGCTGTCCGCCTGCAGCAAGAATGAGGAAAAATCCAAGCCCGATGCATTCGTCATCATGACCGATCTGCTGGACGGCCTGTTCAACCCCTTCTACTACACCTCTGCCAACGATGGCACCATCGTTTCCATGACCCAGATCAGCATGATCGGCGCCAAGTATGTGAACGGTCAGATCCAGGTTGCTTACGGCGAGAATGAAGCCGTGGTCGCCAAGGATTACGAGATCGTTGAAAATGACGACGGCACCGTGTCCTACTACTTCGTGCTGAAGAACGGCATCAAGTTCTCCGACGGTCAGCCCTTGACCATGGAAGACGTGCTGTTCAACTACTACGTCTATCTGGATCCTGTTTACACCGGTTCCAACACCCTCTACTCCACCAAGATCCTGGGTCTGCAGGCTTACCGCACCCAGAAGCCCAACCATTCCGGTGCAGGCAGCGCCGGTGATCTGATCGCTTCTCAGGCCAGCGCCAAGGCGGAAGCCCGTCTGCTGGAGCTGGTGAACCTGTTCCAGTCTGCACAGAAGGCTTCCCCCTCCAAGGAAGTTGACTACAATGCCATGAAGGCCGCTATTCTGGCCCACAATGTGTCCTCCGGCTATCAGGAATCCATGTCCAACGAGCCCCAGAAGATCACCAATGCGGAGCTGCTGGCCGACTACGAGTATGCCCTGAAGCTCTTCAAGGAAGAACTGGCCACCGATTACGACAACGCCCAGGAATCCTACACCGACGAGCCCTATAAGTCCCACAGCGAGTTCAGCGACCCCATCTTCAAGTTTATGTATACCTATAACTATGTGGATGTGGAATATGCCCTGGGCGCGGACGGCAAGGTGGATCGTACCAAGATCCAGAGCCTGACCCCCAAGTACCCCACCACCATCAAGGATAAGGCCGCTGCCATCGACTACATCTACAATGATATGGTCGCCCGTCAGTTGGATGTGGTGCTGCTGTACACCGCTTCTGCTGCCACTCTGATGACCGAATACACCGCCAAGGCTACCGAAGTCATCCTGCACGCCAATATGGAAGATGATGGCTCCCTGCTGGTGGAGAACATCTCCGGTATCGAGTCCCTGGGTCACACCGATCTGGCTGGATCCAAGATCACCGTCAACGGCACCGAGTATACCATCGCCTCCGGCCACAATGCCGATGGCACCGTTACCAACACAGCAGAGCATGACGTTCTGAAGATCACCATCGAGGGTGTTGACCCCAAGGCAATCTGGAACTTCTCTCTGACCATTGCGCCTCAGCATTACTATGGCCAGGGTTCTTCCGTTCCCATGGACATTGCCGACAACAAGTTTGGCGTGGAATTTGCCAGCTTCAGCTTCATGACAGAAGTGATCCAGTCCACCCGTAACATCAAGCTGCCCATGGGCGCAGGCCCCTACAAGGCGACCGACGCTTCCAGCAGCGATAACCCCTCCGAAAGCGGCTTCTTCAGCAACAATATCGTTTACTTCAAGGCAAACGAGAACTTCACCACCGTTGGTGAGCAGCTGAACAACGCCAAGATCAACCTGGTCCGTTACCAGGTGGTCAGCTCCAATGACGCTATCAACGCGCTGAGCACCGGCAGCGTCCACTACATTACCCCCTCCATGACGACCGATAACTATGACAAGCTGACCAACATGGAGAAGGATGGCTTCAAGAAGCTGTCTACCGATCAGTTGGGCTACGGTTACATCGGCATCAATGCCTCCAAGGTTCCCAATATTTACCTGCGCCGCGCCATTATGTGCGCCATGAACACCAGCCTTGCCCTGGACTACTACCGTACCGGCACCGCTGAGCAGATCGTGTGGAATATGTCCACTGTCAGCTGGGCTTATCCCACCGGCGAAAATAAGAACGACAACGGCAAGGATTATCCTCAGTACGGCACTTGGGTGGAAGCTACCGCCAAGTCCAATATTGAAAAGTACATGGAAAAGGCTGCTATGCTGGAGACCATCGATGACAGCGACCTGAAGCTGACCTTCACCATCGCCGGCTCCACTCTGCAGGATCACCCCACCTATAAGGTGTTCCGCGACGCGGCTGCTCTGCTCAACTCCATGGGCTGGGATGTGGAAGTGGTTTGTGATACCAATGCGCTGACCAAGATCAGCACCGGTTCTCTGCAGGTCTGGGCTGCTGCCTGGTCCTCCTCTCTGGATCCTGATATGTATCAGGTCTACCACAAGGATTCCACCGCTACCTCTACCAAGGCCTGGGGCTATGACTGGATCAAGCGTTCCGGCTCTGACGAAGAACTGGACATCCTGGACGATCTGGCAGATCTGATCGACGCTGCCCGTGAGACCAATGACCAGGCTGAGCGCTCCGAACTGTATATGGAGGCCATGGGCTACATTCTGGATCTGGCTGTGGAGCTGCCTGTCTACCAGCGTGATGTGCTGTACGCCTACAACGCCAACGTGATCAAGTCTTCCAGCCTGCCCAGCGAGATCAACCCCTATTCCTCCCCCCTGGACCGCATCTGGGACATTGAATTTGCAGACTAAAAACTATCGGAAAGGTCGTAGCCTATGTTAAAATACATACTGAAACGATTGGCTTACGCCGTTCTCATCTTGGTTGGTGTTTCTGTTATCATCTATTTTCTGATCCGCCTGATGCCTGTCGATTATATCCAGTCCAAAATCGACTCGCTCAGTGCGGGCGGTGCTACCGTCAGCCAGGAAATGGTCGACAATATGTACAAAATGTACGGCCTGCAGGATACTACAGACATGGGCTTTATGGAGAAGATGGGTAGCTATTTTGGCGGCTATTTGAGCTGGCTGGGCGCCATGCTGCGTGGCGATCTGGGTACCAGCTTCAAGTTTGGCCTGCCCGTTGCCGACATTATTGCCGACAAGATGTGGCTGTCCTTTACCATCGCGTTGATTGCTACCGTCTTCGAGTTTATGATCGCCATTCCTCTGGGCATTACCGCGGCCACCCATCAGTACAGCCTGCGCGACTATGTGGTCACCATTCTGGTTATGATTGGCATTTCTTTGCCCTCTTTCTTCTTTGGTAATATCCTGAAGAGCCTGTTTGCACTGAAGTTAGGCTGGTTCCCGGTGTCCGGTATGCAGACTGCTGGCGCGGTGCTGACGGGTATTGAGGCCACGATGGACTATCTATGGCATCTGGTGATCCCGATCCTTACCATTGTGATTTTGTCCATTGGCCCCAGAATGCGCATGACCAGAACCAATATGCTGGAGGTCATGACCTCCGATTACATCCGCACTGCCCGCGCCAAGGGTCTGAAGGAGAGCGTGGTAATCAATAAGCACGCTTTCCGCAATACCCTCATTCCTCTGGTAACCAGCATGGCAGGTCTGCTTCCCGGCCTGTTCTCCGGCGCGATCATCACCGAACAGATTTTTGGCCTGGAAGGTATCGGTAACGTGGCACTGACCGCCATGAACTCCGGTGACATTCCCTTTATTATGGGCTACAATATGTTCCTTGCGGTGCTGAGCGTGGTGGGCGTTATTCTGGCTGACCTGGCCTACGCCTGGGTTGATCCCAGAGTGAAACTGCATTAAGGAGGTGCCACCATGGACGAGTTGGAACTGAAAGAAACCGAAGCCCAAAAGACCGTGGACACGGAAGCACCTCTGGATAAAAATCTGCGGCTCATGTCTCCGGGCATGATGGTTGTACGCCGCTTCTTCCGCTCCAAGCTGAGCATCGTGGGTCTGGTGATGGTCATCGGCCTGTTTCTGTTCAGCTTTGTAGGCCCGATGCTGATCGCGGATACCACAGCCGACTATTCGGATGCCGGCAAGTGGGGCGAAACCGAACTGGACCGCAGCGGCAAGGTGGAGTATTCCGTCAATGAAACCACCTTCACCATTAACGGCGTGGAATATACCATTCGCCAGACTACCGAAAAGCAGGTGGCAGACAATTTCCTGCAGGGTCCCTCTGCACGACACCCTCTGGGCACCGATGACCAGGGCTATGATGTTCTGGTGCGTCTGATGTACGGCGGCCGCATCTCCCTGATTGTCAGTTTCCTGGCTGTGTTCCTGATGACCATTTTTGGTGTCATCATGGGTGGCCTGGCCGGCTACTTCGGCGGCGCTGTGGATACGGTCATTATGCGTATTTGCGATGTGCTGATGTGCCTGCCCGGCATTCCGATCCTGCTGATCGTGGGCACTGCTCTGGATAACCCCGACTGGGGTGTTGACAGCCAATACCGCATCTATCTGCTGATGACCTTCCTGACCTTCATCTCCTGGCCCGGCACAGCCCGTCTGGTCAGAGGCCAGATCCTGAGCCTTCGCGAGCAGGAATTTATGGTGGCAGCGGAAGCTATGGGCTACTCCACCGGCAGAAAGATTTTCAAGCACCTGGTGCCCAATGTTATGCCCCAGCTGATCGTGCAGATGAGCCTGGGCCTGGGCAGCATGATCCTCTACGAAGCAACCCTCAGCTATTTGAATCTGGGCGTCCGGGCACCTTATGCCGCCTGGGGCACCATGATCAACATCATCACCACCAATCAGGACATCCTGCAAAATCACCTGTATGTATGGGTGCCTGCCGGTGTGTGCATCGTGATTGCGGTGCTGGGCTTCAACTTTGTAGGTGACGGCCTGCGTGACGCACTTGACCCGAAAGCGAGGAGATAAGCATGGCAAAGGAAACGAAGAATAAGAATTATCTCTCCGGCAGGGAAGTCAAGGCCATTGCCCGTGCCAATGCCAAGGAAGTCAAGCGGCTGGAGGCATACAAAAACCGCAGAGCATCCGAGGATGAATTCCTCAGCGAAATGCGTAATCCCGAAAATATTCTGGAGATCGAGGACCTGCACACCTTCTTCTTTACGGAGCAGGGTGTTGTCAAGGCTGTTAACGGTGTCTCCTACGATGTGCCCCGTCATAAGGTGGTGGGCATCGTGGGCGAATCCGGTTGCGGCAAGTCCGTTACCTCCATGTCTGTCATGCGGCTGATCCAGGGTCCTGCAGGTCAGATCGTCAGCGGCTCCATCCGCTTCCAGGCCAGCGACTACAAACGCGACAGCCATGGCAAGCCCATTGCCAAGGCTGATGGGTCTGGGGAACTGGAGATGGAAGAAAAGATATATGACATTGCCAAGATGCCCATCCACGAGATCCATCGCATCCGCGGTAAGCAGGTGGCCATGATCTTCCAGGAGCCCATGACCTCCCTGAACCCCGTGTTCACCATCGGCCAGCAGCTGGACGAAGTGACCTTGCTGCACGTGCCCGGCGCTACCAAGCAGATGGCCAAGGCAAAATCCGAGGAAATGCTCCGCTTGGTTGGTATTATTCCTGAAAACGTGTACAATGCCTTCCCTCATGAGCTGTCCGGCGGTATGCGCCAGAGAGTCATGATCGCCATGGCCCTGGCTGCTGAGCCCCGTCTGATCATTGCCGACGAGCCCACTACCGCCCTGGACGTGACCATTCAGGCACAGATCCTGGATCTGCTGCAAGACATCAAGAATAAGATAGACGGCTCCATTCTGCTGATCACCCATGATCTGGGCGTTATTGCGGAAATGGCGGACTTCGTGGTGGTCATGTATGCCGGTAAGGTCATCGAAAAGGGCACAGTTCTGGAAATTTTCCAGGATCCCAAGCATCCTTACACCATCGGCCTGCAGAAGTCCAAGCCTACCATGAGCTTAGACGACAGCACCGAGCTGTATAACATTCCCGGCAACGTGCCCAACCCCATCAATATGCCCAATCACTGCTACTTCAAGGAGCGCTGCGCCATGTGCAAGCAAAAGTGCAGCGGTGATTATCCCGGCATGGTGCAGGTCAGCCCCACCCATTTTGTTGCGTGTCATCTGTATGAGCAGGAGGTAACCAATGACTGATGAAAAAATGGTAAATACTCCCGTCTACGATGATGAGGCCCTTGCAGCCGAGTACCAGGCCAAGCGAGCCCAGCAAATTGAGCAGGATTGCGCCAAGCCCTTCGACCCCGAGTGCATTCTGGAGATTCGCCACCTGCGCAAGTGCTTTCCCTTAAAGAAGTCCATCACCGGCAAGGTGCTGAAGGAACTGGTGGCTGTGGACGATGTGTCCTTCAAGCTCCACGCAGGCGAGACCCTGGGTATCGTAGGCGAGTCCGGCTGCGGCAAAACCACCACCGGCCGTGCCATTTTGAAGCTGCACCAGCCCACCGGCGGTCAGATCATCTTTAACGGTCAGGATATTACGGACTTTACCCCCAAACAGATGCGCCAGATCCGCAAGGAGATGCAGATCATCTTCCAGGATCCCTACTCCAGCCTGCCACCCAGAGATACGGTGGGTGGTCTGCTGAGTGAGCCTGTGAAGGTTCATAACATCGTGTCCAAAGCGGAAGTAAAGGACTATGTGCTGAAGCTGATGGATGAGTGCGGCCTGCGGGATTACTACTTCGAGCGGTATCCCCACGAATTCTCCGGCGGTCAGCGCCAGAGAATCTGCATTGCCCGCGCCCTGTCCGTCAATCCCAAGCTGGTCATCTGTGACGAGCCGGTTTCCGCTCTGGACGTGTCCATCCAGGCACAGATCATCAATCTGCTGAAGAAGCTGCAGCGCGAGCGCAATATGGCCTATGTGTTCATTTCCCACGACCTGAGTGTGGTAAAGTTCATTTCCGACAAGATCCTGGTGATGTATCTGGGCGCTGTCATGGAGTTTGGCACGAAGGAAGATATTTTCACCAGCCCCCTGCATCCCTATACCAGAGCGCTGCTCTCCGCGGTGCCCAACCCGGATCCCACGGTAAAGACCAAGCGCATCAAGCTGGAGGGCGATATTCCTTCTCCCGCCAATCCGCCCAAGGGCTGCCGGTTCCATACCCGTTGCCCCAACGCCACGGAAAAGTGCCGTCACATCACTCCCGAGTACCGTGAGTATGCCCCCGGCCACTTTGCGGCCTGCCATCTGCTGGATCAGGAGTGAGCCCCATGGCGAAAAAGGAAAAGAAGGAAAAGGTTCGCTATTACGATGATGGCCGAACCGTCGCGGATATGTCCGGCGTATCCGGTGGCAGCCGTCTCCACGATCACAATCCCTATCGGCCCAAGGGCTTCTATAAAGATGCCTGGAAGACCTACTGGAACGCGGTGAAAATGATGATCGGCCCTATGATCATCTTCATCGCCGTGCTGTTCGCGGCTTACCTGGTTACCTGGTTTGTATTTGTGTTTTTGCTGTAATAAACAACGCCTTCCGATGCTTCGGAAGGCGTTGCTTCATAAATTGGGATTCATCGCGCACCTTCGGGTTTGCTGTAGGGGACGGGAAACCCGTCCCCTACGATATAAACGAAGCGGAACGATAAACGAAAATTTGAAACTGGCGCAGAAAAGCCGCACCCAACCGGGTGCGGCATTTGATCATTTGTTGAGCTGGGCGGCCAGCTTGTTGTAGACAGCCATCTCGGTGCGCTGGTTTGTCAGGGGCATGATGGAAATATTGCCGCAGCGCAGCACACAGTCGGTATCCACTGTGTCGTCTGCGCAGGGGGTAAACACATCAATGCCGTGGGGGTAGACCATGCCGTTTTCCAAAGTGAATCGGTCGGAATAGTAGGGGCCACCCTGATGGGTGATGACGATCTTGCCGGGACTCGCCGGAATGTTGACATTGTAGAATTCGTTATGGTCAAACAGCTTGTTTTCCAAAATGTAGGCGTAAATCTCATCCAGATGCTTGGCAGCTTCCATATAATAGGCCGGGGTGGTGGAGAAGGCCAGAGCCTTTGTGCCCAGATTGACCGCTTCGCACACAGCGCCCACAGTGCCGGAATACATGATGTCCGCACCCACATTGAGTCCCCGGTTAATGCCGGAGATCACCAGGTCAAACTGCTCCTTGCGACCCAAAATGGCATAGCGCACGCAGTCAGCCGGGGTGGAATCCAGACTGAAGGCGGTGACCCCTTCGCCCATATCCACATTTTCCAGGGCGAAGCCTTTGTGGATCTCAATGCCGTGGCTCTTGCCGCTCTGTTCCACTCTGGGGCAAATAACGGTTACTTCACCATACTGCTTTGCCCACTGGACCAGGGCATTCAGGCCCGCGGCCTGAATGCCGTCGTCGTTTGTAATCAGAATTTTCATAACCAACCCTCATGACTTTCTTTGTATGCCTTGCAGTGGGCATCGGCCATGGCCACCAGCGCCATCTTTTCTTCCTCGGAATAGACAGTAGCACCGCTGGCACAGGCGTGACCGCCGCCGCGATAGGCTTCTGCGATCTGGTTGACAGTCATGAACCGGGAGCGCAGACGGACCCGGATGGTGCCCGGCTCCTTGTGGCTGTCGATGAAGGCCAACCAGCACAGGCAGCCCTTGATCTTGTCCATCATGGACACGGAGTTGCTGGCATCTTCGTCGGAAAGACCGAATTTTTCCTTCATTTCCTTGGTCACATGCACATAGGCGACGCCGTTTTCCGTGATGTTCATATTTTCGTATACATAGGCCTTAAACTTCAGGAAACCGTAATCCTCCAGATACAGGTGGGCAAACAGGGTTTCCGTGTCGATGCCCTGGTCTAAGAGAATGGCGGCGCAGCGCATGGTGCGGCCGCACACGCCCTCATAGCGGAATCGGCCGGAGTCAGTGACCATGCCGGTGTACAGATACTTGGCGGCATCCTGGGTCATCACCAGTTCATCCTTAAAAGAGTCGTAAAAATCCACGATCATTTCGCAGGCAGAAGAGCGATCCTCTTCCACCCAATTCAGTACGCCGTAGTTTTCCACGGGGATGTGGTGGTCGATCTTTACAATCTCCTTGCACAGGGCAAATTTCTTGTTGGAGATGCGATTGGAGGTGGCGGTGTCCACTACGATGCCCAGCGCGTTTGCGTATACCTCGTCAGCCACATCTGCATCCTCCGGGCCCAGGAAGGCAAGATATTCGGAGCAATCGTCGTCGATGAGGTAGATGCGCTTCTCGGGGAAAGTGGCCTTCAGAATGGCCTGCAAGCCCTTGGACGCGCCCACACAGTCGCCGTCGTTGCGAATATGGCGGAAGATCATAATGGTGTCGTATTCCCTGATCTTTTGCAGGATGGCCTGCTTTACATCTTTGTTCATGCGTTATCCTCCATCATGGCGTCCAGATCCCGGAGCATGGCCATGGCTTCTTCTTTGGTTTTGACGGTGGCGCCGCTGGCCTTGGCGTGACCGCCGCCGCCATACTTAACGGCAATGGGATTGATGTTATATTTGGAAGAGCGCAGCTCACAGGCTACACCCTGTTCCGTTTCTGTGAAGTTCACCCAAATGTCTACGCCCCGGATGTCGGACATAGTGCCAACCATACCCCGGGAAATGGAGAAGGTATCCATGCCCAATTGCTGCATTTCTTCTCTTGTGGTGTAGATGTAGGCAACATTTTTTTCTGTAAACTGAATTTTCAGAATAAATTTGGCCTTCAGCTGGAGCTGGGCGAAATCGCTGGCGTAGAGATTGCGGTAAATCTCATTGGTGTCAAACTTCTGCTCCATCAGGAAAGAAGCCAGACGGAAGGTCTGGGAAGAGGTGGCGTCATAGCGGAAGCGGCCAGAGTCAGTGACCATACCGGTGTAAAGACTTTTGGCGGCAATGGGGGTCAGCCGCAGGCCGCATTCCATGGCAAAGGCGGTGATCAGGCCGCAGCAGCTTTCAAAATCAGAACCCACCACTTCTGTCTGGCAGATTTCTTCCACAAACAGATGGTGGTCGATGCGCACCGTCGCTTTGGCGGCAGCATAGCGTCCGTCGCTGATGAGCCGCTTTGCGGAAGTGTCCAGCACGATGGCCAGGGCGTTGGCGTAGTATTCGTCGGGGATGGTGTCCATGATGCTGTCATCCATGAAGCTGTAATGCTTGGCAGCATCGCCCACCATGTATACTTCCTTACCCGGGAAATTTTCCAGCAGAATATGTTTCAGACCGATCTGACTGCCCAGCGCATCGCCGTCAGGATTGTTGTGGCGGTGGATAATGATGCGGTCGTAGGACTGGATTTGTTTTAAAATTTTCTCAAACATAGTATTTCCTCGCTTTGTGCAACTGACATATTTTCATTTTACCAACTAAACAGTATATCATATGTTGCGGCAATTTACAATTGTTTTGTGAATAAATTAGGGGCGAATGCTGTGAATATAGTATGCAGCCACTGTTTCCGCTGATTGGGTCATACCGCCGCGCACCCACCAGCGCACCGCTTCAGCCAGACTGCCGCTCAGATGGTTCAGTAAAAAATCCTGGGGAACAGTCTTGGAAAAATCCTGCAGATACATACGAAACAGTGTGTTCAGCCGTTCTTTGAAATAGACCATAAACAGCTCGCCGCTTTCGCAGGACAAAATCCCCAGTACATGCCCCTTCTGCTCCTGTAAATGAAACAGAATGTGGGCAAGGCGCGCCTGCAGATGGGGCGCGTGGTCGTGGTAATCACACAGGTCGCCTGCAAAAACATGGTCAAAAATATCGCTGCACATAGCCTTGAGCAGCATATCCTTGGTTTCAAAATGGGCGTAGAAGGTGCTGCGGCTAATGTCGGCTGTGTCAATAATGTCCTGCACAGTGATTTGCTCGTAACGCTTGGTGCGCAGCAGGGTGGTGAAGGCGTCATAAATAGCCTTTCTGGATTTTCGCTGCCGTCTGTCCATAATGCCTCCTGTACAAATTTTGGCGTTTGTCTGTTAACTGACACAAATTGCAGATTGCCTCTTGCGTTTTGCGGAGTGATTGCATAAAATAATCGTACAAGATGTATCGTATCAAATGTAGTATACGATAAAATTCACCCCATGTCAACAGGAGGAAAGGGTTATGAAAACACAACGCAATATCTTGATTGCCTTTTTGCTGAATTTCGGTTTTTCTGTTTTTGAACTGCTGGGCGGTCTGTTTACAGGCAGCGTAGCCATTCTTTCTGATGCGCTTCACGATTTTGGCGATGCCATCAGCATTGGCGCATCCTGGTTTTTAGAGCGCAAGAGCAACCGCAAGCCGGATGTCGCCTTCACATATGGCTATGGCCGTTACAGTGTGCTGGGCGCGGCGATTACCAATCTGATCCTGCTGGTTGGCTCTGTAATGGTTGTGATCAACGCGGTAGAACGAATCATCAACCCTGTGTCCATCAACTCCAACGGTATGATTATCATGGCGGTGCTGGGCGCGGCTATGAACCTGGCAGCGGCCTGGTTCACCCACGGCGGTGACTCTCTCAATGAGAAGGCCGTAAACCTGCATATGCTGGAAGATGTGCTTGGTTGGGTCGTTGTTTTGATTGGCGCCATTGTCATCCGCTTTACAAATTTCACGCTTATCGATCCGATCATGTCCATCGGCGTGGCTATCTTTATTCTGAGTCATGCGCTGCAGGGCATGGGCCAAGTGCTGTGTGTGTTCCTGGAAAAGACGCCTGAAGGCATCAACCCCAAGAAGCTGGAGGCACACCTGCGCCACATTGACCATGTAAAGGGTGTGCATCACCTGCATCTGTGGACCCTGGATGGCTATAACCACTATGCCACTTTGCACGTAGTTGCAGAAGAATGTGATACCGTGGCGCTGAAGGCGGCGATCCGGCAGGAATTGGAGGAGCACGGAGTTCACCATGTGACCATGGAACTGGAGAAGGAAGGGGAGGCCTGCGCTGAGGCGCATTGCACGCCCAGAAAGCCCCGTGTCGGCTGCGGTCACCATCACCACCACCATCATCATGGACATAGTCACAAGCATGACCACCACGATCATGAATGTGATTGCGGCCATGACCATCACGACCATCACGATCACTGTGACCACAAGGAACATCACCACCATCACTAACGATATGTCCACCATGCGCAGACAGTTATTGTGTCTGTGTTTGGTGGACATTTTTCGATAATTTTCCGATTTTTCTATGTAAAACAGGTAGATTGTGCATATTGCATAATTTATTGGCGAAATGTCATATAGTATTCCCATCTTGCAAAAATGGAAAACCTTTGCTATAATGTCTGTTGGTGGAGTACGCCACCGACTGAATATGTAATTTTATTTTAAAGGAGATTGATACCAATGAACGCTTATGTTGAACGCGTAATTGACTATGTCAAGACTAAGCACGCTAACGAACCCGAGTTCTGCCAGACTGTTGAAGAAGTTTTTGCTTCCATCTCTCCTGTCATCGATGCACATCCCGAATATGAGAAGGCTGACCTGCTGACCCGTATGGTCGAGCCCGAGCGTATGTTCACCTTCCGCGTTGTCTGGTGTGATGATGCCGGCCAGTGGCATACCAACATCGGCTACCGTTGCCAGTTCAACGGCGCTATCGGCCCCTACAAGGGCGGCCTGCGCTTCCAGCCCAATGTTACCCCCTCTGTCATCAAGTTCCTGGGCTTTGAGCAGACCTTCAAGAACTCCCTGACCGGTCTGCCCATGGGCGGCGGCAAGGGCGGCGCTGACTTCGACCCCACCGGCAAGTCCGATGCTGAAATCATGCGCTTCTGCCAGAGCTACATGACCGCTCTGTACCGCTATATCGGACCCGATATCGACGTTCCCGCTGGTGATATGGGTGTTGGCGGCCGTGAGATCGGCTATATGTACGGCCAGTACCGTCGCCTGAAGGGCGTGTGGGAGAACGGCGTTCTGACCGGTAAGGGCCAGACCTACGGCGGCTCCAAGACCCGTCCCGAGGCTACCGGCTACGGTGCTGTTTACTACCTGCAGGAAGTCCTGGCTCACGAAGGCGAGTCCATCGAGGGCAAGACCATCGCTATCTCCGGCTTCGGCAACGTTGCTTGGGGCATCTGCCAGAAGGCTCTGCACCTGGGCGCTAAGGTCGTGACCCTGTCCGGTCCCCACGGCTACATCTCCGATCCCGAAGGCGTTTCCCCCTCTCAGGAGAAGGTTGACTTCATGCTGCAGATGCAGGCAAGCCGCCGCAACAAGGTTCAGGACTATGCTGACAAGTTCGGCGTTCAGTTCTTCCCCGGTGAGAAGCCCTGGGGCGTCAAGGCTGATGTTATCATG
>JAZRBW010000116.1:0-2463 GCA_045635305.1 Faecousia sp. | reverse complement strand
CCTTGATTCGGTCACTGGTGTGGCAATCCCCTAAGTATTTTAGGTACTTTTCGTCACATTATCCGTCTAACCGGGGGATTCCCACGCCAGTGTGCGCACTGGCTCGGAATGACCTAAATCTGGTAAACAACAATTTATCTTACCAACAGCAATTTTCTGAGGTTTTTCTATGGCAAAACGCAAACCTGAAATCAACGAATATATGGGTCAATTTGACGAAGGCACCTATCAGACCGGTGCTATCCATCCGCCCAAGCGCAGCAGCGGCCTGGTGGCTTTTTTACTGGCAGCCATCATCCTTTTGGGCGGCATTTGCAGCGCGCTGGGCATTTTGAACATTCGTCTGCTGCAACAGCTGGCACAGGAAAAGCAGGATAACACCCCTATCTCCATCGCCTCCCAGCCCTATGCCTCCTCCATCGGCAGCTATCTGGAAGAGCTGGAAGGATCGGAGCCCCAGGTGCCCCAGGACAACACGGTGCAGCTGCAACTTGTCCGCTCTCCCTACTACAGCAATACCGACGGCACTTTAACGCAGGAGCAGATTCTCGACCAAAACAGAGACTGTCTGGTAAAGGTGCAATGCCTGACCCATTTCGGCGCCACCCAGACCGGTGTGGGCCTGGTGATCAGCAGCGACGGCTTTATTCTGGTGAACCATCATGTGGTGGATGCCGCCAGACGGGTATTCGTCACCCTTTCTGACGGTACGATAACCCGGGCAGCCGTGGTTGGCAGCGACAGCTTCTCCGATCTGGCGGTACTGTATGTTCCTATTGAGGGACTGACTGCCGCGGTTTTCAGCACCAACCAGACCCTGCAGATCACAGATCCCAGTTTTGCTGTTTCTGACAGCGACAGCATTCAGGAAAGCACCATTTTCAGCGTATCGAGAACCTTTGTTACCAAAAGCACCTCCCTGACCCTGATCCAGACCTGCAAGGGCAGCGACAGCGGCCCGGTATTTGACAGCTTCGGCAATGTGATCGGCTTCCAGGTGGGTCACATTTCTCAATATTTCACCGCCGCCGACACCACCGGAACAGGACTGGTGGTGCCCACGGATGGCATTGGACAGATCGTTGCCGATCTGATTCGCTACGGTTATGTACAGGGGCGTCCCAGTTTGGGCATCGAGGTAGAAGCCATCAGTAAGGTCTACCAGCAATATTGGCAGCTGCCGGGCGGTCTGCTGCTGACCGAAGTGGAGAAAAGCTCCAATGCTGCCCTGTGCGGTCTGCAGGAAGGCGATATTCTCATCGCTCTGGACGGCAAGCCCATCCACAGCCGACGGGATCTGTATACAGCCCTGTATAATCATCAGATCGGTGATACTGTTACCGCGGTCATTTGCCGGGATCAGCAGAAATTTACCGTAAAGCTGACCATCGAGGATAATTCACACAACTAAATTGGGATTTATCGTTCCGATAGAACGGTCATCGCGAACCAGCGCGCACACTGGTGTGGCGATCCCCAAAGGTTTTAGACAGTACTTTTCAATACGATTTCCCCCTAACCGGGGGATTGCCACGTCGCCTTCGGCTCCTCGCAATGACCAAATGGAGAAAACGATAAACGAAAATTTGAAATGGGGCAGGGGAGAGCAGAAAAAATATAATTTTTCAAAAGTTTTTGTTGACATTTTGGAAAAACTGCGTATAATAGGTTTTTGTATGGATACTAAAAAAGATTGTAGAATCCCCCAATGCGGCAGTTTGGCGGATTTGCGGAAAAACAAGGTGGTTGTCGGGGCAAAACAGCTCCGGAAAGCCCTGGAAAAGGGCAACGCCAAGTATGTCTGCCTGGCAGAAAATGCCGACCCTTCCATTACAGAACCCCTCGAAGAAAAGTGCAAAGCCCTCAATGTTCCGGTTCGCTGGGTTTCCAGCATGGCGGAGCTGGGGAGCGCTTGCGGCATCGAGGTTGGGGCCGCGGCAGCAGCCGCTGTCAATTCCTGATTCTATCGGAGACATCCGTAGAATATATAAACGCGCAAAAGCGACAATTTAAGAAAGGAGAAAGACAATGCCTACTTTTAACCAGCTCGTTAAGAGTGGCCGTAAGCAGGTCACCTACAAGTCCACTGCTCCCGCTCTGCAGAGAGGTATGAACACTCTGGAGAACAAGGCTACTACTCTGCCTTCCCCCCAGAAGCGTGGCGTTTGCACCGCTGTGCGTACCACCACCCCCAAGAAGCCTAACTCTGCTCTGCGTAAGATCGCTCGTGTACGTCTGACCAACGGTATGGAAGTTTCCGCTTACATTCCCGGTGAAGGCCACAACCTGCAGGAGCACCCCGTCGTTCTGATCCGTGGCGGCCGTGTTAAGGACCTTCCCGGTGTCCGTTACCACATCATCCGCGGCACTCTGGATACCCAGGGCGTTCAGAAGCGTATGCAGTCCCGCTCCAAGTACGGCGCAAAGCGTCCCAAGGCCGGCAAGAAGTAATCTTCGCCCGTC
>JAZRBW010000115.1:0-2731 GCA_045635305.1 Faecousia sp. | reverse complement strand
TAACGCCCTCCTTGGCGCAGCTACGCTTAAAACGACGCAGTGCGGACTCCAGGGACTCGTTTTCCTTAACGCGAATTTCCATTTGTTTTTCCCTCCCTCCGATGGCATCCGGCTAAATCCAGGATGCGTTCAGGGCCTGTTTTCACTCAGGCTTGAATATTATACGCCTACTTTTTCAAAATGTCAAGCAATAATTCGACGATTTTGTAAAAAAGTTTTGGTGCCGTGAGGACCGTCCGGGAGGCCGGTCCCTACAGAATCACTTGACGATCAGGTTGACCAGCTTGTTCTTGACAACGATGGTTTTGACGATATTGCCGCCGTTCTTTTGCAGGAAGGCAGCGATCTTGTCGTTGGCCAGGACGTTCCGCACCACAGTATCGTTATCCAGGTCGGCGGCCATCAGCACGGTGCCGCGCATCTTGCCGTTGACCTGCACGGCGATGGTGACTTCGTTATCCTTGCACTTTTCCTCGTCGTAGGTGGGCCAGGGCTCGTAGGCGATGGTGGTGTCATGACCCAGCAGCTGCCACATTTCCTCGCCCACATGGGGAGTGATGCAGGAGAGCATCTTGATGAAGCCCTCGGCATATTCTCTGGGGCAGGTACCGGCCTTGTAGACCTCATTGACGAAGACCATCATCTGGGCGATGGCGGTATTGAAGCCCAGCTGTTCAAAGTCGGAGGTGACCTTCTTGACAGTCTGATGGTAGACCTTGGTCAGCTTGCCATCGTCGGTATCGGTGATGTTGGCAGGCTCAGTGAAGAAGTTCCACACACGGTTGATGAACTTCTTGGAGCCCTTGACGCCGTCAGCAGACCAGGGCTTGGAAACCTCCAGGGGGCCCATGAACATTTCGTACAGGCGCAGGGTGTCGGCGCCGTAGTCACGGACGATGTCACTGGGGTTGACCACGAATTCGGGGAAGCGCTTGCCCATCTTGATGCCGTTCTCGCCCAGGATCATGCCCTGGTGCACCAGCTTCTTGAAAGGCTCAGCAACGGGGCTGATGCCCTGGTCGTACAGGAAGCGGTTCCAGATACGGGAGTAGATCAGGTGGCCTACGGCGTGCTCGGGACCGCCAATGTACAGGTCAACAGGCATCCAGTGCTTCAGCAGTTCGGGATCGCACAGAGCCTTATCATTGTGGGGATCGATATAGCGCATGAAATACCAGGAAGAACCGGCAGAGCCAGGCATGGTAGAGGTTTCCCGCTTGCCCTTCAGGCCGTTCTGATCATAGTACTTCCATTCCTCGGCGTTTTCCAGGGGTGCCTGGCCGCCGCGGCCCTTGTAATCCTCCAGAACGGGCAGCACAACGGGCAGTTCCTCATCGGGCAGGAACACGGTTTCACCGCTTTCGGTGTAAACACAGGGAACAGGCTCGCCCCAGTAGCGCTGACGGGCGAAGATCCACTCACGGAAGTGATAGTTATTCTTGCGGCGGGCAACACCGGCATTCTCCAGCTTGACGGTGATAGCCTCCTTGGCTTCCTCCACGGTCAGTCCGGTGAATTCCTCGGAGTTGCACAGAATGCAGCCCTTGCCCAGGTAGTCCTGCTTTTCGAAGGCACATTCGCTAACATCCCGGCCCTCGATGACCTGGATCATGGGAATATTGTGGGCGATGGCATACTCGAAGTCACGCTGGTCATGGCTGGGAACAGCCATAACAGCGCCGGTGCCGTAGTTGCCCAGGACGAAGTCGCCGATGAACACGGGCACTTCGCGGCCGTTGACAGGGTTGATGGCATACACACCCTTCAGGCAGCAGCCGGTCTTGGTCTTGGATGCATCGGTGCGGTCGATCTCGCTCTTCTTGGCGGCTTCGGCAATGTAGGCCTCCACCTCTTCCCTATTCTCAACTCTGTCCAGAAGGCTTACGGTGATCTTGCCGTCGGGTGCCAGCACCATGAAGGTGATGCCGTAGATGGTTTCGATACAGGTGGTGTAAATGGAGAACTCACCGCCGCCCACCAGCTTGAAGTCCACTTCCACACCGGTGGACTTGCCGATCCAGTTGCGCCGGATCTCCTTGGTGGATTCGGGCCAGTCGATCTCGTTCAGACCCTCCAGCAGTTTTTCAGCGAAGGCGGGCTGGTCAATGACCCACTGCATCATCATCTTCTTTACAACAGGATAGCCGCCGCGCTCGGACTTGCCGTCGATGACCTCGTCATTGGCCAGAACAGTACCCAGGGCTTCACACCAGTTGACAGGCATTTCAATGCGCTTGGCGTAGCCGGCCTCCCACAGCTTCTTGAAAATCCACTGGGTCCACTTGTAGAACTCCGGATCGGAGGTAGCGGTCAGCTTGCTCCAGTCATAGTCAAAGCCCAGCTCCCGCAGCTGCTTGGAGAAAGTGGCGATGTTCTTCTGGGTAAAGCCGTTGGGATGGTTGCCGGTATCTACTGCGTACTGCTCAGCGGGCAGGCCGAAGGAGTCATAGCCCATGGGGTGCAGCACGTTGTAGCCCTGCATACGCTTCATGCGGGACATGATGTCGGTAGCGGTATAGCCCTCGGGATGGCCGGCGTGCAGACCGACACCGGAGGGGTAAGGGAACATATCCAGCACATAATACTTGGGTTTGGAGAAATCCCAAACATCGGTGTGGAAGGTTTTATTTTCTTCCCAGTAAGCTTGCCATTTCTTTTCAATGGCGGAATATTCATAGTTAGGCATTGTTTTTCACCTCAACAAAAGATTAGTCAGGCAGCAGGATACCGG
>JAZRBW010000114.1:0-7980 GCA_045635305.1 Faecousia sp. | reverse complement strand
TCAAACACGCCCGTAGGGAACGCTGTCCTCAGCGTTCCGTCCGCGAAGCGGCATTTTTTGATGCAAGTTAACGATTTAGGGGGCATCGAACCCCCTAAATCGTTTCGGAACGCTGAGGACAGCGTTCCCTACAGCACACCGCGAGGTGTTCGATAAATCCCAATTTAGCGCAGCAAAAGCGCCGCGGGAGCCGCGGCGCTTAGCAGATTATTCAACAGGATCGATAACCGTCTGCAGATCCGGGTGCAGCGCCTTTTCATCGCTGCGGTGATCCTCGCCCAGATCGCTGATCATCAGCTCATAGATCTGTTCTGCCAGCTCCGGCGTGGGCGTGGCTTTCACAGTTGCGGCATCGATCACATCCACCAGGTGTACCCGGGCCCAGCTTTTGCGCAAGTGAAGCAGATCCGCCATCATCCGCTTGGTGTTGCTGACTGTGCAGACCACAATGGGCACACCGGCCTTTTGCGCGATCTTCAAAGCGCCGCTGCGGAAATGGCGCAGGCGGCCATCCAGACTGACATAGCCCTCCGGGAACACCACAACGGACGCCTTATCTTCCTTGATGATCTGAATGCAGCGCAGAATGGTTTTCAGCGCCTCCCGGTCATTTTCCCGGTTGATGAACTGGCACAGCATTTTATGCATGGCCTGACCCACCAGCGGATAGTGTTTGATCTCCTGCTTGCCGATAAAGGCCAGTTGGCTCTTGGGAAAGCACTTTAAGAGCATCACAGAGTCCAGGTCGCAGATGTGGTTGCACACCAGCAGAAAACGACCGTCGGCAGGGGTTTTTTCCAGTCCAGCGGTGCGAACCTCCACCCGTCCCAAAATCATCACCAGATCGATGTACAAATGGGCCATGGTGCGATAGAATTTGCTGTCATTTTCCTGTTCTTTCTCCAGATCCACCACCAGGCAGGCCACCACCAAAAACAGCAGCACCAGCACCAGTCCACCCAGCAGGCCGGAGATCAGCGCGATCAGCGCCGCCCAAATGCCGCCCAGCAGCAGTGCAGTCACAGCGCCGGCCAGCGCCAAAATCACAATTGCGGTCAGTAAAATCATGCAGCTTCCTCCAAACAGTTCCTGATGGATTACAGTATACTCCTTTTTCGCACAGGAAACAAGCTTTTTTTGCAAAAGACTGGAAATCTGCACCTTTTCTTGATATAATAGTCGGTAAGGCCCGTTTTCTTTGGCCTGGCCTATTTTTCCTCAACGGAGGTATGATATGAAAAAACGGATTTGGGAGCTGGATGCCTTCCGGGGGATCTGCATTCTCGGTGTCGTCATCGTGCATTTTGTCTATGATTTGACTGACCTCTATAAGATTATTGAATGGGAATATCCGGACTGGTTTTCCTTTATCAAGGATTGGGGCGGCGTGCTGTTTTTACTGATCTCCGGTATCAGCGCCACCCTGGGCAGCCGCAGCGTACGCAGAGGACTGATCGTGCTGCTGGGCGGCATGATCATTACCGCCGTCACCTACGGTATGTATAAATTCCTGTCCTTTCAAAAGGGCATCATCATCTACTTTGGCGTTTTGCAATGCTTGGGCTGCTGCATGATCCTCTGGTGGGTTTTCAAGCGTCTGCCTACCTGGGCACTGGCGGCGATCGGCATTGCCATGGTGTTCGCCGGCCTGTATCTGCGCACCGTGACTTTGGTGGATCATCCCTGGCTGATTCCGTTCGGCTTCACCTTCCCCTATTTTTCAACTTCCGACTATTTCCCTCTGCTGCCCAATCTGGGCTTCTTCCTGATCGGTGCCGTACTGGGCCGCACAGTCTACAGCAAAAAAGAAACGCTGCTGTCCATGGTACCGCCAACCAACCTTGTGGTGCGGGCTCTGTGCTTCTGCGGCAGACAGTCCCTGTGGATCTACCTGCTGCATCAGCCTGTGCTCTCAGGTATCTGTATGCTGCTGCAGTAAGAAAGGACATCCTATGAAGAAATATTTACAGTATGCCAATCTGTTTGCGCTGGGAGCCGGCTGTGTCGGCTTCGGACTGCTGTGCTGGCTGTTTGCCGCCGGCACCGATGAACGGGGCTTGTACCCGGCCAATCACCCTGCCTGGATCCTGGTCGGCATTCTTAGCGCCGCTGTAGCGGTGGCGATCTGGCTGTTAGTTCGCCAGGCAGGTCAGAACCGGAACTATCGGACAAATTTCCCGGCATCGATACCGGGCGCTGTGGGCTACATCGCCGCAGGCATCGGCCTGCTATCCGGCGGTTTAAACACCTTCGGAGCAGGCAGCACCTTGTGCACCATCTGCGGTATTGTTGGCATTTTGGGTGCATTCCCCCTGTTTTTGGCCGCTTATTACCGCTTCCGTGGGCTGCGAAGCAAGCTGCCTGCACACATCCTGCCCTGCTTCTTCTTCACACTGCAATTGTTTGTGCTGGGACAGGAATTTGGCGCAGAACCGGAGCTGTGCCGTTATCTTTACCGCTTTTGGGCCAGTGTAGCGCTGGTTCCCGCCTGCTACTGGCTGTGGAGCTTTGATGTGAAGATGGGCAAGCGGTGCAACTGCCTGTTCTGGTGCCTGGTGGCCGGTTACTGCAATCTGGTGGCCATGGCAAACAACACCAACTGGCTGGTGCATGGCTGCATGGCCTTTTGGATGCTGACCGCCCTGCCTCAGTTGAAGTATCTTCCCAAGCCGACCAAACCCTCTCCCGCGGAAGCATCCCCTTCTGCTGAATCGGAAGTGTCTGTGCGCGCCGACGCTGCAGAAACCATCCCGGAGCAGACCCAGGCCCCGGAAGAAGCAACGCCGAATCCTCTGGCTGTGGAGCTTCCGGATCCCGATGCCATCCTGCAAAAGCTGCTGCAGGAATTCGATCAGGAAAACCCCTAAATTCCCCGAAAGGAGGCAGCCCATGTATCTGCCAAAACCTGTGCGATTTTGCATAGATGCTCTGGAAGCGGCCGGATACGCCACCTATGCCGTGGGCGGCTGCGTCCGGGATTCCCTGTTGGAGCTGCAACCCCACGACTACGATCTGTGTACCGCCGCCACACCGGAGGAGATCTGCGCCGTTTTTGCTGATTTCCAGCTGGTGAAAGCGGGAGAAAAACACGGCACCATCGGCGTGGTGCTGGAACACAATGTATATGAAATCACCACCTTCCGCACCGAAGGCGATTATACCGACAGCCGTCATCCCGGCTGGGTAGCCTTTGTCACGGATATTGGGCAGGATCTTTCACGGCGGGATTTTACCGTCAACGCCATGGCCTATTCTCCCACCCGGGGCTTTGCCGATCCTTTCGGTGGACACGCAGACTTGCAATCGCACATTCTGCGTGCTGTGGGTAACCCCACCCAGCGCTTCACAGAGGATGCCCTGCGCATCCTGCGAGGGGTCCGCTTTGCGGTGAAATACGGCCTGCAGCCGGAAAAAACTACGCTGGAAGCCATGATCACCCTTGCACCACGGCTGCATAACATTGCCGCCGAACGGATTTTCGAAGAGTTATGTAAACTTCTGCCGCTGGTAAAAGCAGAGCATCTGCTGACGTTTGCCCCCATTTTGGGCGAGATCATCCCGGAATTGGGCGCAACCATGGGATTTGAACAGCACAATTCCCATCATGCCTACGATATTTTTACCCACATTGCCCACGTGACAGAAGCCGTACCTCCCGTACTGGCGCTTCGTTGGGCCGCGCTGCTGCATGACATTGGCAAAACAGTCACCTTCACGCTGGATGCACAGGGTCAGGGGCATTTCTACGGTCATGCTGACAAAAGCGCTGAGATGGCGGATGCCATTTTGCGGCGGCTGAAATCGCCCAACGCCCTGCGGGAGCAGGTGGCGCAGTTGGTAAAGCTGCACATGGTTCAGATCGAACCGGAGTACAAGGCAGTGCGGCGCTGGATGCACCGTCTGCAAAGCACACAGATCGATATTGAGCATCTGCTGTGCCTGCAGGCCGCGGATATGGGCAGCAAGGGCACAGGAAAACCCGCCAAGGCGGAGCATTTACATCAGATTTCCGCCCTTGCCCATGATATTCGAAACGAATTTGCCTGCATCACGGTGCGGGATCTGGCGGTTAACGGCCACGATCTGATGGCGCTGGGCTATTCCGGAAAAGCCATTGGTATCACCCTCAACGCCCTGCTGGAACAGGTCATTGACGGCACGCTGCCCAATGAACGGAACGCGCTTTTGCAAGCCGCAACACGACAATAAATTGGGATTGATCGCGCCGTTACGATTATGCACTGTAGGGCGCTGGCTGTCTCCCGCCCTACAGCAAAATCAGAACGATAAACGAAAAGTTGAAACACCATGGAGGAAACAACATGAACATTGCCATTGTGACCGGTGCATCTTCCGGCATGGGCCGGGAATTTGTGCTGCAGCTGAGCCAGTATATCCATGTAGACGAAATTTGGGCCATTGCCCGTCGGGAAGATGCCCTGAAAGCGCTGAAAGCCAGCGTGCCTGTGCGCCCGGTGGTGCTGGATCTGTGCGATGATGCCAGCTTCCAGGCCTACGCTAAGCTGCTGGAGGCAGAAAAGCCCAATGTAAAACTGCTGGTCAATGCCGCCGGCTTCGGCAAGTTTGGCGCTTTTGACCAGGTTTCCCTTGAAGATGAGTGCCGCATGATCGACCTGAACTGCAAGGCGCTGGTGGTCATGACCCGACTCACCCTCCCCTATATGACCGCCGGCAGCCATGTGCTGCAGCTTGCCAGCAATTCCTCCTGGCAGCCGGTTCCCTACATCACCACCTACGGTGCCACCAAGGCCATGGTCTTAAGCTACAGCCGGGCCATGAACCGGGAGCTGAAGCCACGGGGCATTCGCATGATGAGCATGAACCCAGGCTGGGTAAAGACAGAGTTTTTTGACCACGCCCTGCAGAGCAACACCGGCAGCGAGGTGCAGTATTATGACCGGCTGTATGAAGCAGATGCGGTGGTGGCCACCGGTCTGCGGGATCTGTACAAGACCAAAAAGGATTTTTCCATTCACGGTTTCCCGGTGCGGATGCAGGTAAAGCTGGTCAAGCTCTTGCCCCACAGTTTCGTGATGAACACCTGGCTGGGTCAGCAGAAAAAGGCGAAAAACAACAAAAATTTGACCACAAAATAAGGTGATGCTATGAAAAAACTGTTTTCCCTCCTTTTGATATTGAGTCTGCTTCTGACCGGCTGCAGCCTTGGCAAACCCAGCCAAAGCAGTGCGCCCCCTGCCGTCGGGCAGCAGCTTACCGTCCATTTCATCGATGTGGGACAGGCTGACTGCGCCCTTTTTGAGTGCGACGGCGAATATATCCTCATAGACGGCGGCAATGTGGCGGACAGCTCCCTGGTGGTCAGTTATCTGCAAAAGCAGGGCGTGACCCAGCTGCAGGCTGTCATCGCCACCCACGCCCATGAAGATCATGTGGGCGGTTTACCCGGTGTGCTGGCAGTTTATGAAACCAAGGCTGTCTACGCCCCCACCAAAACCTATTCCTCCAAGTGCTTTGACGATTTCGTCTACTACACCGACCAGCAGGGTCTGGAGGTTACCATTCCCTCCCCCGGCGACACATTCACCTTCGGCGGTGCCACCGTCACTGTTTTGGGTCCTGTAAAGTCCTATGCTGAAACCAACGACACCTCCATCGTGCTGATGGTCCAGTTCGGTTCCACCAAATTCCTGTTCACCGGGGATATGGAGGTAACCGCAGAAAACGATATGCTGGACTACTGGGGCGAAAACTTCAACTGGCACGCCGATGTGCTGAAGGTAGGCCACCACGGCTCCGACACCTCCACCGGCTACCGCTTCCTGCGCTCCGTTATGCCCACCTACGGCATTATTTCCGTGGGTGCGGACAATTCCTACGGCCATCCCTGTGAAGGCCCCCTGTCCAAGCTGCACGATGCCGAGGTGACCGTATTCCGCACCGACAAGCTGGGCACCATCATCGCCACCTCCGATGGCAAGCAGGTAACTGTGGGCTGTCCCTCCGGCGGCACGCCGGATGTGCCCTCCGGATCAGTGCCTGCCGTCACCTATATCGGCAACGTCAATTCCAAGAAGCTCCATGTAGAAGGCTGCAGCAGCCTGCCCAAGGAAGAAAACCGCACCTATTTCGACAATTACGACGAAGCCATTGCCGCAGGCTATACCCCCTGCAGCAAATGTATGGGCTAATGGGTGACACCTGTGGAATTTAACATCAAAATCGCGGGGCAGGTAGGGCGGATCGCGCCCCTGTTTATCAGCACCCAGCAGTATTTCCGGGCCTATTTGACCCAGGAGGACGCCCACTTCTCCATAACCGTTTCCCACGATGCTCTGCAATTTGAACAGCGGGAATTGGACGAAGAAGCCCGGCAGGAAGGCTTTCGCAGGCGGCAGTTTACGGATCCTTTTCTGGAGCGGGCTGCCATTCAGCGGGCCTTTGCCGAGCATCTCGTGAACTTGGACACCCTTCTGCTCCACGGCAGCTGTGTGGCTGTGGACGGAAAAGCCTACCTGTTTACCGCCCGCAGCGGCACAGGAAAGTCCACCCACACCCGGCTGTGGCGGGAAAGCTTCGGTGACCGGGCTGTGATGATCAATGATGATAAGCCTTTTTTGCGGCTGACCGCAAAGGGCGTCCTGGCCTGCGGCTCTCCCTGGAGCGGCAAGCACGGTCTGGACAGCAATGTGGAACTGCCCCTTGCCGGCATTTGCATTCTGGAGCGTGGCACGCAAAACCGCATTCTGCCCATCACCGCCGAAGAAGCGATCCCCATGCTGCTGCACCAAGCCTACCGCCCGCTCAGCAGCCAGAAAGCTGCCCGTTCGGAAGCCTTGGTGGATATGCTGTCCCAAACCGTACCCCTGTGGAAAATGGAATGCACAAAAGATGTCGATGCCGCCCATATCGCCCATGGCGCTATGTCTGCCGGAAAATAAACAGACGCCTGTTTGGTAAACATCCAAGCAGGCGTTTTTTGTATCGCAATGCGTTTTTGGGGTAAAGTAAAGGCAGCATACGACAAAGGATGTGGCAAGTTTTGCGGCGTTTGATAGCTCTTTTACTTTGCATTTACCTGGTTGGTATCCCCGTCAGAGCAGCGAATCAGGAAAAGCTGGTTGCGCTGACCTTCGACGACGGCCCGTCGGGTCGCTTCACCCGGCGACTGTTGGAAGGTCTGGCCCAGCGCGATGCCAAGGCCACCTTTTTCCTCTGCGGCTACCGATTGGAACAGTATCCCCGTCTGGCCACAGCCATTGCCGCCGCAGGCCATGAGCTGGGTGTCCACGGTTACAGCCATAAATCCATGTGTACCATGACGGCAGAAGCCCTCAGCCAGGAAATCGGCGACACCATATCCCTGTTGCCATCGGCAGAAATTCTGTTTTTGCGGCCGCCAGGCGGCTTGTGCAACCAGCGTTTGCAGACCGTGGCAGAGCGATTCGGACTTGTCATTTTGCAGTGGTCAGCAGATCCCAAGGACTGGGCCATCGACGACGCGCAGGAAATTGCCCGTCGGGTCATCCAGCGGGCACAGGACGGAGACGTGATCTTGCTGCACGATATGTCCGACAGCAGCGTGGATGCGGCGCTGATGATCGTAGACGCCCTGCAGGCAAGGGGCTTTCGCTTTGTCACTGCTTCGGAGCTGGCGCAGGCGAAACGCTGCACCTTAATCCCGGGAAAGGTTTATTCCTGCTTCCGTCAGGAGACCCAGGAGGATAAATAATTCCCTTTCAAATTTTCGTTTGTCGAGCTGTTGCTAATTGAAATTTGTCGCCCCTTTGGGGCGACAGCGGCGAAGCCGCACTACCCTCTCCCAGGGAGAAGGTGGCCGAGCGAAGCGAGGTCGGATGTGGAATTCGGGCAGAAATGTTATTATTTTGAGGTATTTTCAGACCTAGAATAGCGTAACACAGCAGAATGTCTGATACCCATACCGCATCGTAGGTTACCTCCCGCGTTCCACATCCGCCCCCTGCGGGGGCACCTTCTCCC
>JAZRBW010000113.1:0-13872 GCA_045635305.1 Faecousia sp. | reverse complement strand
CAAAATCATATCGCCACAAGGCGATAATTCGTGTAAAATCATTGAAATACCAACAAATTGCTACACAATTTGTTGGCGGGCGATTCGTGAATCGCCCCTACGATAAAATCAATCATCACAGCGATAAATCCCAATTTATTTGACATTTTTCTACATATTGAGTACAATAGGGAAAGAACTGGAAAGGAACTGATATTATGAAGCGTTTGATCGTATTATTCTTGCTGTTGAGCCTGTTGCTGGCAGGCTGCGCAGTGGATCCCGATGCAAGCACCCCTGCTTCTTCTGCCCCCATCGGCACAACGCCCACAACTCCCACCACAACCGTCGGCTCTCCCACTCCCGTTGGCTGCAGCGGTCACGAATCTGATCCCTATGTGGGCGTCAGCAAGGAGGATTTCTACGCCAACTACACCTCCGCCTGCTGCTACACCGATGCCTGCTACCGCACAGAGCATTTCCTCATGTCCGGTTCCCTGGAAGTGCCCGGTCAGTACCCCACCATCGAAGAAAACCAGCCCACCCAGAACGGCAAGCTGGTGCGCAACACCGACTGCCGCTACGAGGATGACGGCAACACCTACATCGTGGTGGATGCCTACGGCCGGGAAGTGATGCGCATCTACAAGGGCGCAGCCTACATCACATTGGAGGAAGTAGCAGCCTATATGTATGCCTTCGGCGGCTCCAATGATACCCTGCCCGCCAACTACACCTCCGCCAAGAAAACCAAGCCGGCAAACAGCCCCTGGGGAGAATATCTGCGGGTAAATCACTCCTATTTCAAGGGCGACACCAGCAAATACCCCTATGAACCGGAGCTGCCCAACATCTCCGGCTGCGGCGGCACAAGCCAGTACTACGAAATGGACATCGGCACCACCGGCACCGACACCGGCGGCGGTTACGCTGTGAAAATCTACAACGACGGCAACACCATTACCCGGGGCGCGGCCCGGCTGGTGTACACCCGACAGGACTTAAACGGCAACGGCCTGTATGAAGAAAACGAGGTGTTTGTGTTCTACACCGCCAATCATTACAACGATTTCCAGGAATACCTCAACTATTTCGGCGGTTGGGGCCAGATCTTCGGCAATGAAACCGGCGGCGGTAAGCTCAGCGACAAGGTTAACTGCAATCCCACCCCCTATATTCCCACCGCTTATGCCAGTTTTTTGGAACTATTCGGAAAAAAGTAAGCCTTCCGTTTAGATAAAGAAGAGAGAAAGAGGTACATTTATGCACAGTATGTTTGGTACAAAGCACCTGCTGATTTTAGCCGTATCCCTGATTCTGATGGTTCTGGGCAGCATTTTTGCCCGGAAATGGACCATGGAAAAGCTGACAAAACGGGTCATGCTGGTGGGTATCGTGTCGGAATTTATCAAGGTTTTTTACTACACCATGGCCAACGAAGCCACCCACGGCGGTATCCTGCCCAAGACGGACCTGCCCTTCCACCTTTGCTCCATCCAGATCCTGTTCCTTTTTGTGGTGGTCTACTCCTCCAATCCCAAGCTGAAGGAGCTGCTGCTCTCCTTCATGATCCCCAGCTGCCTGTTCGGTGGCATCGCCGCCCTGCTGATTCCCACCGATTCCTCCCTCAACGGCGGCTGGATTCTGACGCTGCAGTACTATGGCTACCATGTGGCCATTATCATCTTTGCCCTGGCGCTGCTGCTGGGCAAGCAGATGAAGCTGACCGTCAGACATTATGTAAACTGCATCAAGTTCCTGCTGGGACTGACGCTGTTTGCCATTTACATCAACAGCATCCTCTATGACGGCGTTTCCAACATCAATTTCATGTATGTGGCTTCCCCTCCCAAATCCGGCCTGCCCTTCCTGACGGAGAAGTACGGCTGGGGCGTGTATGTGGTGCATTACACCGCTTTGGTGATGTTCTGCATGACCCTGTGCTACATAAAGCCCATCATTGATGGCATTCGCAACGCCTGCAGGAAAAAATAAAGGATTTGCCGCCGGGGGAAACCCCGGCGGCATTGTTATTTACTTGAACTGGGCATCATAGCCGGCAACCTTCAGCGCCTCCATAATATCCTGGATGTGCTGATGATTGTGGGTTTCCAGACCCATAGACACCACACAGGAACCTACGCCACAGTTTTTCGCCTGCCGCGCGTGGGTCACACTGACCACATTGGCACCGGTCTTGGCAATGGTCTGCAGCAGCGCCATCAGACCACCGGGCTTATCGGTGACCTGGACAGAGATCTGGCAAATTCTGCCGAAGCTCACCAGACCCTTATTGATAACACGGGACAAGGTGGTCATATCCACATTACCGCCGGAAACCACGCACACGGTCTTATAATTTTCCGCGTCTACCAGACCGGCCAGCACCGCGGCTACCGCGCAGGCACCCGCGCCCTCGGCCACCGTTTTCTGGTCCTCCATCAGTGCGACGATAGCAGCGGCGACCTGGTTGTCATCTACCACCACCACATCATCCACATACTGCTTGATCACCTGGTAGGTCAGATTGCCGGGGCGCTTGACCGCAATGCCATCGGCAATGGTGCTGACGGAGGGCAGGGTAATGATCTCGTTCTGCTTCAGGGACTCATACATGGAGGGAGCACCGGCAGCCTGAACACCGATGACCCGGCAACTGGGCCGCAGGGTCTTGATGGCAATGGCAATACCGGCCAGCAGACCGCCGCCGCCAATGGGTACCACCACCTGCTGCACATCAGGCAGCTGTTCCAGAATTTCGATACCGATAGTGCCCTGGCCCGCGATCACATACTCATCATCAAAGGGATGGGCAAAGGTATAGCCCTGCTCCTTGGCCAGCTCCGCCGCCTTCGCTGCCGCATCGTCATAGCTGCCCGGCACCAGCACCACTTCCGCGCCGTAGTTTTCCGTGGCGTGGATCTTGCTGATGGGGGCGGTGGCAGGCATACACACCACGCTGCGAATACCCAGCTTAGTGGCAGACAGGGCAACACCCTGAGCATGGTTGCCGGCGCTGCAGGCGATCACGCCCCGATCCTTCTCCTCCTGGCTCAAACAGGCCAGCTTATTATAGGCGCCCCGGACCTTAAACGCACCGGTCAGCTGCAAATTTTCAGACTTGATGTAAATGTTCTCACCCAGAGATTTTGTGGGATTGAGGGGAGTAATACGGGCAATGCCGCGCAAACGCTCCCGGGCGGAATAGATCTGATCAATCGTAACCATAAGAACACTCCTGTCGTTATTATTTTATCGATATAACTATATCATATTACAACATATTGGCGGAAAATGCAAGGGGGCATTCTCCAAAATCGCCCAAGAAAATCCCTTTACAGCCGGGCTTTTTTCGGGTAGAATAACAAAAAGGGAGGTGATCACCATGGATACTTGTTCCCGACCTGTGGGTCGGTTCGCACCTACGCCCTCCGGGCGGATGCACCTGGGCAATGTATTTGCCGGGCTGATCGCCTGGCTGTCGGTCAAAAGCCGGGGCGGAGAGATGGTGCTGCGGATGGAAGATCTGGATACACAGCGCACCAGCAGCGAATTTGCCCAGATTCTGCGCGATGATCTGACCTGGTTAGGTCTGAGCTGGGACACAGAAACTGCTCCCCAAAGCCAAAGAAGCGCTGTTTACGACCGCTATTTTGAAAAACTGCAGGACGAAAAGCTGCTCTATCCCTGCTACTGCACCCGAAGCCAGCTCCACAGTGTCAACGCGCCCCATCGCTCCGACGGCACCTACGTGTATCCCGGCACCTGCCGTAACCGGGCGGAGCATCCCGACAAGCCCCACAGCTATCGTGTGCGTGTGCCGGAAACTGTTTGGGAATTTACAGACCTTTTACAGGGCCCCTACCGGGAAAATTTAGCAACCGACTGCGGTGATTTCGTGGTTCGCCGGGCGGACGGAGTCTATGTGTACCAGCTGGCGGTGACGGTAGACGACGGTGAGGCCGGGGTTACAGAGGTAGTTCGCGGTGTGGATTTGCTGTCCAGCGCCCCACGGCAGATGTATTTGCAGGATTTATTTGATTTTCCCCATCCCACCTACGGCCATGTACCTCTGCTGCTGGCTCCGGATGGGCGGCGGCTGAGCAAACGGGACAAGGATCTGGATCTGGGTCAGCTGCGGCAATGGCTGCGTCCGGAAGAGCTGATCGGCAGTCTTGCCCACACCTGCGGCCTGCTGGAGCACTACGCGTCCATCTCCGCCAGAGAGCTGTGCAGTGAATTTTCCTGGGAAAAGCTGAAAAAAGAGGATATTTACTTGAACGCAGCACAGTTACAAAGATGAATTGTTGTTTACAATAGGACTGTCATTGCGAGGAGCGTGGTGCTGCGCGCAGCGCATCCAAATATAAATGATTGCCGGGGGCAATCATACCGCAATGAAATGCGCTACTCTTCGCAATGACCTATATCTGCTAAACAATAATTCACCATTCTAAGCCTTGCCTTTTATTCCAAACATGGTTATAATAAGAAAAAATGCGAAGGAGGTATGACAAATGGCACCCAATCCTGTTCTCGTTGTCATGGCTGCCGGCATGGGCAGTCGCTACGGCGGTCTGAAGCAGATCGATCCCGTAGGCGGTCACGGTGAAGCCATTCTGGACTACTCCCTGTATGATGCCTACGAAGCCGGTTTTCGCACCGCGGTGATCATCATCAAGGAAGCCATCCGGGAAGAATTTATGGAGACCGTAGGCAAGCGGCTGGAAAAATGCCCCATGAAGATCCGCTACGCTTATCAGGAGCTGACCCATCTGCCTGCCGGATTTTCCGTTCCGGAGGGCCGCACCAAGCCCTGGGGCACCTGCCATGCTGTACTTTGTGCCACCCAAGCCATTGGCGATGCGCCCTTTGCCGTCATCAACGCCGATGATTACTACGGAAAATCCGCCTACAAAGTGATGTTTGACTACCTTTGCACCGCTGCCGACGGTAAAAAAGCGGACTACTGCATGGTGGGCTATGAGCTGGGCAAGACGGTAACGGAACACGGCAGTGTGGCCCGTGGCGTTTGCGACGTGGAAAACGGCCTGCTCACCGGTGTCACCGAGCGTACCCGCATCGAAAAGCGGAACGACGGCATTTTCTACACCGAAGATGGGGGCGAGACATGGACCGAACTGGCACCCAAAACCACCGTTTCCATGAATCTTTGGGGATTCACCCATTCTTTCCTGCTGGCCATTGCCGCCAGATTCCCCAGCTTTCTGGAAGAAAGCCTTCCTAAAAATCCCCTCAAGTGCGAATTTTACCTGCCCTCGCTGGTATCGGAGCTGCTGCATTCCGGCAAAGCGGAGGTACGGGTACTGCAATCTGCTGATCAGTGGTTTGGCGTGACCTACCCCGCCGATAAGCCTCTGGTCCAGGCCGCCATACAAGAAATGACCGCCCAGGGTTGCTACCCGGACGGCCTTTGGAAGTAAAAAAAATTGGGATGCCCAACCGGGCATCCCAATTTTTTCGGATCATTTCAAATTTTCGTTTATCGTTCCGTTTGAAATCCTCACCGTAGGGGCCGATGCCCACATCGGCCCCCATTTACCGCCGTATTTTAAAAGGGCCGATGTGGGCATCGGCCCCTACGGGGGCAACGATAAATGCCAATTTAGTTCATTATACCCATGAGGATCTTGCCCAGCTCGGAGTTTTCGTCCAGGATAACGGTCTTTTCGCTGCCATCAAGGGATGCCTTCAGGGCTTCCAGTGCCAGAGTGAATTCGTAGAATTTCCGCTCCTCCTCGGTATCGTAAGCGGTAGCCAGGATGCGCATATACTCCGCCTCGCCCTCAGCGATCCGCAGCGCCGCGGCCACCTTGGCATTGGAAATGAGGATATTCACGTCCTTATTGACCTCGTTGCGGATCAGATTGGCTTCCTTGTTGCCCTCGGCGGTGTACTTTTCCGCCATCTGGTTACGCTCGGAGATCATACGGGTGTAAACGGCGTTCAGGTTGGATTCGGGCAGGTCAAACTGCTTGATCTTCACGTCCTCCACCCGGATGCCGTAGGTCTTGGCCTGGGCGTCTACAGTAGTGGCGATGGACTCGTAGATCTCATTTCGCAGGGCGCCATCCTCCATATTGATAATATCCGCCTGCGCCAGAGTGCCCATGGCGTTCTTGAGTGCATTGTAGGTAATGGCATCCAGACGCTCCTCCGCCTTGGAAGTAGTGCCCAGAGCACGGTAGAACTGCTGCGGATCGGAAATGCTCCAAAGGATGTAGCAGTCCACGGTCATATTCTGCTTGTCAGAGGTCAGCACCTCGGAAGGGGGAATGTCGTACAGCTGGGTGGCCTTGGGGAACACCTTTACCTGGTCGATAAAGGGGATCTTGAAGTACAGGCCGGCTGTATTCTTGGTGTCTACGATTTGAGAAAAACGGAAAGTGCAGGCATACTCATCCTCTGCCACCGTATAGAACGAATTGGCAGCCACAATAATCAGCACCAGAACAACGATGCCAATGATGATCATCTTCTTCATATTAGTTACCTCCCATCAGGTCGTCCAGGGGCAGAAGCGTTTGCATATTGTTGTCATCGGTGGTGATGATATACAGCTTCACCCCGGGCAGGATCTCGGTAATGGCTTCGTAGTACATTCGCGACAGGGTCATTTCGGGATTTTGCTGGTATTCGGCAAACATGGCGTTAAACAGCGCCACCTTTTCCGAAGCCTCGTTGACACGCTTGGTATACTGATACTCCGCGTCCTGCATCAGTTTGTCGGCCTCAGCTTCGGCATGGGGCAGTTGGGCATTTTTATAGGCCTGAGCCTCATTGACCACAGCTTCCGCCTGCTGCTTGGCGGTTTCGACAGCCTTGAATGCCTCGATAACCTCCTGCGTAGGCGGCTCGGAGTCCTGAATACGCACATCCACCAGTGTCAGACCGATGTCATAATCCGCCAGGATCTGGGCCACCAGCTCCTTGACCTGCATCTGGATGTTCTCCTTGCCGTCAGTCAGCACGGAGTCTACAGAGGATGAGCCAACCACATTACGCACCTGGCTTTGGATCAGATTGCGCAGGATCAGTTCCGGATCATTGGAAGAATACAGGTACTTAACAGGATCGGAAATTTTGTATTCGACAAAGAAATCCACATTGACAATGTTGTAATCACCGGTGATCATGGTGCTCTCATCCGGCAAAGAGGTGCTCACACCGTTATCATCAGTTCGGTAGCCCAGCTCGATCTTCTGGTAAACATTCACGTCCACCTTTTCCACCTGCTGAATGCCAAAGGGCAGCTTGAAATGCAGGCCGGGTTCGGTAATGTCTGATACAGCGCCGAAGGTGGTGACAACACCAAGCTGTTTATCATCCACGGTGTAAAAACTGGTAAGAACGCCGATCAGCAGGAAAATCACCAGCAAGCCCAGCCCAATGTACTTGGGCAGCTTCTGCAGATTCAGGTCCTTCCATTCGGGCGCTTTGTTGGCAACCCAACGATAGGTCGTTTTTTTCATGATTCTTACTCCTTTATCTATATTTTTCTTATTCAATTGCTAATTGTTCCACCATTTTTTCCGCAACATCGTGCAATTGGGCGGCAGCCCAGGCGGTTAACATGATCCTGAGCACCTTTTCTACCCGTTCCTTTGCGCCGGGAACAGGCTCCGCATAATCGGAAAGCACCGCGGTAATTGCCGCATCTCTTCCTGCATGATTGTGCATGGTGGCAAAACCGGAGGCAAGCCGAACAAACATGAAGTAGAGCTGGCTGTCGCAAATCATATCGTCGCTGCGGTCGCCAAGCTCGCCGTTGATATAGCTGAGCAGACCGGTGATCTGCTCCATCAGCAGCACCTTTTTGAGCATATTGATAATAATGATGCGACAAAGGTGATTGATGTCATAGCGCTTTTGCACCGGCGGTGCCAGCAGCTTGCGCTTGACCCAGTTTTGAACATCGTAGGGCTCCAGACCTGTGATGGCTGACACCTGACTGAGCATAATGCCGCCGCCAAGGAACATGGCTTTGAAATCCTTTTCGATGTTGATTGCGTCCTCACGTTGGGCAGTCAGGACTGTGCCGGGGATATTCCACTGCATAATGTCCACTCCTTTCTTATAGCTTAATGGTATCATATGGTTATGTAATTGTCAAGTAGGTTTTTGGAATTATTATCACAAGTATGTTATGTAAACCTTGTCGTTATTTCATACCGGAAACACGAAAAAAACACTTTACGAATGGATAAAAGTGTTGTACAATAGTTGGGTACTATGCCAAGGGAGGAAATCACATGAAGTGTATGCGATGCGGCGTTGAAATTTCATCCGATTCGGTATTTTGTGATGCGTGTCTGGCAGATATGGAACGGCATCCGATAGCACCAGGCACGCCCATTAACCTCCCCCGTCGGGAAAAGCAACAGCCGATCAAACGTGTTAAGAAACGGATTTACAAACCGGACGAGGTGATCAGTTCTCTGCGGCGAACCATTGGATGGTTGCTCTCCATGGTTCTCATTTTAGCCATCGCCTTAACGATCGCCATCTATCTGCTGGTAACACAACCAAATGATGGACTGAACAATCCGATACCCGGCCAGAACTACGGTACCTCAGCTAATCAATCATAAGCATTGTTTCACGTGAAACAAAATTCGACTGCTTTCGAAAATGTTTCACGTGAAACAGTAACCACAACAGATAAAGGAGGCGGAACTATGGGAAAGACCATTGCCGTCGTAAATCAAAAGGGCGGTGTTGGCAAAACCACCACATCGGTGAACCTGACCGCCGCATTAAAAGAATTGGGACTCAATGTTCTGCTATGCGACTTTGATCCCCAATCCAACGCAACCTCCGGCTTTGGTCTGGATAAGCGCACCGTCAAAAAATCCATCTATGATGTGATCATTAATGACACTCCCGCACAGGAGGCCATTGTTTCCACAAAATACGGTGACGTGCTCCCATCCACGCAGGATCTGGCAGGTGCAGCCATCGAACTGATCTCAACTCAGTACAGAGAACACCAACTGCAAAAAGCCTTGGAGCCAGTTAAGGATCAATATGATGTGATCCTGATCGACTGTCCGCCAAGTCTGGAAATGCTGACTTTGAACGGTCTTGCCGCGGCAGACAGCATTTTGGTGCCTGTACAGTGCGAATACTACGCGCTGGAGGGTCTTTCGGATTTAATGAGCACCCTTCGTATGGTGAAGCGGAAAATCAATCCGAAGCTGGACATTTTCGCAGTGGCGCTGACCATGTACGACGGCCGCACCAATTTTTCTGCACAGGTTGCCCAAGAAGTGCGCAGACATTTCCCCGGCAAGGTATTTGCCACAGCCATTCCGAGAAATATCCGCCTTGCGGAAGCGCCCAGTCACGGCTTGCCGGTAACAGCCTATGACCGCAGCAGCCGCGGCGCTAAGGCATATATGGAAATGGCTGCAGAATTCAAAGCGAAACTCTAAGGAAGAGGTGACATAATGGCATCCAATAAAGGTCTTGGACGGGGCCTCGGCGCGCTGCTTGGCGATATCGATGAACCGATTCAGGAGAAAACCCCCTACAAATTGCTGCCGATCCATAAGGTTGAACCAAATCCGGATCAGCCCAGACGTGATTTTGACGAAGAGGAACTGGAAGCACTCTCAGAATCCATTACTATCCATGGCATTATCCAGCCCCTGACTGTCAGACTGATGGCAAACGGTTATTACCAGATCATTGCAGGCGAGCGCCGTTGGCGCGCCGCCAGAATGGCAAATCTTAATGAGATTCCTGTGGTGGTTGTGGAGGCTGACGACAAGCGAGCCATGGAATTGGCGCTGATCGAGAATCTGCAGCGTCAGGATCTGAATCCTGTAGAAGAAGCAATGGGCTATCAGTCCCTCATGGAAGAATACGGCATGACCCAGGAAGAAGCCGCCGGCCGCGTGGGTAAATCCCGACCTGCCGTTGCAAACGCCCTGCGTCTGCTGAATTTGAACCCCAATGTGCTGCAGATGGTCAGAAACGGCGAATTGACCGCCGGACACGCCAGAGCAGTCCTGGTATTAAAGGATGAGCGCAAGCAGCAGCAGGCCGCCCAGCGCATCAGCGCTCTGGGACTTTCCGTTCGCCAGGCAGAATTACTCTGCAAGAACATGACCAGACAGAGCCCTCCCACACCGAGGGTTACCCTGGCAGTAGACTATATCGGAGAATGCGAGAAATCCCTGAGCAAGCATCTTGGCCGCGGCGTCAAGATCATCAACGGTAAACGCAAGGGCAAGTTCGAGCTGGAATTCTACGGAGAAGAGGATCTGCAGAACCTGCTGGACGCACTGATGAAAATTCAAAAATAAAGGTATTCAAGGAGAAAACCATGTTAGATATTCGTAAAATCAAGGAAACTCCAGACGCAGTCAAGGCCGGTCTGAAGGCAAAGGAAGTGGACTGCGACGCAATTATTGACAGCATCCTGGACATGGATGTGAAGATCCGCGGTCTGAAGACCTCCACCGAGAGCAAGACCGCAGAAAAGAACAAAATCGCCAAGGAAAACGGCAAACTCTTCGGTATGAAGAAGGGTGCTGAGAAGAAGGGCGAGGATACTGCCGCCATCGACGCACAGATCGAGGAAAATAAGCAGAAGTCCATCGCTCTGGACGCGGCAATTGCTGACGACGCCGAGCTGCTGAAGAATTTGAATGTCCAGTTCCGTACCGCTATGCTGAGCCTGCCCAACCTGCCCGACAGCGATCTGCTGCCCGGCGGCAAGGAAAACAACGAGCCTCTGCGCTACATCGGTGAAAAGCCCAGCTTTGATTTTGAGCCCAAGCACCACGTAGATCTGTGCGAAAATCTGGGTCTGATCGATTATCCCCGCGGTGTCAAGCTGGCCGGTGCCGGCAACTGGATGTACACCGGCATGGGTGCCCGTCTGGAATGGGCACTGCTGAACTACTTCATCGACACCCACCTGGCAGACGGCTACGATTTCATCCTGCCCCCCCATATGCTGGAGTACCAGTGCGGCGAAACTGCCGGTCAGTTCCCGAAGTTTGCTGACGAAGTGTACAAGATCGCCAACCCCACTGATGACCGTGTCCACTATATGCTGCCCACCGCTGAGGCTGCTCTTGCCTCCATTTACCGGGACGAGATCCTGACAGAAGCCGATCTTCCCAAGAAGCTCTTCGCCTACACCCCCTGCTTCCGCCGTGAGGCCGGCTCACACCGTGCAGACGAGCGCGGCATGGTCCGTGGTCACCAGTTTAATAAGGTAGAGATGTTCCAGTTTACCCGTCCCGAGGACTCCGATGCCGCCTTCGACGAGCTGGTAACCAAAGCAGAGCGTCTGGTGCAGGATCTGGGCTTCCATTTCCGTACCGTCAAGCTGGCTGCCGGCGACTGCTCCGCTTCCATGGCCCGCACCTATGACATTGAAATTCTGATTCCCTCCATGGACGGCTACAAGGAAGTTTCCTCCGTCAGCAATGCCCGTGATTTCCAGGCACGCCGCGGTAATATCCGCTATCGCCGCGCCGATGGTAAGCTGGACTTTGTCCACACCCTCAACGGCTCCGGCCTGGCCACCTCCCGTATTTTCCCCGCTCTGGTAGAACAGAATCAGCGCGCCGACGGCTCCATTGTGGTGCCTGAAGTGCTGAGAAAGTATCTGGGCGGTTTGGAGATTATTGAAAAGAAATAAAATAATATAGAAAGGAACAAAAAACATGAGCAAGAATCCTAACAAAAAGTCCCTGTGGGCTGAATTCAAGGAATTCATCAACAAGGGCAACGCCATGGCTCTGGCCGTTGGTACCATCATCGGCGGTGCATTCGGCAACATCACCAAGTCGGTCACCAATGACCTGATCATGCCCATTGTCAACATCTTCCTGGGCGGCACCGATTTCTCCGATGCCAAGATCGCTCTGCCCCGTATGCCTTGGGTAGAAGCCAAGTATGAGACCGTGGTCAACGAAGCTGGCGAAGAGGTTGTTCAGGAGATCCAGAACTATCTGACCTACGGCAACTTCATTGCCGCTGTCATCAATTTCCTGATCATGGCTGCTGTTGTCTTCTTCATTGTCAAGGCCATGAACTCCCTGGCCGCTTCCGCCAAGCGCAAGGAGCGCGAAGAAGCCGAAGCCGCTGCCGCCGCTGCTGCCGCCAAGGCCGCTGAGGAAGCTGCCAAGAATCCTCCTGCTCCCACTACCGAGGAACTGCTGACCCAGATCCTGGAAGTCATGAAGCAGAAATAATTTTATGTAAACCATACGGGGCGAGCAATCGCCCCGTATTCTTATTTTCCCGGGAAAAGCAGTAAATGTTGATTTTCTTGCCAAAAAATCCATCTTTTTATACTTATTCATTTGACAAACGGTAAATCATGGCTTATAATTAGAATGTTTTAGTATGCCAATTTTCAATAATAATCATCACAAAAGGAAGGGTAATTATTATGTTCAAAATCGTTCGCAAGAAGGAGCTGAACTCTGCCGTCACGCTGATGGAGATCGAAGCTCCCTTCGTAGCCAAGAAGGCCAAGGCTGGCCAGTTCATTATTTTCCGTATCGACGAGCAGGGCGAGCGTGTTCCCCTGACCATCGCCGGTTACGACCGTGAAAAGGGCACTGTCACCATCATCTTCCAGAAGGTAGGTTTCTCCACCATCGCTCTGGGCAACCTGAATGAGGGCGACTACATCCGCGACTTCGTCGGCCCCCTGGGCAAGCCCACCCCCGTGGAAGGCAAGAAGAAGGTCTGTGTGGTCGGCGGCGGCGTCGGCTGCGCCATCGCTCTTCCCTCCGCTGCCGCTTTCAAGGAAGCCGGCGCTGAGGTCACCGTTATCGTCGGTTTCCGCAGCAAGGACATCGTCATTCTGGAAGAGGAATTCAAGGCCGTTTCTGACCGCCTGATCCTCATGCCCGACGACGGCTCCTACGGCCGCCACGGTCTGGTCACCCAGCCTCTGAAGGAGATGCTGGAAGCCGGCGAGCAGTTCGACGAAGTGCTGGCCATCGGCCCCATCCCCATGATGAAGTTCGTTAGCCTGACCACGCTGCCCTTCGGCACCCACACCTCCGTGTCCCTGAACCCCATCATGGTTGACGGCACCGGTATGTGTGGCGGCTGCCGTGTCACCGTTGGCGGCGAGACCAAGTTCGCCTGTGTTGACGGCCCCGAGTTCGACGGCCACAAGGTTGACTTCGCTGAGCTGATGAGCCGTAACGCTACTTACCGCCCCCGCGAGGCTGAGGTCGCTGAAACCCACAAGTGCCGCATGGATTCCATGGGCAAGGCCCTGATCAAGTAAGAGGAGGACATAGAAATGGCAAATATGACGCTTGTTAAGACCCCCATGCCCGAGCAGGACCCCAAGGTCCGCGCCCGCAACTTCAAGGAAGTTGCCCTGGGCTATACCGCTGAGCAGGCCATCGAGGAAGCTAACCGCTGCCTGGGCTGCAAGAACCCCAAGTGTGTCGAAGGCTGCCCCGTCAATGTCCGCATCCCCGAGTTCATCAAGAAGGTTCAGGAAGGCGACTTCAAGGCCGCTTATGAGATCATCACCTCCACCAACGCGCTGCCCGCCCTGTCCGGCCGCGTTTGCCCCCAGGAGACCCAGTGCGAGGCCCAGTGTGTCCGCGGCATCAAGGGTGAGCCCGTTGCCATCGGCCGTCTGGAGCGTTTCTGCGCCGACTGGTATCGTGAGAATGTGAATGAAATGCCCGCCAAGGTAGAATCCAACGGCATCAAGGTGGCTGTCGTCGGTTCCGGCCCTGCCGGTCTGACCGCTTCCGCTGAGCTGGCCAAGAAGGGCTATGAGGTCACCCTGTTCGAGGCTCTGCACACCGCCGGCGGCGTGCTGGTGTACGGCATCCCCGAGTTCAGACTTCCCAAGGCCATCGTTGCCAACGA
>JAZRBW010000112.1:0-24981 GCA_045635305.1 Faecousia sp. | reverse complement strand
CGCTTCGTCGGCACTCTGTTCGGCGTTCGTGGCCTGGAGTCCCGTCAGGACTACCTGTATGTTGGCGCTGACGGCCAGCTGCACGATGCCCGTATGGAAGAGGACACCTACGAGGCTCTGGCTCGTATGAACGCTATGGTTCAGGAAGGCCTGATCTCCGCTTCCTTCGTTAATATGTCCGACGAGGACACCGGCACCATGCTGGCTAACGACCTGGGCTTCATGCACTATGACTACAACCAGACTCAGACCGTTTACAACGAGACCAAGCTGCAGGACGGCGAGAAGTACATGGCCGTTATGATCCCCGTGGCCCGTTGGTACGACGGCACCAATGCCAATGGCGTCTACATGCGCTTTACCGAGTCCTGGCGTTCCGTTAAGACCGACGGCTGGGCCATCTCCAAGGCCGGTGTTGGCGGCGGCATCAACAAGCTGTACGCTGCTCTGAAGCTGATCGACTACGCTTACTCCTACGAAGGCAAGATCCTGATGTCCTACGGTCCCGATTCCTTCATCAAGACCAATGCTGACGGCTCCTACGTCACCTTCAACTTCAACGGTGAGGAAATGCCCGTTATCTCCGATGCCACCTACGCTGAGCTGTGGGAGAAGGCTTCCGGTAACTACACCAACTACGCCCGTCAGTTCCTGGGCTCCACTCTGTCCTTCATGAAGAGCCAGGCCTTCGAGTATCAGTGCACGCATGTTGTCGGTAAGGAAGGCGCAGGCTACATCTCCACCGCTATCGCTCTGGGCACCATCAAGCACCCCGAGCTGGCTCTGACTGAGAACCCCTGGTACACCATCGTTCCCACCGTTCTGCCCACCACCACTGTCGAAAACGACCAGATCAAGCAGTACGCAGAGCTGTCCAACAACTTCTCCACCTCCAAGGGTAAGGTCAACTACCTGGTCGACCTGATCGTTGGTGGCTTCACCATCGAGGGCATGGGCTCTGTCAGCGCTTGCGTTGACACCGTTTCCAACGCCTGGAACGGCAGCAAGGCTCTGTACATCCGCAACGGCGCTTGGGAGCTGCTGCAGGAATACTACCAGACTCTGCTGGGCTAATTTCTACCCCTTGCATCGTCTGAACTGACGATTACTTTATAAACCTTTACCATATTGGTTGATCTGAATGATCCGAAACCCGGGGGCGGGCAACCGCCCCTGGGTGGGATCCGGATTCAACGGGGAGGGCCTTATGTACAAAAAACAGTTGAAAATCCAAAAGTTTATTTGCCTGCTTTGCATCATTGCCGCTGCATTGACCTTCGTCTACGCACTGGGCATGATTACCGACATTCAGGAAGCATTGCGCAGCACCATGCGTAATCCTATGAAGCCGACCCAGACCAAAGTGGAAGGCTCCTGGATCTATTATGATATGCAGCCGTTCAACAAGGAATTTGTGAATGCTGCTTTGGTACCGATCCTGCTGGCTTGCTTGCTTTACATTACCAATACCCACTCCCGCAGAAGATACTATATCAGCAATGTTCTGGCGGTGGGCGCCTATTCTGCTGTCACCATCAGCCTGTGCCAGTGGGCGCATAAGCAGATCGAGGCTTTCGCGGTCCAATACATGACCACCATTAACTTCGAAGAATTAAAGGAATTCTCCGACTTTATGGAGACTCCTTATCTTGATAATACCAATATGCTTGACCTGCACCGGGTGGTATTCGGCATTGCCTACGGCGCTGTTGCGCTGCTGATTATCAACATGGTGTGGAAGTTCATTCTGATGCACAAAGAAAAGAAACTGCTTGCAGCAGGGGAGGAGGCAGCCGTATGACGCAGAACGACCTGTTCATTAAGAGAGACCGTATGCGCTATACCAAGGACAGCTTCTCATCCGGCCTCGTACTGTTGGCAATTGTATTTAATGTGCTTTATTTTGTCAGCATTTACCAGACCGATGTGGGTCGCTATTACTACAACTGGATGATCGGCGCATCTGTGGTCTATAATTTGCTGTTCCTGCTGGTTGCCTTCCTGGCATCTCAGGGCGTCAAGAGCCGCAAGGATGGTTATGGCGTGACTCTGATGGTGATCGGTCTGATGCAGATCGTTCGTATCTTCTATCTGCCGGCCAATGCCCGCGAAGCTACCGTTGAGATCGGTGAGGAAGTGCTGGAAGTGATGTCCTCCGGTCAGTACGCTTATGTAGTGTTCTGCCTGAGCGCATCTGCAGTGTGCTGCGTAGTGGCAGCTGTGGCCAGCTACATCAACAACAAACAGCTGGCGAACCATATGCGCCAGATTGAGAATCAAACCGCTTGAGAGGTGGGAAATTATGGCAGAATTGAGTTTACAGCACCTGGATAAGATTTATGACAATAATGTCCAGGCCGTATTCGACTTTAATCTGGACGTGAAGGACGGCGAACTGATCGTTCTGGTCGGCCCCTCCGGCTGCGGTAAGTCCACTACTCTGCGTATGGTTGCAGGTCTGGAGGATATTTCCGCCGGCAAGCTGCTGATCGACGGCAAGGACGTGACCAGCGCACCCGCCAAGGATCGCGACGTGGCCATGGTTTTCCAGAACTATGCCCTTTACGGCCACATGACCGTGTATGAGAACATGGCATTCTCCCTGACATTGCGCAAGGAGGATCCCAATGTGATCCACCAGAAGGTTTTGGCTGCTGCCGAAATTCTGGACCTGACGACTCAGCTGAACAAGAAGCCCTCTCAGCTGTCCGGTGGTCAGCGTCAGCGTGTTGCCATGGGTCGTTCCATCGTCCGCAACCCCAAACTGTTCCTGTTTGACGAACCCCTTTCTAACCTGGACGCAAAGCTGCGCTCCTCTACCAGAAGAGAGATCATGCTGCTGCACAAGCGTCTTGGCGCAACCATGCTCTATGTTACCCATGACCAGATCGAGGCACTGACTCTGGCAGACCGTATCGTCTGTATGTCCATGGGTTATGTCCAGCAGATCGGCACCCCCCTGGAGCTGTATGATGAGCCCGCGAACCTGTTCGTGGCCAGCTTTATCGGCCTGCCCCCCATGAACTTCATCGATGTCAAGGTTGAAAATGGCAAGCTGGTCAATTCCCAGTTTGTGCTGCCTATGACCGATGAGGAGAAGAAGCTGCTGGCTGCCTATGAAGGCAAGGTTGTTGTGCTGGGCGTTCGCCCCGAGAACACTGCTGTTGGTAACGACTTCCAGGTGAAGGTCACCACCAACGAAAATCTGGGTATGAGCACCCTGGTCCATGGCCACATTGGTGCCCAGGGCGGCGGTGGTCATATCACCTGCAAGCTGGCAGGCTGGTGCAACTATAAGCACGATGATGTGGTGGGTATTTCCATCACGAAGAAGCACTTCTTCGACAAGGAAACCACCAAGGCCATCAGAATGGAGGCATAAGCATGAAGAATTTATACAAGAAAATTGCCCCTGTTATCTCCAAAATTGCTCTGATCGGTCTGGTGCTTGGGGCACTTGCTTTCCTGGGTGGTAAGTTCTATATCAGCGGACTGGAGGCTGAGCAGTTATGGGAACTGTACTATGCTTCCTGGGTCGTGATGATCGGCACCTATATGCTGATTGCTTTCGCTGTGGTGTATGTCCTGTTCAGCTGGTGCAAGCTTTGGCCCGCAGTGAAGGAAAGAGTCCGCAGATTTGTGGTTTCTCTGAAGCGTAATCCCTCCACCATTCCGCTGGTGATGATGTTTGTTACCTTCCTGTACTATTCTCTGAACCTGACGGATCTGTCTGACACCACCGCGAAAATCTACGGCAAGGGCATGGGTCTGTGCGAGTTTGCCATCATGCTGCTCAGCCTGCTGAGCCTGGTGTGTATGCTCAATGCCTTCCCCCGCCGCAAGAAGCCCAATATTCCCATGATTGGCCTGATGTTTGGTATGTTTGTCATCATCGTTTACTGTGACATCCATTACTGCAACATGATCCTGGAAGCTGTCTACCGTCCTGTAAGTCCTATCCCGCTGACCAAGGACACAGAGTACATTATGAATGCCTTCAATATGCTCAATGTACACAAGGTGTTGATTATTGTTAGCGGTGTACTGGTCTTGCTGCTGCCTGTTTACAGCAAGCTGCTGAGGCTGATCAAGACCTCTGTTGTTATCGAGGACAACGGCGATATGGCCCAGATCGAGATCCAGGACTAATTTCTTCCCAAAGGCGATTTATCTATGAACGAAAATGAAAACAAGAGCAGCAACTACGAGCTCAAAGGCAATGCGGTAGAGAAGCTGCTCGATGCACAGAAGGGTGAAGTGCCCGAATTTACCCAGGAAGAACTGAATCAGTACAGGAAGAAAAGGCTGTCCATTCCCATGGCTGTGAAGGTCGTGTTCATTAAGGCATGGTTTGCCGGAGCAGTGTGTTTCTTCATTCTGTGGGGACTGGGTATCTACCTGCAGGCAACACTGGATATGTTTTTTGTTGCCGGTGCTGTCTTGGGTATGGCAACGGATCTTCTGACCAACAATGTGCTGCGCTTTATGGAAACAACACCCGGCGCCAATAACAAGTGGCTGCTGTGTGAAAAGCGGGGTATGGTTGGCTTTGGTCTAAACCTGCTGATGGGTTATGTTGTTTTCTTCTGTGTGTATTGTACCTACGGTTTGATCAATGCTACAATCGGTCCTGCCCTGCAGATTTATGTGGGCGTGGAACCGCTGTTGTTCGGTCTGCTTTGCATGGGCTATGAAATGCTGTTTATCGGCATGAAGCGGATGATGAAGAGCATCATTCGTGACGCCAAGGATGCGGCGCAGAACCAATCATCGACTTGATAAAAGGAGTGTCAGGAATATGGCTTATTTGACGCTGAAAGGATTAAACAAAATCTATCCCAACGGCTTCCACGCAGTCCACGATTTTAATCTGGAAATCGAAAAGGGTGAATTTATCGTGTTTGTCGGCTCCTCCGGCTGCGGTAAATCTACCACTCTGCGTATGATCGCCGGTCTTGAAAATATCAGCAGCGGCGAGCTGTTGATCGAAGGCAAGTATGCCAACGACCTGAGCCCCAGAGACAGAGGCATCGCCATGGTCTTCCAGAGCTACGCTCTGTATCCCCAGATGACTGTCTACGACAACCTGGGCTTCGGCCTGCAGCTGCAGGGCGTTGACGAGGACGTGATCGATGAGAAGGTAAAGCACGTTGCCGGCATTCTGGGTCTGACAGATTATCTGGATCGTATGCCCCGTGCGCTTTCCGGCGGTCAGCGTCAGCGTGTTGCTGTCGGTCGTGCCATTATCCGTAAAGTTGGCGTGTTCCTGATGGACGAGCCGCTTTCCAACCTGGATGCCAAGCAGCGTGTTACTATGCGTGCTGAAATCGCGCAGATCCACCGCCAGACCGGTGCTACCACCATCTATGTTACCCACGACCAGGTGGAAGCCATGACTTTGGCTGACCGCATCGTGGTTATGAAGTCCGGTTATGTGCAGCAGGTTGGTACACCCTACGAGCTGTACTTCAAGCCCGCTAATCTGTTCGTGGCCGGCTTCATTGGCGAGCCTCCCATGAACTTTATCCGCACCACAGTCCATGGCGGCTGCATCGACATCAGCGGTCAGAAGCTGGATGTTTCCAAGAATTTGGGCTGCCAGGCCGCAGCTTACGAGGGCAAGGATATTTACTTCGGTTTCCGTCCCGAGGCAATTAAGCTGGGCAAGCAGGAAAACGGCCATGTGCTGAACGCAATGGTGGAACTGACGGAGATGCTGGGCGATAACACCAATGTCTATGTAAATATTGGCCAGCACAACGCTATTTTGAAGGTGACACCTTACGAGACTCCCGAGATGGATACCGCGATCACATTCTCCATCCCCTATGAAAGCACATATCTGTTTGACGCCGAGACCGAAATGGTTATCGACGGCGTGAAGGAAGCTGTAAAATAAAACGAAATAAGAGGATTCTGTATGAAATTTCATGTTTTGTATGTCTCCTCCGTTTCGGCTTGCTTTGAACTGGAAAACACATCGCCCTATTATGCCAGCGATGCATTTGAGGTCACTGTCAATGGTGCGCCCGCCCTTCAGGGCGTGCGCACCAATGTTTTTTCCCTGTTCGATCTGCAGCCCGGTACGGAGTATACGGTGGCGGTAGGCGATGACGAGGTCAGCTTTACCACCAAAATGGAAACCGCCTGCTTAAACGTAGGGGATTTTGGCGCGGTTGGCGACGGTGTCACCGATGATACCGATGCCATCCAAAGCGCGATCAATCTGTGCCCCAGAGATGGCAGAGTTTTGGTTCCTGCGGGTACCTATTGGGTGCGTCCCCTGGTGCTCAAGTCCCATATGACCTTGGAACTGAAGAAGGATGCCGTGCTGCTGGCAGACACCGTGGAGGAGCACTACCCCATTCTGCCCGGTGAAATTCTGGATGCACATACCAAAAAAGAGATTCAGGTCAGCTCCTGGGAGGGCAACCCCTTCCCCTGTCGCCAGAGCTTTATCAGCGCCTATCATGCTGAGAACATTGCTATTGTTGGCCAGGGCACCATTGACGGCAATGCCCCCAATTCTACTTGGTGGATTGATGTAAAGAAGCGCAAGATCGGCAGACCCAAGCTGGTGTTCCTTAATTGCTGCGAGAACGTCCGTTTCCACGGCATTTTGGGCCGCAACTCCGCTTGCTGGAATTTCCATCCGTTCTTCTCTAAAAATATTTACTTCTACAATATTGCGGTGGAGGCGCCCAAGGACAGTCCCAATACCGACGGCACTGACCCCGAAAGCTGTGACGACGTTCGCTACATCGGCGTGCGTTTCTCCGTTGGTGATGATGCCATCGCGATCAAGGCCGGTAAGATGTATATGGGCATGAAGTATCAGACCCCCGCTACCAATCATGTGGTGCGCAACTGCTTGATGGAGTATGCGCATGGCGCTATGGTTCTGGGCAGCGAAATGTCCGGTGGCGTGAAGGATCTGACTGTCAGCCAGTGCTACTTTAAGCACACGGATCGTGGTCTGCGTATTAAGACCCGCCGCGGCCGTGGCAAGTATGCCGTTATCGACGGTGTTGAGTTCTCCAATATCCGTATGGATAATGTCATGACGCCTCTGGTCATGAATATGTACTATTTTTGCGATCCCGACGGTCACGAAGAGATCGTTTGGAGCAAGGAAATGCACCCCGTTGATGACGGCACGCCTTACCTCGGCAAGTTCACCTTCCGGGATATGGAGTGCAGCGACTGCGAGTGGGCTGCCGGTTACTTCTACGGCCTGCCTGAACAGCCCATCGGCGAGGTGAATATTGAAAATGTCAGCTTCACCTTCAAGGCCGATGCCGAAACCGGTCGTCCTGCCATGATGGACTATGTGGATCCTGTCTGCAAGCTGGGCCTGTATTTCAATCATGTCAAGAAGGTCAATCTGAAGAATGTGACCATGTCCGGCCAGGACGGCGATCGGCTGATCACCGTCAATGTGGATGAGGTGAGCGACGAATGAATATGATCGAACGCTATGTGCAGCGCATCATGGAGGAATCCGCCCCCGATAAGCCCCTGTGGAACATCGAAAAAATCCACCAGGGAAAAATCAACGGCTGGAACTACATCGACGGCTGCATGATGATCGCGCTGTTGAATATGTACCGCATCACCGGCCAGAAGAAGTATTACGACTTTGCGGAAAACTTCCTGGATTACTACGTTTTTGAGGACGGCAGTCTCCGTGGATTCAAGGAGGCGGACTATAATCTGGATAACATCTGCGAGGGTCGTGTGCTGTTCGATGTCTACGCCCTCAGCGGCAAGGAAAAGTACCGCAAGGCTATCGATACCCTCTATGGCCAGCTGCTGCGCCAGCCCCGTACTCACGAGGGCAATTTCTGGCACAAGGCCATTTACCCCAACCAGGTCTGGCTGGACGGCCTTTACATGGCGCAGGTATTCTATACCAAGTATACCATCGAACATGAGGACGGTGCCCATCTGGAGGACATTCTGAATCAGTTCCGTACGGTGCGCAAGAAAATGTTTGATCCTGTCACCGGCCTTTACCGTCATGGCTATGATGCCAGCAAGACCGCTTTCTGGGCAGGCGAAGACGGCTGCTCCCAGAATCCCTGGCTGCGCAGCCTGGGTTGGTTCTCTGCCGCGCTGATCGATGTGACATCCCAGGTGGAGCGGGAGGATTTCCGGACCGAGATGACCGTTATTGCCAAGGAACTGGCAGAGAATTTGCTGCCTTATATCGACAGCGACAGCGGTATGCTCTGGCAGGTTCCTAACCAGGTTGGTCGTGAGGGCAACTATCCCGAAACTTCCGGCTCTGCCATGGTAGCCTATTTCTACCTGAAGGGCGCAAGACTGGGCATTCTGGACAAGAAGTATGCCCCCGTAGGCGAGGCTATCTTCCAGAGCATCTGCGACCGTTATCTGACGGAGACCGATGGCGCGCTGAATCTGGGCGGCATCTGTCTGGTTGCCGGCCTTGGCCCTGAGAATAACCGCCGCCGTGACGGCAGCTATGAATACTATATTTCCGAACCCATCGTGGAAAATGATGCCAAGGGTCTGGCACCGTTCCTGATGACATACACGGAACTGCTTTTATGGAAAAAGGAGGAAAACTGATATGAATATGTTTGATTTGACCGGCAAGGTGGCCCTGGTTACCGGCGGTGCCCACTCCATCGGTTTTGCTATGGGCGTTGGTCTGGCAAAGGCCGGCGCAACTGTCTGCTTCAACTGCACCAGCGAGGCCAGCCGTCAGCGCGGCCTGGACAATTACAAGGCTGAGGGCATCGAGGCCCACGGCTATGTGGCCGACGTGACCAAGGAAGAAGAGATCACTGCCCTGGTGGCCAAGATCAAGGAAGAGGTTGGCGTGATTGATATTCTGGTCAACAATGCCGGTATCATTAAGCGCATTCCCATGCTGCAGATGGATCTGAAGGACTTCGAGCAGGTCATCGATGTGGATCTGGTTGCACCCTTCATCTGTGCCAAGGCTGTGCTGCCTGACATGATCGCCAAGGGTCACGGCAAGATCATCAATGTCTGCTCCATGATGAGCGAGCTGGGCCGTGAAACTGTTTCCGGCTATGCCGCTGCCAAGGGCGGTCTGAAGATGCTGACCAAGAACATCTGCTCCGAGTTCGGCGAGCATAACATCCAGTGCAACGGCATTGGCCCCGGCTACATTGCTACCCAGCAGACCGCGCCTCTGCGTGAGCGCCAGGCCGACGGCAGCCGTCATCCCTTCGACCAGTTCATCATCGGCAAGACCCCTGCGGGTCGCTGGGGTGATCCCGAGGATCTGGCAGGTCCCACCGTATTCCTGGCTTCCGACGCTTCCAACTTTGTCAACGGCCATATCCTGTATGTGGACGGCGGCATTCTGGCCTATATCGGCAAGCAGCCCTAAACGGTTTGAACATAAAAACGCACCGCGTCAGCGGTGCGTTTTTGCATGGGTTGGTAAGATAAATTGTTGTTTACCAGATTTAGGTCATTGCGAACCAGTGCGCACACTGGTGTGGCAATCCCCTGGTTAGACGGAAAATGTGACGAAATGCACCTAAAATACTTAGGGGATTGCCACGTCGCCGCCTTTTGGCGGCTCCTCGCAATGACCGAATATCTTAGCGTAAACAACAATTTAGCGTTGCAAAGCAGGGTAGTAGGGTGCCAGGTATTCCTTGGTATTCTCGCACATTTGGCGGAAGAGGGCTTGCCCCTGTTCCCAACTGAGGCCGTCACAAACAGGCTGGTTGATGAAGGCAAGGAAGAGCTTCTCCAGATCCCGTTCCCGGATGCCCTCGCAGGTCAGGTCAATGTTGGCGGCATTGCGCTGTACCAGTGCCAGGGCAGCGGCGGGCAGAGGCTTGGCGGTAACGGGCTTGACGAAACCGTTGGCAAATACGCAGTTGGTTTCCACGATCGTGCCTTCGGGAAGTCCGGGCATCTGGCCGTGGTTGGGCATATTTACATTGGAAACCACCGTTTTTAAGCCCAAAATTGCCTGCAAAAGGGATACCAGCTCTTCGCCGGAGCGCTTCAGGGGAACATCCATGGTGCCATTTGCCATGGCAATGGAGTGGTTGATCTGCCGGGCCTGGTTTTCTTCCCGGTAGTCTACAGTGGTGAGGCCGAAGTGCCATTTCGCAACCATTTCGGGATTCTCCAGGAACCAACGATTGTTGACGAATTCTACCAGATGCCGGTCACCAGCGGCAGCCAGAGCACCGTAACGCTGATATAGCGCCATCTTCACCCGGTTGCCGTAGGCGAAGGTGTTGGTTTTCCAGGCATCGTGGGGGCCGTTTTCATAATAGCCCGATTCGTAGAATTTCTCCATGAATGCAGGCAGCAGCGCCAGCAGATCAATGTCCTGATATTTGGCTTCGGTGATCCAGGTGAAATGGTTGACGCCGGAGGCATCGGTGTAAATGTCGCCCCGCTTGACTTCGATTCCCAACTGTTCTTTCAGCACGCAGCACAGGAAGTCCTGGGCGTGGAATACCTCGTGGCAGCAGCCGAAGGCCTTGATACCGGGGAAAGTGTCGTAAAGTGCTTTGACGCAGGCAGACATGGGGTTGGTCAGGTTCAGCACCCAGGCGTTGGGGCAGTGCTTTTCGATGGCACGGGCAAATCCTTCATAAATGGGAACGGTACGCATGGCGCGCAGCACTCCGCCGGGGCCCACAGTATCACCGACACTTTGGTAGATGCCGTGTTTTTCTGGAGCGTGCACGTCGGAGCGCATTTCCTTGAATGTGCCGGGCAGGATGGAAATCAGTACGAAATCCGCACCGGTAAGGGCATCTGCCAAAGTATCCGCCACAGTATAAACAAACTGGGATACTGCTTCTTTCTTCGCGTGGATGCGCTGGGCAATAGCCTGGTTGCGTACTGCGGCCTCCCGGTCAATGTCAAAGAGGGAAACCTCGCCGCAAATACCCTCTGCCAGTGCCAAGTCCTGCATGAAGGAGCGAGCCCACAGCTTACTGCCGCCGCCGATGTAAGCGATTTTGATGTTTTTCATAGTGTATTTCCTTTCCGTGTCCGTGTGGTTAGCGCGTATTCCCGTGGGGAGACGCCATATTCCGCTTTGAAAGCCCTGTAAAAACAGGTGTAGTCGTTAAAGCCGCAAAGGCAATAAACTTCGTTGGGGCGTTTGCCCTGGTCCAGGAGCTGCTGGGCGATCAAGAGCCGCTTCTTTTGGATGTAGTGATAGATGCTGGTTCCCATTTTTCGGTTAAATTCCCGGCTCAGGTGGTATTTGCTCACGTAGCACTTGGCCGCCAGCATATCCAGCGTCAGCGGTTCGTTGTAGTGCAGGTTTACATAACCCATAACCTGTTCGACCGCCTGGTTGGTGTGGCTGTATTCTTCTGTCCAGGAGCCCTGCTGGGTTGCCAGACGGTTGACAGTGACCAAAAGCTGTGTCAACAAGGACTGCCGCAGCAGATCAGAACCGTAATCCTGTGCATCGGCTTCCCTATGAAGGGTTTCCAGCATGGCTTGTACCCGGCTGCGATCCTGGGGCTTCAAGCGCAGATGGTGACCGAAATCTGCCAGCCCCATGGAAAGGTCCGATTGCCCCGAGGACAGGCGCTGGATCACTTCCGGATTTACCCACAGGACGTATCGTTCGTAGGCAGACATTTCCGGTTGGATACACACCTGGTGCAGTTCTCTGGGAGAGATCAGCAGCAGGTCACCGGGCATTACGTGCACCATTTTGCCATCAATCAGGTAGGTTACATCCCCGGCAATCAGGAAGTAAATTTCGAAGAAATCGTGGTGGTGAAGCTCCACGTCCTTCAGGTGAAAGTCCCGCTTATGCTGCAATTCAAAGTCCCGGCGGCGCATTTCCTGCCGGGGATCGAAGCGCTGTAGATTCTGGGCCATGAAGCATCCTCCCTTCCTCACAAATTGCAGTTTGTCGCTGTGATGATGGATATTATCGTAGGGGCGATTCACGAATCGCCGCTACGGTTACGCAACAGCCAGTTCAATAATCGAAAATTTGCGGCATTATCGTCCGCATAGAACAATCATAAAGCAACGGGCGGAAAAAGTCAACCTATAAATAGCAATATTTACAATGTTTTGGGGCAAATATAGCTATTTCCATTGGAAAACTTTGTGTTTATAATATAGCTATAATCAAAAAACATTGGAGGAATCACGCACATGGAAAAACTCAATTATGAAGTCCTGAAGAAGTCCGGCTACACCGGCTACGTCCTGGAAAAGGCTCCTGAAAAGGTGCTGCAGTTTGGCGAGGGCAATTTCCTGCGCGCCTTTGTCAACTACTGGTTCGATCTGGCCAACGAGAAGGCAAACTGGAATGGCAAGTGCGTTCTGGTGCAGCCCATTGCTCCCGGTCTGGCAAACATGATCAACGAGCAGGAAGGTCTGTACACCCTGTATCTGCGCGGCAGCCAGAATGGTCAGAAGGTAGATGATATGCGCGTCATTTCCTCCGTTTCCCGTTGCCTGAATCCCTATGAGCAGGCCGGTTTTGACGCCATGATGGAAGTGGCCGTGTCCGATGATCTGGAAATCATCGTGTCCAACACCACCGAGGCTGGTATCGTTTATGATCCTGCCTGCCAGCTGGCCGATGTGCCCGCCAACTCCTTCCCCGGCAAGCTGACCCAGGTGCTGTACAAGCGTTGGCAGGCCGGTAAGAAGGGCATTATCATGCTGGCTTGTGAGCTGATCGACAACAACGGCAAGGAGCTGCTGAAGTGCGTCAATCAGTACATCGACCAGTGGGGTCTGGAAGAGGGCTTCAAGAATTATGTAAACTGCGAGTGCACCTTCTGCGGCTCCCTGGTTGACCGCATCGTGCCCGGCCGTATCCGCGATCCCAAGGAAGTGGCTGAGCTGGAAGTCAAGCACGGCTACGCTGACCCCCTGCTGGACGTTGGCGAAGTCTTCGGCCTGTGGGTCATCGAGGGTGATCCTGCGCTGAATGATGTGCTGCCTTTCCGCAAGGCCGGTATCGAGAGCAACGTCTTCGTGGCTGCCGACATGACTCCCTACAAGAAGCGCAAGGTTCGCATCCTGAACGGCGCACACACCGGCTTCGTGCTGGGCGCTTATCTGGGTGGTTTCGACATCGTCCGCGAGTGCATGGCCGATGAGACTGTTCTGGGCTACATGAACAAGATGCTGCTGGATGAAGTTGTGCCTGTGCTGCCTCTGGATCAGGAGGACTGCAAGAACTTTGCTGCCGCTGTGCAGGACCGTTTCAACAACCCCTTCGTTAACCACGAGCTGATGAGCATCAGCCTCAACTCCACCTCCAAGTGGCGCGCAAGATGTATGCCCAGCTTCCTGGAGTATGTGGAAGCCTTCGGCAAGCTCCCCACTTGCATGACCATGAGCTTCGCTGCTTATATTGCCTTCTTCAGCAATGACATTCAGGAACTGACCGATGCCGGTCTGGTCTGCCGCCGCCCCAAGGGCAATACCTACACCTGCAGCGACGACCGCTGGGCTCTGGAGTTCTACTGGAACCACAGAAACGACTCCGTGGAGGAGCTGGTCCACGCCGTCATGACCAACGAGCAGATGTGGGGCCAGGATCTGACCAAGATCGCCGGCTTCGAGGCTGCTACCGTTGCCAACCTGACCAAGATCCGTACCGAAGGCGCTCTGCCCGCTTACGCCAGCTGCCTGTAATTTCTGCACCACCCGTAGGGGCGGATGCCCACATCCGCCCCGGGCCGATGTAGGTATCGGCCCCTACATTTTTATTATTAGGAGGGTTTCCCATGCCTGAATTTATCCATATCCATCCCGATGACAATGTGGCCGTGGCGCTGACTGCCATTGCTGCCGGTACTGTTTTCTGTGGCGTTACCGCCAATGTGGACATTCCCCAGGGTCACAAGATGGCCATCAAGCCTCTGGCTGAAAATGACCAGGTGATGAAGTATGGCTTCTCCATTGGTCATGCTACCGCTGCCATTCAGCCCGGCGACTGGGTGCATACCCACAACATGAAGACGAATCTGTCCGGTGAGATCGAATACACCTACAATCCCAACATCAACCATCCCGCGCCCCAGCAGCCCGGTACTTTCATGGGCTACCGCCGCAAAGACGGCAAGGTGGGTATCCGCAATGAGATCTGGATCATTCCCACCGTCGGCTGCGTCAATGACGTGGCCAAGGCCATGGTGAAGGAAAACCAGGATCTGGTGACCGGCTCTATCGATGGCCTGTATACCTTCCCCCATCCCTTCGGCTGCTCCCAGACCGGCGCTGACCATGCCCAGACCCGTAAGCTGCTGGCTGCGCTGACCCGCCATCCCAATGCCGCCGCTGTGCTGGTGCTGCAGCTGGGCTGTGAGAATCTGACCCATGAGCAGTTCGTGGCAGAGCTGGGCGAATACGATGAAAATCGGGTGAAGTTCCTGACCTGTCAGCAGGTGGAGGACGAATTTGTGGTCGGCCGTCAGCTGCTGGAGGAATTGGCCGCTTTCGCAGGTCAGTTCCAGAGAGAAGAGATCCCCGCATCCGAGCTGGTGATCGGCATGAAGTGCGGTGGCTCCGACGGCCTTTCCGGCATCACCGCCAACCCCACTGTGGGCCGCTTCTCCGATATGCTGGTGGCCCAGGGCGGCAGCACCGTGCTGACCGAGGTGCCCGAAATGTTCGGCGCCGAGGGCTTCCTGATGGATCGCTGCATTAATGAGGAAGTATTCCATAAGGCTGTGGACATGATCAACGGCTTCAAGAATTACTTCCTGCGCCACAACGAAGTGGTTTACGAGAACCCCAGCCCCGGCAACAAGGCCGGCGGCATCACTACCCTGGAAGATAAGTCCTGCGGCTGCGTCCAGAAGGGCGGCTCTGCTCCTATCATGGATGTCATTGGTTATGGCGACGCTGTGACCACCAAGGGCCTGAATATGCTCTACGGTCCCGGTAACGACCTGGTGTCTGCCACCGCCCTGACTGCCGCCGGTGCACACATGGTGCTTTTCACCACCGGTCGCGGTACCCCCTTCGGTGCGCCCGCACCCACCATGAAGATCGCAACCAACACGCCTCTTGCCACCAAGAAGGCTGGTTGGATCGATTTTAACGCCGGTGTGGTTGCCGACGGCAAGCGTACCCTGGATGAAGCCGGTGCTGACCTGATGGCACTGGTGCTGGAAGTGGCCTCTGGTAAGCAGACCCGTACCGAGGAAAAGGGCTTCCGGGAAATTTCCATTTTCAAGGACGGCGTCGTCCTGTAATGCGGTAAATTGTTGTTTACGAAGATAATACAAAACATTATCGTAGGGGCCGATGCCCACATCGGCCCCAAATACCGACATTTCCCAAGGGGCCGATGTAGGCATCGGCCCCTACGGAGCTTCGCTAAACAACAATTTATCTAACAATTCGAGGAACGAATATATGGCATCTATCGTATCGAAAAAAGACGAAGCCTTTCGCCAATATGCGCTGACAGGATCACCCCTCAGGGTGATTCTGACCTCTTGCGCGCCCTTGGCGCTGTTTCAGGCGCTGCAGAGCATTTTCAAAATTCTCGATGCCATGATGGCATCCCATATTGGCTCCGATGCCGTGTCTGCGGTTGCCTGTCTCAGTCAGATCACCCTGATGATCACCGCCCTTGGCGGCGGTCTTGCGGTAGGTGGCTGCATCAAGATTTCCGAGGCCTATGGCCGGGGCGATTACGAAGCGGTGCGCCGCCGTGTGGCCACGGTGTATACCATGGCAGTGGCGGTGAGTGTTGTACTGTCGGTGACGCTGATCCCCTTTGCTGCGCCCTTTTTGCGGCTGCTGCAAACACCGGAGGATCTGATCCAAGTAGGTGTGGGATATTTCCGCATTGAAATATTGACCCTGGTGATCAGTTTCTTCAACACCGTGTATCTGGCCATCGAGCGCAGCCGCGGCCACGCCAAAAAGATTTTGGTTCTGAATATGGTCATCATCGTGGTCAAGCTCTCTCTGTCGGCCTTCTTTGTTTATGGCATGCACGGTCGCCTGGTGATGATCGCCGTGGCCACCCTGGTGGGACAGGTGCTGCTGCTGGGCTATGCGCTGCTGAGTATGTACAAAGATGAGGGCGCATTCCGTTTTTCTCTGAAAAACATCCATCTGAAAAAAGAAACTACTATGCCCATTCTGAATCTGGCTTACCCTGTTTCTGCTGAGAAGGTGCTCTTTGCGGCAGGCAAGGTGGTGGTCAATTCCATGTCCGGTCATTATGGCGGCAAGACAGTGGGCGCCCTGGGTATATCCAACAATATTGGCGGCTTGACTACCTCCTGGCACATGGGCTTTAACGATGGTGCCGCGCCGCTGATCAGTCAGAACCGGGGTGCCGGTAAGTATAAGCGTACGCTGCAGCTATATTGGCGGCTGCTGCTGATCGATGTGGCCATCGGCGTGGTGGGACTGGTGCTGGTCAGTACGTTCCTGCCCTGGATCGCCCAGGTGTTTGCCCAGTCCGAAGCGGAGTTCGATCAGACCTTCTGCGATATGATCATCTCCATTCATCAATGGGAGATGCTGGGCTATATTACCTTGGGCGTCAATTCTGCCACCATCGCCCTGTTGTTGGGCTACGGCTACACAAAGCTGACCCTGCTGCTGAATGTGGCCCGTGTGTTCGCTTTCCGTGTGCCGGTGCTGTGGCTGCTGCAAAAGTTTACTGCCTTGGGTGCGGAAGCTGTGGGCGTGACCATGATGGTCAGCAATATTTGCGTGGGTTTGACGGCGGTGATCGTGGCCATTCCGGTGGTGCGCAAGATCCGTCGGATGGCGAAAGAGGAGGCGTAATATGGCAACTGTTCACTACATTGGCGACAGCACCGTCGCCAGGAACAATATCCATTCCTATCCCCAAACCGGCATGAGCCAGGGACTGGCCCTGTATCTTAAGGAGGCGGTCACCATCCGCAGCTATGCCAAGAACGGTCGCAGCACAAAGTCCTTCTTGGATGAGGGCCGGTTCGCACCTGTAGAAGCTGCCATGCAGCCGGGAGATTTTCTCTTCATCCAGTTCGGTCACAACGACGAAAAGGATGATCCGGCCAGGCACACCGACCCGGATACGACGTTCACAGAGAATCTGCTGCTGTTTGTTCGTGCGGCAAGAGCACGGGGGGCAAGACCTGTGCTGCTTACCCCCATCGCCCGACGGCTGTTTGACGAGGTGGGCAATTTCCGGCCCGGCAGCCATGGAGCCTATCCTGATGCGATCCGGCGGCTGGCGGAAGCAGAAAACGTGCCACTGGTAGATTTGACGGCGGCTACGGAAAGCTTCCTTTCCCAGCTGGGTGACGAACCCAGCAAGCCGCTGTTTATGTGGCCAAAGGATAATACCCATCTAAAGCCGGAGGGTGCTGTGAAAATGGCAGGCTTCCTGGCCGAAGGCCTGCGGAAGCTGGGCGGCGAATATGCCGGCCTGCTTGCCGGTACTGACGAGGGCGCAGGTATCTGAATAAGAATAAAACGGAGCGCATCGCGCTCCGTTTTTTGCTTACCGGAAGTTTCAAATTTTTGTTTACACTTTAAGGCTTCTCCTTGAGGAGAAGCTGTCACCGAAGGTGACTGATGAGGTGTAGGCTGCGAAGCAGCCGTTAAATTCCATTTTGTCGCTTTGCGACACCACTTCATCCGCCCCAGTGTGCCCACTGGGGCACCTTCCCCTTGAGGGGAAGGCTTTGGCGGCTGCGCCGCTAATATGCTAATCAACAATTTAGCTGCATAAAAAAGTGGGGCGCGTATACGCCCCAACACTATCAATCTATCACAACGGCTTCAGAATGTCAATAGGAAATGTCCGCAATAGGCGCAAATCTGTGTTTCGCACAAAAACAAAAGCCGTAATTTGTGAACTATCCCATCTTGCAAAAGGGAAAAAGCTGTGGTATCTTATAGCTACAAAGAGGTGATACCAATGTACAGGTAAAACTTCCCAAGCAGATCAGGCTTTCCCAATCAATTCCGATCATATAAATTTCAACAATCACACAACGAAATGCCAACGGAAGCAATTCAAATTTTGTCTGAAGAAAGCCGGATCTAAACTGTAGAAAGCGAGGTTACCCAATGATTGAACCCAAGGAAGTAATGGAATAACCCTTGACGGTGTGAAGTGAGTAGTCACAATCGTCAAGGGTTATTTCTTTTTATGGATATTTCGCCCAAAGGGGCGTTTTTCTATTTTCTGGGGTGTTTACACCACAGCCATTCCACGGCGGCAAACAGCAGGCAGCCCGCGCCGTAGCAAAGAATATCGATCCAGGAAAAGGATGTGCCCATGATGACGGCAAACACCGTTCCCTCCAGGCCCAGGATGCTTACCAGGCCTAACCATTGTGAAAACTCCACCGCCACCGCAAAGAGAAACACCGGTACAGCAGGTTCAAACCGTGGGCACACCGCCCGGCACAGACAGCACAGAAGCACCGTCACCAGCACATCCCCGAAATAGGGACGGATAAAGTTGTCATGCACAAAAAGCGCAATGCAAACTTCTACCGCCAGCAGGCAAAACGATAGCACAGCATACCATTTTCTCATAGAACGTTCCCTCTGTTTCAAATTTTCGTTTATCGTTCCCCTATTCGGTCATTGCGAGGAGCCGAAGGCGACGTGGCGCCCTGAGCACGAAGTGCGAGGAAGTGCCCTTGGGGTGCAATCCCCCCGTTAGGGGGAAATCGTATTGAAAAGTACTGTCTAAAACTTTTGGGGATCGCCACACCAGCGTGCGCGCTGGTTCGCGATGACCGTTCTATCGGAACGATAAATCCCAATTTCTCATTCCCACAGCTGGCCAGCCAACCAATCGGCCCAGTTCCAGCTACGCAAGTCGTGGCGTGATGCGTTCCAATAATCTTGGCTGCTCTTTTTCTCCATAAAGGCCTGGGCATCTGGGTTGCCGTCCTGCGCGAGCTGGGCGATATAGGGCACGGCACCGGCAGACAGGGTTTCCAGGTAATCTACATCTACACTGTCCAGCTTGCCGGATTGGTAGGCTTGCACATTATAGCGGGCCACCATTGTATCCACATCCGTCCAGACCACCGCCGCACCCATCGCTAGGGCGATCAACAGCACCGCTTTCATATAGGGTATTTTTGGCACGAACAGCCACAGGCACACCAGCACAGTTGCCATTCCGAGGAAGACCATGATCACTTCTGTCAGCACACGCAGGCGGGTTAGGCCGTAAGAGCCGATGTACATAGCCATCTTGGCACTGGCGGCTACAACAAAAAACAGGGTGATTAGACCGATGAACAGGCAGAAAAGGCGGGTGGACAGGGGCGTTTTGGGGGATCTCTTTACAAGACCAATGGCCAGGGCCATCAAGCCCAGGTTAATGGCGCAAAGCCAGCCCATTTCAAAGAAACCACGGCGGGCATATTCGGCCATGGTGTAGCCGTGGGGCAGGATGCCGGAAAGACCGCCTGAAAAATACGCCAGCTGGCTGAATAGATACACACCATAAATGGCGCAGACCATCACCAAAACGGTGTTCACGGTCAGAGAATGAATGCCGTTTCGCTGTAACGGCGTTTTGACATCAGGTTCGCTGTGGCGCAAAGCTGTGCCCCGGGTGTACAGAACGCAGGCTGTTGCGCAGCCAAGGAGCACAGTTATCACCAGCTCTGCCACATCCAGTGTGGGCATTTTTGCCATCAGACCGGCGAAGGCGGCATCTGCAGAAATCAGCAGGAAAGCCACGATTACCAGCAGCGGCACGGAAAACAGCAAACCCAGCAGCATAGCACCGGCCTTTTTACTGGCGGCAGGGCCGTTGCGCACGGCATCGCGGATACCGCCGCAGGCTTCCGGCAGCTTGCCAAAGCCCAGCCGGAAAAATAGGTCCGGCGCATCCAGCACGGAGGTGATTCCGGCGGGACAGCGGCGGTTTTGCTTTGCCTGCAGTCCCAAGCTCAGGTTGACTGACACGAACAGGAAGCACACCATGACGAATTTCACAAAACCGTCATCAGACCGTGCGAAACCTGCCGCAATGATCAGGCTGAGAGCCAGCAGCGCGCTGCTGTAAAGACCAGGCTTTCTGCCGGATGCCAGCAGATAGACAAAGGCGGCCGCAATGCACAGGGTCTGAAAGATGGCAAAACCCAGATGAAACCCGGCGAAGCATACGCTGTTTGCCAGCGCCAGGGAGCAGGGTAATATGACAAGACCGAAGGTCACCTCCCGTTTTCCGGTGGGATAGGGCAGCCGCGGCCGCACCTCATATTCATCATAAGAATCCATACATTTCTCCTTTCAATGGAACGGGCGTTGCTAGCAGCGGCTTTTTCCAAAGGCGGCACAAAGAAACCAACTGATGCCGCATACCAAAATCAGCCAGAAGGATACGAACGCTAGGCCGTAATAAGCGAAAGCATCCCAGCCCTTTGCGTATACGCCGCAAATAATCAAGGCAATGGTGGACAGGGTCAGCAGTGCCATGGGGATCAGCTTGACCAGGGTTCGTTTGGCTATGCGGCAGAGCAAAAGCTGTAACAGCAGGGCAATGGCGGAAGAGAAAAGCGTCAATGCGTCTGGATCCCGTTCAAAAAGCCATTGCATCATAAAGCTAACTCCCTTTCTGCGCCCCATTATCGGTTCTGGGGGCGTCGTCCTCCACATATTCCAGCAGGTCGCCGGGCTGGCAGTGCAGTTCTCGGCAGATGGCATCCATAGTCTCAAATCGCACGGCCCTGGCCTTGCCGGTTTTGAGGATGGAAAGGTTGGCCTGGGTCAGGCCGATGCGCTTGCAAAGCTCCAGAGAAGTCATCTTTCGCTTTGCCAGCATCACATCCAAATTCACAATAATTGCCATAGCGCCACCTCAGATCGTCAGATCGCTTTCTTCCTGCAGCGCCACTGCGGCATCCAGCACATTGGCCAGCACGCTGACGGTCAGGCACAAAAAGCCCATAATGGCGGCTAACAGCACCATCGGCAGAATAAATACCGTGGCAACCAGGCAAACCAAGGCCACGATGCCGCAGCTGAGCTGCACCCGCCGCACACGGCGCACATTCTCCCGGACGAATACCCGTCCGGCAAGGATGCTTTTCATCAGTTTTTCCATGTTCCACAGCGCCACAAAAATGACGGCTGCGCTGCCGATGTAAGACAGCCAGATGCCCATGATTTCCCAGTTGGTCGGGCAATAGCCCAACAAACCGGCATACCAGCGCAGAAGCCCGGGCAGGATGGCGATCAGCAGGGCAACCAGGGCGACCACCAGTCGGTTGGCCCAAAGTGTATAGGTTACAAGCTTTTGAATTCTCATATTGGCACCTCCAGTTATTTCCAAGGTAGCACAAAAATTATCGAAAGTCAATAACTAATTATAAAAAGATGATAATTCTATGCGGCTTAACTATGCCGGAGAGCGAAAAAGCAATTTGGGGATTGCAAAATGGAAAAAATGTGCTATGATTAGGAAGAATTTGCGAAGAAAAGAGAGTAGCTGATGAAACGACAGTATACAATGCAAAAGCGGCAGTTTACGATGCACCGGGCATCGTCTTTTTTGCGGAAAAATGTGGTGATGCTGGTGGCATTGGCGGCCGCTGTGGTGACCTGTTTTTTCATTCCTCCGGATCAGGCGTATTGGGACTATTTTGATGTAAAAACCCTGACCTGCTTATTCTGCGTGCTGGCTGTGGTCTGCGCGCTGAAGAACATTCAGTTTTTCTACATATTGGCAAGAAAAATCGTGCAGTGCTTCCGCAATGCCCGAATGGCGATTTTGGCGCTGGTGTATATCACCTTTATCGGCTCCATGCTCATCGCCAACGATATGGCGCTGCTGACCTTTCTGCCGCTGGGCTATCTGGTGCTTTCTTCCACCGGCAAGCAGAAATATATGGCCTTTACCTTTGTGATGCAGAATATTGCGGCAAATCTGGGCGGTATGCTGACCCCTTTTGGCAATCCCCAGAATCTGTATCTGTACACCAAGTTTGCGATTCCCACTATGGAATTTATGCAGATCATGCTGCTGCCGTTTTTGATTTCCGTGGCGCTGATCACGGGTTGCTGCCTGATTTTCGTAAAGCCTGAGTCGCTGGCGGTGGCCGATGAGAAGGTGCGGCTGCCCCTGTGGCGGACGGTGGTGTATTTGCTCCTGTTTGTGCTGGCGATCGCCATCGTGTTCCGCGGCATTCCTTATTGGATCGGCTTGGCTGTGATTCCTCTGGCGCTGCTTTTCCTGGATCGGAAAGCGCTGCGGATGGTGGATTATCCGCTGCTGCTGACCTTTGTGTTTTTCTTTGTGTTTGCCGGCAATATGGCAAGAATCGAGCTGGTGCGCAGCCTTTTCTCCAGCCTGCTGGAGAAGAGCACCCTGCTGTTCTCTGTGCTGTCCTGCCAGGTGATCAGCAATGTTCCCTCCGCTATTTTGCTGAGTCAGTTTACGGAGAATTATCGGGAACTGCTGCTGGGTGTGAATATCGGCGGTGTGGGCAGCCTGATCGCTTCTCTGGCCAGCCTGATCACCTTCCGGGAATATACATCGCATAATCCCGGAAAAACCGGCTACTATATGCGCATCTTCACCCTGTTTAATCTGCTGTTTTTGGTGGTGCTGGTGTTGTTTGTGCTTTGGTAAGGGTTGCGTTTCAAGACGCTGTGTGATAAAATACAAAAAAGGAGGGCTTGCATATGCGTAAGATTCCGTGGAAAGGCATCGCCATTGGCTGTGGCACCCTGGCGATTCTGGTGCTGCTGCGCTGCACCGTAACGGCAAAACGGTTTATGTATTACGGTGGCATCTATTGGCAAAAAGAGGTCATGGAGGACCCTTGGTATTATGTGGGCATGATCGCTGCCGCTATTTGTGTGGTGGCGCTGCTGGTGTTGGCAGAGCAGCACGGCAGGAAAAGGAAAGAAGATATGGAAGATGACGGACGCGGGCAATGACCCGCGTCCTTTTTGTATAATGGGGGTGCTTTTGCGGATACTATGGAGGAAAGGGGCGAGAAAAACGTGAAAAAGGAAGAAAAAGAGCCTGTAAATTGGGAAGTGAAAGACCCCAAACCGCCGGTTGTCCGATCCGGTCATATGGAGGATCGGAAAGAGTAAGTTGGGCTTCACCGCTGTCGCCCCTTTGGGGCGACAATTTCCAACAACCAGCAGAACGATAAACGGAAATTTGAAGCGATTCTCCGTCTGCGGCAGATTTCGGTTGCCTTGCGGCGAAGGTTATGGTATGCTAGAGACAAACAGGAGGGAATACCATGATGAAAAATAAGTTTTCCTGCCTGGCGGTGTGTCTTGCACTTTGCCTGGTGCTGACTGCCTGTTCAGGCCTGAATTTCGGCGGCTATTTTCAGCGGCTGGACAACCTGCTGTTCGGCCAGCAACAGTCGGAATTTGATCAGATGAGCTATACCCGGCCGGACATGGACCGGTTCGTGCAGACTATGGAGCAATGCTGTGCGCAGGCAGCGTCGGAAACAGAGCTTGCCAACATGGTGCAGATCATCTACGATTTTTACGGCGTTTATGACGATTTTTATACCAATTTCGCCCTGGCGATGATCCGCTACAGCCAGGATCAGACGGATACATACTATTGTGGGGAATATCAGTTCTGCACAGAGCAGAGCAGCCGGGTGGATGCGGGGTTAGACCGATTCTACCGGGTGCTGGCCAATTCCGCTTTGCGGCAAGAACTGGAAACAGACAACTACTTTGGCCCCGGCTTTTTTGACCGCTATGAGGGTGAAAGCATCTACGATGACCATTTCAATGCCCTGCTGGATCAGGAAACCCGGTTGGAAAACCAGTATTACGATCTGATCGCCCAGGCCGGGGATGCCTTTGGCCCCACCCAGAGCTTCTATGATACCTATGGCGCGCAAATGGCGGAAATTTATGTGGAGCTGATTCGGGTGCGGCAGGCCCAGGCGACTTATGCCGGCTATGACAGCTATGGGGATTTTGCCTACGATTTTTACCATCTGCGGGACTATTCTGTGGAGCAAGCCACCGCTTATCTGGCGGATATTCGGGCGGAGCTGGTGCCGCTGTATCGGCAAGTCATGCAAAATATGGATGTGGTGCTCTACTGGAGTACAGAGCAGGAAGTATATTCCTATGTGCAGGGCATGGCGCAGAATATGGGTGGGCCGATCGCCCAGGCATTTTCCTACATGAGTGGGACGGGCCTTTATGACATCACGCCCGGCGAAAATAAGCTGGATGCGTCCTTTGAAATCTATATCCGCAATTATCAAAGTCCCTTTGTGTTCGTCAATCCCACCGGCACGGAATACGACAAGCTGACCTTTGCCCATGAATTTGGCCATTTCTGCAGCGACTATGCCAGTATGGGCAGCGGTGTGAGCGTGGATGTGGCGGAGATCTTCTCGCAGAGCATGGAGTACTTGAGCCTGGAGTACGCCGATGGGGATCAAAACCTGAAGAAGCTGAAAATGATGGACAGTCTGTGCATTTTTGTGGAGCAGGCGGCCTACGCCAGCTTTGAGCAACAGGTTTATGCCCTGGAAGGGGATGCGCTGACAGCGGAAAATGTGGAAAAGCTATACAACCAGATCTGCGAAAGCTACGGTCTGACCGCGGGTTTCAGCTATGTGCTCATTCCCCATTTCTTTACCGAGCCTATGTATGTGATCAGCTATGTGGTCAGCAATGATGCTGCTATGCAGATTTATCAAATGGAGCTGGAAAACAGGGGAGCGGGTCTGACCTGTTTGAAGGACAATCTGGGGATGAAGCCCCCTTATTTCCTGGCCTTCCTGGAATCTGCCGGATTGGAAAGTCCCTTTGCTCCCGGCCGTATCCACGCGGTGAAGGAAACTTTGCAGAGCATATTGATCGATTAAATTGGGATTTATCGCTGTGATGATTGATTTTATCGTAGGGGCGATTCACGAATCGCCCGCCAACAAATTGTGTAGCAATTTGTTGGTATTTCAATGATTTTACACGAATTATCGCCTTGTGGCGATATGATTTTGTTGCACAAAATCA